>JADLEF010000433.1 GCA_020846295.1 Acidimicrobiales bacterium
ACGGGATCATCTACATCGACGAGATAGACAAGATCGCCCGAAAGAGCGAGAACCCGTCGATCACCCGCGACGTGTCGGGCGAAGGTGTGCAGCAGGCGCTGCTGAAGATACTCGAGGGGACCCCCGCGTCGGTGCCCCCCCAGGGGGGGCGCAAGCACCCCCACCAGGAGTTCATCCAGATCGACACCACGAACGTGTTGTTCATCTGCGGCGGCGCGTTCGCCGGGCTGGACCAGATCATCGCCAACCGGCAGGGCCGCAACTCCGTCGGCTTCGGGGCCCGCATCCGCGGCAGCGAAGAGAACAGCTTCGACGACCTCATGGCCAAGGTGCTGCCGGAGGATCTGCTCAAGTTCGGCCTGATCCCCGAGTTCGTCGGCCGGCTACCGGTCATCGGTGCCGTGTCCTCGCTGGACAACGACGCACTCATCCGCATCCTCGTCGAGCCGAAGAACGCGCTGGTCAAGCAGTACCAGAAGTTCTTCGAGCTGGAGGACGTCGAGCTCGCCTTCACCGACACCGCGCTCGCCGCGGTGGCGGACCAGGCCCTGCTGCGAGGCACCGGTGCCCGAGGGTTGCGCGCCATCCTCGAAGAGGTGCTGCTGGGCGTGATGTACGACCTGCCCTCCGAGAAGGACGCGGTCCGCGTCGAGATCGACGAGCACCACGTGCGCGAGAAGGTGTACCCGACCGTGGTCCGCCGTCCCCAGCACGTGCGGAACCAGCCGCGCCCCCGCCGCGCCGCGTCCTGAGCGCGGCGGCGCGCCCCCGTAGGATCGCCCGCTGATGGACTTCGACGACGCGCTGGCGTACCTCGACGCCCACATCAACCTCGAGGTCCGCACCGGGAACTACGAGGGCCTCTCGCTCGATGCCATGGGCGACATCATGCGCCTGTGCGGCGACCCGCACGCCGCGTACCCGGTGATCCACATCACCGGCACCAACGGCAAGGGTTCCACGGCGCGCATCGTCACCCGACTGCTGATGGCGCACGGCCTGCGGGTCGGCACCTACACCAGCCCCCACCTCGAGCGCTACAACGAGCGGATCCGCCTCGACGACGAGGAGATCGACGACGAGACCTTCGCCGCCATGGTGGAGGAGCTGTCGCTGCTCGAGCCGATGTTCACGCATCGACCCAGCCACTTCGAGTGCCTCACCGCCTGCGCGCTCTCCCTGTTCGCCTCCGAGGCGGTGGACGTGGCCGTGGTCGAGGTCGGCGTGATGGGCCGCTTCGATGCCACCAACGTGGTGACCGCCGACGTCGCGGTGATCACCAACGTCGGGCGCGACCACACCAACTTCGAGGGCGACTGGCGGCGCGCCATCGCCCACGAGAAGGCCGGGATCATCAAGCCGAGCTCCACCGTGATCCTCGGCGAGACCGCTCCCGACCTGCGCGACATCTTCGACGGCGAGGGGGCGGCCCGGATGCTCGTCGCCGGCGAGGACTTCGACCTCGAGGCGAACCGGCTTGCCGTCGGCGGCCGCCTGCTCGACCTCCGCACCCCCTACCAGCGGCTGGAGGAGCTGTTCCTGCCGCTGCACGGAGCGCACCAGGGCACCAACGCGGCGCTCGCCATCATGGCCGCGACCGCCTTCTTCGATCGTGCCCTGGACCCCGGGGTCGTCTCCGACGGACTCGCCCAGGTCGAGGTGGCAGGCCGCTTCGAGGTGGTCGGCCGAAGCCCGCTGATCGTGCTCGACGGGGCCCACAACCCCGACGGGGCCGAGGCGGCCGCGGCCGTGCTGGAGGAGGGCTTCGCCGTCGAGGGCCGCCGCATCCTCGTGTGCGGCATGCTCGAGGGCCGCGATCCCACCGCCATGCTGGAGGCCTTCCGCGCCGACGGCTTCGACCAGGTCATCACCTGCACGCCCACGTCCCCCCGGGCCCTGCCGGCGGACGAGCTGGCTTTCGCGGCGGCCGCCATGGGCGTCAGCTGCCGGGTGGCGAAGACGATCGAACAAGGCGTCGGGTGGGCGCTCGACGCCGCCACCCCGTCGGACCTCGTGCTCATCACCGGATCGTTGTACCTGGTCGGCTCGGCGCGCACCGTCGTGCGGGCCGCGCAACGTCGTCGTCGCTGACCGGCAGCTTTCCCGGCCCGGCCTGCGGGCTCGGCGTCCGCAGGCGCTAGCGTGCATCCCTCGTGGATCGCACCCTCGTCATCTGCAAGCCCGACGCCGTCGCACGCGGCCTCGTCGGGGAGATCGTCAGCCGTTTCGAGCGCCGTGGCCTGCGCATCGCCGCCATGGAGCTGCGCCTCCTCACCGAGGACGTGCTGAGCCGGCACTACGCCGAGCACGTCGGCAAGCCCTTCTACCCGGACCTGGTGTCGTTCATGTCGAGCGGCCCGGTGGTCACCCTGGTCGTGGAAGGCCCCGAGGACACCTTCGAGGTCGTGCGCACGATGATGGGTGCCACCAACTGTCGCAAGGCGGCGCCGGGCACCATCCGAGCGGACCTCGGCATCGACTTCACCCAGAACCTCGTCCACGGTTCCGATTCGGCCGAATCCGCCGCCCGGGAGATCGACATCTTCTTCCCCGACCTGGCCTCCGGCCGCTGATCGGTCGCGTGCCCTTGTGGACCGACGGTCGGGCTCCTAGGCTTGCGACGTTCTTTCTCGCCACATCGGGCGGTAGCCATGGCTGACAGGCTGACCGGATTCGTAGGCCGCGATATGGCGGTCGATCTCGGCACCGCGAATACCCTCGTCTACGTACGGGGTCAGGGAATCGTGCTCAACGAGCCGTCGGTTGTCGCCATCGACATCCACGACGGTCGGCCGCTCGCGGTCGGGACCGAGGCCAAACGGATGATCGGCCGCACGCCGGCCAACATCCAGGCGGTGCGCCCGCTCAAGGACGGCGTCATCTCGGACTTCGACATCTGCGAGAAGATGCTGCGCTACTTCATCCACAAGGTGCACCACCGCCGTTGGGTGAAGCCCCGCATGGTCATCGCGGTGCCTTCCGGGATCACCGGGGTGGAGCAACGGGCCGTGCTCGAGGCGGCCGAGTACGCCGGCGCCCGCAAGCCGGCGCACATCATCGAGGAGCCGATGGCCGCCGCCATCGGGGCCGGGCTGCCCGTGCAGGAGCCCGCCGGCAACATGATCGTGGACATCGGCGGCGGTACCACCGAGGTGGCCGTGATCTCCCTCGGCGGCATCGTCGCTTCGGAGTCGGTGCGGGTCGGCGGCGACGAACTGGACGACGCGGTCATCCAGTACGTGAAGAAGGAGTACAGCCTGGCCCTCGGCGAGCGCACCGCCGAGGAGGTCAAGATGGCCCTCGGCAGCGCCTGGCCGCTGCGTGAGGAGCTGCAGGCCGAGGTGCGGGGCCGCGATCTCATCTCCGGTCTGCCCAAGACCATCACCATCACCACCGGCGAACTGCGCGAGGCGCTGGCCGAGCCGGTGGCGTCCATCGTGGACGCGGTGAAGGTCACCCTGGACAAGACACCGCCCGAGCTCGCTGCCGACATCATGGAGCAGGGCATCACCCTGGCCGGTGGCGGCGCGCTGCTCAACGGGCTGGACCGGCGCCTCGCCCACGAGACCGGCATGCCCATCCGCATCGCGGCAAACCCCCTGTACTGCGTGGCCCTCGGATCCGGCCAGGCCCTCGAGGAGTTCGAGGCGCTCAAGAACGTCCTCTTCTCCTCCTCGCTGACCTGACGCGGGGCGCACGCGCCGCTCCATCTGGCATCATCGACGCTCCGTGCTCCAGCAGACGCGCACCAGCCGCTCCCGGTTCATCCTGTTGCTGGTCCTCGCCAGCGCGCTCTCGTTGCTCACGCTGGACTTCCGTGGGTTCGGGCCGCTCGAGACCGCTCAGAACGGGCTGCGCGCCGTGTTCGAGCCGGTGGTGGGCGGGGTGGACTCCGCGCTCAACCCGGTGCGCAACGGGTTCAACGGCGTGCTGCACTACGGCGACGTGAAGGCCGAGAACGAGCGGCTGCGCGAGCGTGTCGCCGAGCTCGAGGCCATGCCGCTGCAGGAGGAGAACGCCCAGCAACAGCTCGACGAGCTCAAGAAGCAGATGGAGATCACCACCGCCCGCAACATGGAGACGCGCACCGCGCGGGTGCTGCGGGGGCCCGTGGCGAACTTCGAGAACAACGTGCGCATCGACAAGGGCACCTCGTCGGGCATCCGCACCGACATGGTGGTGGTGACCGCAGCCGGGCTGGTCGGCCGCGTGGTCGACGTCACCGACGAGCAGTCGGTGGTGGAGCTGGCGGACTCCCGGAACTTCGGCGTCGGCGTACGGCCCACCTCGGCCACCACCCCGACCAACTTCGCGCTGCGGGGCCAAGGACCGGGCCAACCGCTGCTGGTGCAGGGCGACCTCGGAGTGGACCAGGTGATCGAGGGTGGTGTGGTCGTCACCAGCGGCCTCGACGGCAGCGTCTTCCCGCCCGACATCATCGTCGGTCGGATCAGCAAGGTCCCCCCGCCCGACGGCACCTCCGACGGCACGGCCCGGGTGAGCGGGGTCGAGGTCGAGCTGGAGGTCGATCCGTCGTCGCTGTCGTTCGTCACCGTGCTGCTGTGGCAGTCCACCCAGTGAGCGCTCCGGCGTGACCGCCGGCAAGGTCGTCGTCATCGGCCGCTGCATCGGCATCGTCATCGTGGCCGTGATCCTGCAGGTCAGCGTGATGTCGTCCCTGGGTGTGCTCGGCGTGCGCCCGGAGCTGACGCTGCTGCTGGCGGTGGCCGCCGGGGTGGCGGCCGGTCCCGATCGCGGCGTGGTGCTCGGGTTCTCCCTCGGGCTCACCTATGACCTGTTCCTCCAGACGCCGCTGGGCATGACCGCGCTCGTCTACTGCGTGGTCGCCTACAGCGCGGGCCGCCTGCAACTGCAGATGGCCGCCTCCCGCCGCTCGGCCAGGATGCTCTTCGTCGGCATCGGCAGCGCACTCGGGGTGGTGGCCTGGGTGCTCGTCGGCCGGCTGTTGGACGCGGTCGGCCCGCCGATGACGACGATCGCCCGCGTCGCCATCGTCGTCGGGGTGTTCAACGCGGCGGGCGCGCTGGTGGCGACCAGGCTCTGGACCTGGGTGTTCGCCCCGGACGCGCCGACCCGCATCCCCACCTGAGCGGCGCCGGCGAACGGATTCGGGCGCCGCGAGCGGTCTCGGACGCGCGGAGCTGCTGAAATGGAGGGCGATGTCCGACGAGCAACCCGCACTTCGCGTCGCCCTCGTCGGCATCGTGGTGGTGTCGCTGTTCGCCGCGTTGTTCGCTCGGCTCTACTACCTGCAGGTGTTGCGCACGACCACCGTCGAGGAGGTGTTCGGCACCGCCCGCTTCCGGGACATCTCCTACCAAGGGCCCCGCGGCCGCATCCTCGATCGGAACGGCCACGTGCTGGTCGACAACCGCGAGTCGATCGTGGTCACCATCGACCGCCGCCAGTTCGAGGCGCTGGACGACCCGGAAGGGCTCCAGCTGCGGCTGGCCCGGGCCCTCAACGCCGCCGGCTTCCCGACCAAGGTGTCCGACATCGCCGGCCGGATCCAGGATCCCCGCTATGACCCGCTCAAGCCGGTGCCGATCGCCGAGGACGTCAGCTCGGAGCTGGAGTCCTACCTGCTGGAGCGGCTCTACGAGTTCCCGTCGGTCGATGTGGTGCGCACCGAGGTCCGCAGCTACCCGCACGGCACCTTGGCCGCCCACCTGCTCGGCTACACCGGATCGATCAACAGCGACGAGCTCGAGGCCCGGGAGAAGGACCCCAAGAACTACGAACCCGGCGACGAGATCGGCAAGGCCGGGGTCGAGCGCGTCTTCGAGAGCGAGCTGCGGGCCAAGCCGGGTGTCCGCACGGTGGAGGTCGATGCCACCGAGCGCGAGATCGGCACCCGGTCCGACATCCCCGCCGTGCCCGGCGCCGATCTGCAGCTCACCATCGACGGGCAGCTGCAGAAGGCGGCCGAGACCCTGCTCGAGGACGCGTTGGAACAGGCCCGGCTGCAGAAGAAGCGCCGGGAGAGCGACCCGCCGCTCAAGGCGCCGGCCGGTGCCGTCGTGATCCTCGACGCCAAGACCTCCGAGGTCCTCGCCCTGGCCAGCTACCCGACGTACAACCCTGCGGAGTTCATCGGCGGCATCAGCGAGTACCGGTACAACGAGCTCAACGATCCGGCCGCCTACCAGCCGTTCAACGACCGGGCCATCGCCAGCCGCTACGCCCCCGGCTCCACCTTCAAGCCGTTCACCGCGGTGGCCGCCATGCAGCGCGGCCTGCTCAGCTCGGGCGACGTGATCATGGACAACGGCAGCTACGAGCTGCAGGACTGCAACGCGGCCAGCGGCAGCTGCGTGTTCTCCAACGCCAACAACACCAAGTACGGCCGGGTCGACCTCGAACGGGCACTGGTGGTATCCAGCGACGTGTTCTTCTACCGCCTGGGCGAGGCGTTCTACGAGCAGCGCGGGGTGCTGGGTGAGGCGGCGCTGCAGGAGGGCGTGCGCGCCTTCGGCTTCGGCACCTCCACGGGCATCCAACTGCCCGGCGAGGACAGCGGCTGGGTGGGCGATCCGGCGTCGCTCGCCGCGCTGGTGGCCGAGAACCCCGCTGCGTACGAACGGTCGGACTGGTTCACCGGCGACACGGTGAACATGTCCATCGGACAGGGTGAGATGCAGTCCACCCCGTTGCAGCTGGCCAACGCCTACGCGGCGCTGGCCAACGGCGGGACACTCCACGTCCCGGCCATCGCCAAGGCCCTGCTCAACCACGGCACCGGCGAGGTCACCCGGACCTACGGGCCCCGCCAGCTGGCCACGGTGACGGTGCCGCCGGAGCTGCGCGATCCGATCATCGCCGGCCTGCGCGGGGTCGTCGCCGACGAGGACGGCACCGCCTACCCCGCGTTCCGGGGCTTTCCGCTGTCGGCGTTCCCCGTCGCCGGCAAGACGGGCACGGCCGAGGTGAACAACAAGGCCGACACCGCTCTCTTCGCCGGGTTCGCACCGGCTGATGACCCTCGCTACGTCGTCGTCGCCGTGATGGAGGAGTCGGGCTTCGCCTCGGAGACCGCCGCCCCGCTGGTCCGACGCATCATGGAGCAGTTGCCCGAGGTGAAGCCGCAGATCGCCCCGCCGCCCGTCACCGGCTCGACCACGACCACCATCGTCGAGACCACCGAGACCACCGAGACGGACGGGGACGAGGACCTCTCGCCCGCCGCCGCCGAGGAGCCGACCGCCACGAGCACCGCCCCGCCGTCCGCCACCACCGTGGCCCCGCCACCCGAACC
Organism: Acidimicrobiales bacterium; assembly: GCA_020846295.1. Classification (GTDB taxonomy): domain Bacteria; phylum Actinomycetota; class Acidimicrobiia; order Acidimicrobiales; family CAIXPF01; genus CAIXPF01. The sequence continues at coordinate 7,277 of JADLEF010000433.1, forward strand.
GACCACCGCACCGCCCGCCCCCACCAGCACGGTGCCGCCTGCCACGACGACACCGGAGCCGGCCCCCACCTCGGTGGGCACGTCCTCGCCCGCCGCCGCGCCGCAGACCGAGACCGGCGCGCTGGCCCTGCCGGCGCTGGTCGGCGTCGCCAGCGGCGCAGCCGCGATCCGGCGGCGGGACCGGCGGAGGCGCCGTCGCGGGCGGTCCGTGTCGCCCCGGCGGCTCGGCTGATGTCGCTGCTCGTGCGGCCGGCGCCGTCGGTCGAATCGTTGCGCCGCGATCCCGGCGCGCCCCACCGCCACCTCGACTGGAGCGTGCTCGGGCTCAGCCTGGGCCTCGCCGTCGTCGGCCTCGCCACCATCTTCAGCGCCACCAAGGGCAGTGGACCGGAGCCCTACACCGGCATGGTCGCCCGCCAGACGATGGCGCTGCTGCTCGGCCTGGGTGTGATGGGCACGCTCGCCTTCATCGACTATCGCAAGCTGCGGGAATGGGCGCCCATCTTCTACGTCGGCGCCCTCGGTCTGCTCGCTGCGGTGCTGGTCATGGGCCAGAACGTGAAGGGCGCCCAGGCCTGGTTCGCGCTCGGTGCGTTCCAGCTGCAGCCGTCGGAACCGGCCAAGTTGGCCATCATCGTGGTGCTGTCCGGCTACCTGTCGACCCACCGCGCCGACCTGGGCTTCGCCCGCCTGGTCGCGGCCCTGGGCATCGCCGGCGTGCCCATGGGCCTCATCCTGCTCCAGCCCGACCTCGGCACGATGCTGGTGTTCGTGGTGGTGCTGCTCGCCCTCCTCGGCGTGGCCGGGGTGCGGGCCCGTTACCTGGTGTCGCTGATCCTGCTCGGGATCATCGGCACCGTCGTCGTGCTCAACAGCGACCTGCTCGCCCAGTACCA
>JADLEF010000434.1 GCA_020846295.1 Acidimicrobiales bacterium
CCGACTACTGGCGGATGGGGAGCGACGGCCAGCCGTTGCCGTACCTCGACTCGATCGTGTTCCGCCCCGTCCCCGACGTGGCCGCACGCCTCGCCACGATGCAGTCGGGCGACGCCGATGCGCAGCACGACAGCTTCGGCGAGAACCGCGAGTACTGGCAGACCGAGTGGGTCGACGGCGGCAACAGCCTCGCCCCCACGGCGAGCGATCGCGAGACCTCGTACCTGATGTTCAACAACTCGGTGCCGCCGTTCGACAACCCGGAGATGCGCCGGGCGCTCGCGCTCTGCACCGACCGTGACGAGTTCATCGCCTTCCGCGATCCGGGCGGCAAGCTGGCCAACGGCCCGTTCGCCGAGGGGTCGCTCGGGTTCCTCGACGACCCCGGCTTCCCGGCGTTCGACCCCGAGGCCGGCAACGCGCTGCTCGACGAGATCGGCCGCCCGGAGGAAGTCCTCTACGGCACGACCAACGTGCCGTCGAACCTGCTCACCGCCGAGCTGTTCGCCGACATGTGGAGCACCAACTGCGGCCTCACGGTCAACATCGACCAGTTCGACCAGTCGGAGCTGATCACCAAGGCGATCACCGGTGCGTTCCAGGTGTTCCTGTGGCGCAACCACGGCCAGAGCAACCCGGGTCTCGAATTCATCTGGTGGCACAGCCGCCACGCCGAGGGCCTCGCGCTCAACTTCGGCCGGATCAAGGACCCCGAGCTCGACGCCGTCCTCGAGCAGACGTGGCAGACGACCGACCCGGCCGAGCTCGACGAGCTCGGCAAGCAGATCAACACGATCTTCGCGGAGAACGTCTACAACCTCTGGCTGACCGAGACCGAGTGGATCATCCCGCAACAGGCCAACGTCCACGGCATCAACGAGATGACCCTGGCCGACGGCAAGGTCGTGCTGCCGTCGATCGCCGGTCGAGTCTGGCTCCACGAGGCCTGGAAGGACGCCTGACCCTGACGTTCCACGGGCCGCGCCGGCGCACCGCCGGCGCGGCCCTGGGGCCCGCTCCCGATGATCGTCGTCCTCGTCATCCTCGCCGTCCTGGTCGCGCTGGCGACCTGGATCGTCCGCGTCGCCGGCTGGCGGTTCGCGGTGCAACGCCTCGGCGGCGCGCTGCTGATCCTCCTGCTGGTCACGTTCATCACCTCGTTCCTGCTCCGGTTCGTCGGCGTCGACGCCGAGCAGAAGGCCGCCCTGCGCGAGCTCGGCGTGTCGGAGAACGCCCAGCCGTGCGTGTCGGCGCTCGGCACCGGTGCCACCGTCGAGGCCGTCAACGCGTGCGTCGACGAGCGCGGGCTCGACGAGAACGCGTTCGTGCAGTACTGGGGTTGGGCCAAGGACGTCCTCCGCGGCGACCTCGGCCCGGCCTTCTACAAGAGCGGTGACGCCGAACCGCTCACCGGCACGATCGAACAACGGATGCCGCGCACCGCGTGGCTCTTCCTCTACAGCCAGATCATCGCGCTGGCGATCGCCGTACCGCTCGGCATCTGGTCCGCGTACCAGGCGGGTCGAGTGCCACGACCGATCCCGAAGATCGTCTACCCGATCGCCGTCGTCGCGCTCCTCGCGATCTCGGTGTTCGCCGGGTGGACCCTCGCCGCCGCGCTGCTGGTCGGCATCCTCGTGCCGACAGCCGTGTTCCATGGCCTGCGCGGCGGCCCCGGTGGCGACACCGCGGTCAACCTGTTCGCCTTCGTGCTGCTCTCCGTGCCGGCGTTCGTGCTCGGCGAGTCGCTCCGCTTCGTGTTCTCCGTGCAGCGCGGCTGGTATCCGCTCACGGGCTACGCGCCCTGGAGCGAGGGCGTCGGGGCCCACCTCAAGTCGGTGTGGCTCCCGGCGCTCGTGCTCGGTCTCGCGGCGACGCCGGTGTACCTCCGCCTCCTCCGCGCCGACATGCGCCAGAACCTCCAGCAGGACTTCGTCGCCGTCGCCAAGGCGAAGGGCATGTCGAACACGCACATCCTCCTGCGTCACGTGCTGCGCCCGTCGACCGTGACGCTCCTGACCGTCGCCGGCCTCAACATCGCGCAGCTCGTGAACGGCGCGATCGTCGTCGAGTTCATCTACGACTTCGACGGCATGGGGAGCTACCTGCTCGAAGCGGTGGCACGCCGCGAGTTCTTCGCCGTCCAGACCCTGGTCGCGCTCGTCGCAGTGGTGTTCGTCGTCGCCAACACGATCGTCGACCTCCTCTACACCATCGTCGACCCCCGAGTGAGAGCACAGGCACCGGCATGACCGACATCGCTCCCGAGGCAGCGATCGAGGCCGCCGGAGCGGCGGCCGCCGACGCACCCGAGTCGCGCGGCGTTCGTGGGTCCGGCAACTGGCTCTTCCGGTTCGCGCTCGGGTGGCTCGTGCTGGTCGCCGTGGTCAGCGCGCTCGGCGAGCTGCTGCCGTTCGTGTCCGACCCGAACGAGCGCGACGCGAGCGCGATCAGCCAGGGGCCGAGCTGGAGCCACCCGTTCGGCACCGCGAGCTTCGGCCAGGACGTGTTCTCGCGCGTCGTGGTCGGCGGTCGCATCTCGCTGTTCGTCGGCTTCATGGTGACCGTGATCGGCATCGGTCTCGGCGGGCTGCTCGGCCTGCTCGCCGGCTACCTGCGAGGCTGGCTCGACTCGATCGTGCGGGTGATCATCAGCGTCACCCTCGCGATCCCCGCGCTGCTGCTCGTGATCTTCATCGTCGCGATCCGCAGCCAGTCGCTGTTCACGGTGATCGTCGCGGTGAGCCTGCTCGCGATCCCGGCGCTCGCACGCATCGTCCGCGGCGCCACGCTGCAGGTGGCCGACCGCGACTACGTGAAGGCGGCCCAGGTGCTCGGCGTGAAGAAGCTCACGATCCTGCGGCGCGAGGTGCTGCCCAACGTGATGCCGACGCTCGTGTCGTTCGCGTTCCTCACGTTCGGCATCGTGCTCGTGGCGGAGAGCTCGCTGTCCTTCCTCGGTCTGAGCGTCGAGGCCCCCACGATCACGTGGGGGTCGATCATCGGCGAGGGCCGGATCAAGTTCAACGAGACCCCGCACATGGTGTTCCTCCCGAGTGCCGTGCTGTTCCTGACCGTGCTCAGCCTGAACTTCGTCGGTGACCAGCTCCTCAAGCGCTTCGA
>JADLEF010000435.1 GCA_020846295.1 Acidimicrobiales bacterium
CTGGGGAAGCCCGCGGTTGATCTCGTACAGCTCGCGCCACCGCAACCCATCGCCCAGGTGCGCCTCGGCGAGGCTCCATGGGCTGTCCCCGCGTTCGACCTCGATCACCGGTGCGGCGTCCTGTGGATCGTTCGTCGGGGTGGTCTCATCGGAGCTGCTCGCGTTGTAGGTCGTCCTTGCTGGGGCGATCGTCATCTCGATGACATGACCGGGTTGGGGCGACTCGTGCGCAAACGAGGTCGGGGTGACAGCTGCCGCAGTGGCTCGGGGGACAGAGGCGTAGGAGGGTCCCGCACTCTGGAGCAGGCTCAGCATCAGCAGGACCCCGGCGACGAGGGTCCGAGCGGATCGTTGGAACGGCCCGGCGAACGCGATTCGTGGCGCTTGGATGCCGCGGATGCCGGCGACGAACTCGACGACCACCGCAGCAGCGAAGGTCGCCCATGTGACCCACGCCGCCAACGTGAGCACGACGAACACCGTCGTGTCCGACACGGCGGTGTCGCTGAGCCGATCCAACCAATCGGAGCTCGGCGAGCCAGGGAGGCGCCCCCACGACGAGAGGAGAACGGGTAGTCCGATGAGCAGCGCTGCGAGTGCAGCGAGGCTCGAAACTCCGCGAATGAGCGCTCGCAGGCGGGTCATGGCAACTCGACCTTCACGATGTTGACGGTCGAGGTGGCCGTGAAGCTGGCGGTCTCCGCGCCGGCGAGGCGGAGGAGTTGGAGGCTGGTCGCGCTGGTGACCGTGACCGTGATGGTCTCCTCGGTGATCGCGACGGTGCCGGTTGCGTCATGCGCAGCGAGGTAGTCGAGTGCGGCCCGTTCGGCTGCGACGGGGTCCAGAACTGTGAGCCCCTGCACCGCCGCGGCGGAGTCGAGTTCCTGCGCTCCAGCGCGGGCGGCAGAACTGGCCAGAGCGAAGGCGTCACTTCGGGCACGGAGCATGGTGCCGCCGTCGACCACGAGGCCGATGATGAGCACGCAGGCAACGGTCGCGCTGATGGCCCAGACGGTGACCGATCCCCGATCGTCCCGGAGGTCGAAACGGCGGCTTCGCCTGAGAGCGTTCATGGCGTGCGCTCCCGGAACGCGTCGCGAACCTCGCTCGCCGATCCGGAGATCGAGAGGCTGCCGGGGAGCGGGAGCACCGATGCTTCCTGTAGGTCGGCGGAGCAGGTGACGGTTACCTCGATCATGTCGTCGGCGATTGATGCGTCCATCGACATGGAGCGGCACGATGGTGAACCGACGTCGAGCGTCGCGGCGACGGTGCGCTCGACCTCGGCGAGCCGGCTCTGCGGATCCCTGGCGATCGACAGATCACGTGCAGCCATGCGCGCCGCCGCGTCCACGTCGGCGCGAGCGTTGCTGACCCGCCCAACGGCGATCACGCCGAGAAGCAGCAGCCCGAACAGCGGAGCGAGGATGACCAGCTCGACCGACACCGAGCCACGGTCGGAGCGGGCGGCGGTCACGGCTCGATCCGTTCCGTCGGTGCGTCCACGGTGACCGACACGGTGAACGACACTCCCGGCAGGATCGACACGACCCGGCCCGAGACGGTCACCGACGACACAGCTGCGGTGCGGGTTGAATCGACGTTGCGGTTCTCGAGCCCGCCACCGGACTGGTCGAGGAACTCGGACGCGACATCGATGCCCTCGCCCGGCGATCCGTTGATCGTGCGGACGTGATCCAATCCATGGCGCGCGGCGGTCTGGGCGACGGCGCGGGTGTGGTACCAGACGCCAACCTGCACAACCATGAGCAACAGCAGCACCATGGCCGCAGACGCGATGACGAACTCGACGGTCGACGAACCGCGATCACCTGCCGACCCATATCCGGCCTCGTCGTCGGGGCGCGCTCGTTCGTCGCGCTGCGGATCGAGCCCGCAGCCGTTGCGATGCCGTCGCACCGCGATTCCTGTCAGAGCTCGAGACCGGCGATCTTGATGTCGACGGCCGCTGCGATTGCCGCCATCGCTGCGATGGCGATGGCCGCGGCGGCCGCGACGATGATCACCTTCTCGACGATCTCGCCGCGGTCCGCCTCTTCGGCGGCGCGTGCTCGTACTTCGATGAGTTGTGTCTGGAACCAGACGATGATCGCTGTCATTGCTGTTGCCTTTCTCCGTACCGGGGTTGTGGGCCGGCCTTTCTGTCATTGGAAGAGGACGTAGATCGCAGGGAAGCCGAGGAAGATCATGAACCCGAGCAGCAGCAGGGTGGCCGGGATGCCCATGCGCTCGGTGATCGATGCGGCATCCCGCTCGGCGTTCGCTGTCAGGCGTTCGCGGATCGACTTGGCCTTCGAGGACACCGTGTCGCGTACGGCAGCACCCTCGTCACCTGCCAGCGATAGCGCGGCCGCCAGCTCGGTCAGGTCGGTCAGGTCACACTCATCGGCAAGGCGGGAGAGCGCTTCCCACGGCGTCTCGCCGCGCACGTATCCCGTCCGGAGCGTTGCTTGCAGCTCGGCGAACGGCCAGCCATCGCCCGCCGCGGCAGCGGTCTGGATCGAGGCATCGATCCCTCGGCCACTCGCCAGGCACATGCCCGCCACGTCGCAGAACGAACCGAGAGCGTGAGAGAACATGCGTCGCCGCTCGGCCGCCTGTGTCCGGACGGTGCGGATGGAACTGACCGCGCCAAGTGCTGCGCCGGCGACCGCGAGCCAGAACGGAATGCCGATCGGAATGTGGACTCCCACGAGGTATCCGCCTGCTGCGACGACGGGCGCCCACAGGAATCCACACAGCGTGTAGACGACGATCAGAGCGGCCTGTTCGTCCGGGGCTCGGCGGAGCACCCGCAGGTCGGTTCGCATCGAGGCAATGATTCGTTCGACTGGCCCGATTCGCCGCGCCCACATCCCCACCCGAACGTCGACGTTGTCGCGTTCGGGAGCGATCTCGACCACCGGCTGGCCGAGTCGCATGAGCGTCTGTGCAAGCGGTCGCCGAGCGGGGATCCAGCCACTCCACATCAACCAGACGCCGCTACCGGTCGCGGCGCCGGCGAGCGCAACGGCAGTGAGCGAACTCATGCCGCACCGCCACCAGCGTTGGTGAGGTAGCGCGGGACCGGGTTGGAGCGGCCCATCCGGTGCATCCACCAGAGACCCGCGGCCCAGTAGAAGCCGACAGCCGCAAGCACCACTTGCCCGACAGCGTTGTCGTAGGGCTCGAGGTAGCGCCGCGAGAAGATCGCCAGCAGACCGACGAAGCCACCGATGACTAGCGCCGTGTACTTGAGCGCAGCACGAGGACGTTCCCGTGCAACGGCGATGCGCCGATGCGATTCAGCCTCTGCGTATGCGGCCGCAGCGAGGTCAGCGAGGACCTCACGCACGCGTCGCCCGCCCGTGGTGGAAGTGAGTCGCAGCGCCGTGACGACGAGATCGCCGAGCGGATGGTCGAGATCAGTGGCGAGGTCGTCGAGCACGTCGCCGAGCGGCTCGCTGGAGAGCCGCTGCGCCATCCGCTGGATCTCGGGGCGGATCGCAACGGGCGCCGCCGCGGCGGTGGCGACCAGGACTCCCTCGACGCCCCGCGCGGTGCCCATCGAGTCGCGCAGCATCTCGGTCCACAACGCAATGGCCTCGGTGCGAGCCTCGTGACGCTCGCGATCTGCACGACGGGGCATCGCAGCAATCGACCATCCGGCAACGGCGGCACCGATCGCAGCGACGGGCCAGCGTGTCAGGATCAGCACGAGCAGACCAGCACCAGCGGCTGCAATCACACGGTCGCGTTCGAGCACGGCCCGCGCCCGAACGGTCGGTTGCCGCTCGGCGATTGGTGCGGGCACTGGGCGCCATGAGGCGAACGCCAGCCAGAGTCCCCCGGCGATGAGCGCGCCGCAGAGCGCTGCGAGCGCTGTCACCAGGCACCCCGCTCGTGGAGCGACGGGTCGTAGCCGTGGGCGACGAGTTCGTCGAGCAGCCTGACGGGGATCGGCGACGTTGGGTTCGGTGTGGCCACACCGTCAGGGCTGGCGCCGAACCATACGTCGGTGACCACCTGCCCAGTGTCGGCGTCGTAGTGGTCGACGTGTCGGATCTCGGAGACGACCCGTCGCCCGTCGCGCGTCTTCGAGAGGAAGACGACTGCGTCGAGCGCCAATGAGGCGAGCTGCATCACGTCGCCCGTCGCCCAGTCACGTCCGCCCGCTCGGGCGTAGACCGACATGCGAGGGAACACTGACCATGACGAGTCGGCGTGGATGGTGCACATCGAGCCGGCGATGCCCTGGCTCATCGCTTCCAGCATGTCGATGACTTCGGGGCCTCTTACTTCGCCGACCACGATGCGATCGGGCGTGAACCGTTTGATCGTTCGGGACAGGTCGGCGAGGGTGACGCCTCCGACGCCCTCGCTGTTCGGCGGTCGTTCGAGGAACACGAGGACTTGGTCGTGCCGTTCGGGCATCCGGTCCAAGTGCAGCTCGGGTTCTTGCTCCAGCACCACGACACGTTCAGACCGCTCGCAGTCGTGCAGCAGCGCCCGCAGCAGCGTGGTCTTACCGACGCCCTGTCCGCCGCAGATGAGCAGGTTCCACCGGGCAGCGACGAAGGCCTTGAGCAATGAAGCGATGCCACGGTCGTACATGCCTCGACGGACGAGGTTGTCCTGGTCGGCGTCCACCAGCAGGTGCCGGCGGATCGTCATGTACGGCCGAGGTGTCACCCACGCGGCTGCAGCAAGCCGTGAGCCGTCGGGAAGTTGCAGATCGAGGCGTGGTTGGGCGGGGGTAAACTCGCGCTCCATGTGGCCGCCCCGCCGAGCCATCGCCTGGATCATCGCGATCAGTTCCGCGTCGGAGGCTGCGATGGGATCGGCGCGCTCGACGACACCGTCGATGGTGACGAGCCGCACGTCGTCGCAGCCGTTCACGTGCAGATCGGTGACATCGCGGCGCTCGAGTAGCCGGTCGATTGCCGGCGCCGTGGAGAACGCTGCGGCAAGGACTGACTCGGTGACCTCGTCTTCTTCGACTTCGGAGATCTGTGGCTCGCCGAGGCGAAGCGCAGTGCGCGCACGCACATCGAGTTCGCGCCGCACGATCGCTCTTGCCATCTGACGCTGATCGGCTTCGTCCGGTGGTCGCCGCCCTTCGTCGGAACAGCGACGCAGGTAGTCGCCGATCTCATCCGCGACGAGCCGCCGCAGCGTCACCTCGATGCGTTCCACGCCGAGGTCAGGCATGAGCACCCACCTCCTCCGGCACCCACGTCGAGAGCGCGTCGACGAACGAGCGGATCGACCGGCCGTGCGCCGACCGACGCCACCACCTGGAGGGACCACCAGTGATCAATGCCTGAGCGCCGCGCTGGTCCCATGCGATCGACCCGGCCACGGGGACATCGAGTTCGCCGGCGACCTCACCGGGGCTGTAGCCGCGGTCGCCGATCAGCACGCCAACGACTGGTACCCCGAGCGAGTCTCGGAGCGCATTGATCGCTCCTCGACTGTGGGCGACACCGCCGAGAGTTGGAGCCAGTGCCACGGCGACGACGTCGCATCCCGCCAGTCGGCCTGCGGTTGGCTGCGTACGGTTCCAACGGCCGCCGTCGAGCACCACCGAGCCGTCCTCGCCCCGCATCGCAGGGGCCAGCCGATTGCCGATAGCCATCAACGTCGACGCCGCTTGTTCGCCACCGGTCGGCGCCAGCACGACACGCAACCCAGGGTGCACCTCAGCTGCGTGATCGGCGAGCACCCCGTTCGGATCCGCCATATGACGCAGCGCCCCGGCGACCCTGATGAGCCCGGGCTCACCGACCGGGCCCACCCAGCACTCGACGTCACCGCCAGCCGGGTCGAGCTCCACGGCGATCGCGCCCATGACCGCTGCGGCCCCGATGGCCAGCGTCGTCACCCCCGGCGATCCTTTGGCACTCACCAGTCCCAGCCGCATCGTCAGTCCCCCAGCACCACGATCGTGACCCGACGGTCTGCGGCGGCGGCCGAGACTCGGGCAGCCTCGGACCGCGCGACGACGACCTCTACGGGTCGGTCTCCGCTCGACGACACCTCTCCGCCGATCCCGGCGATCCACCCTTGTACTTCAGCGACGGTGCCGTTGGTTCCGGCAGCCGGTCGGATGACGACGGACACCACAGCTCCACGGGTCATGCCCGTTGTCGGCGAATCACCTGGCCCGACCAACACACCCACGATCGCCTCGTCGGCAGTCACGAGCCGATCACCCGCAGGTAACAACTGCCCGTCGACAAGCAGCCCGCCGGCAACGATGTCGGTCGAGGCGACCCGCCCTATCAACTCATCGAGACGCGACGCGGGGATCGACGCAACGTCGGTGTCCTCGCCGATGGTGACGACTCTGAGGTCGCTCCGATCGATCACGTCGAACCTCCCGATGTCGGTCGCAACAGCCAGAACCTCGACACGGTCGTCGGCCGACAGATAGAGCGAGGCGAACAGCCATCCCCCGACCACCGCAGCGAAAGCCCCTCCACCGATACGGCCCCATCGCCGGCGCACCGGGTCCGTCTTCTGACCCGCGACAGTCGCCTGTCGCGCGGCACGGTTCGCCGAGTCCGGAGATGCTGCTCCGTTGCGTCGAGTCATGGTCGTACTCATGGTGTCTCCCCACCTTCGATCACGGTCTGAACCTCCGCTACTGGCCGCGGCACATCGGTAGAGCGCGTCACCGCCGCGAGTGACCCAGACGCACCCGTCGTTGCCGTCCACGAGATCGACCACGACACCGACGCCTGCCCGGGCCAAGCCGATGGACGACCGTTCGCTCCGGTACGAGTCGTGTAGATCCAAGCGCACGCGCCCGGCGCGCCCGCTTGTGCCTCGGGCGTCCCAGCGCTCGCCGTGAAGCGAGTTCCCGAGCCGGCACAGTGCACCGTCTGTGCGCCCGGCTCGCCCGGCCGGAACGTCAGCTGAGGAGTAGCGGTGACGGTCACGCACAGCCCACCGGCGCACTCGCTCTCGGTCACGACGCCGGTCCAGTTCACGACGGCGACGAACACCGGAACGCCGATGA
>JADLEF010000436.1 GCA_020846295.1 Acidimicrobiales bacterium
GACGCTGGCGCATGCCGAGCGAGTAGGTCCCGACGCGCTGCTCGGCGGCATCGGCGAGGCCGACGAGGTCCAACAGGTGCTCGACCCGCCCCGTGGGAACGCCGGCCAGCCGCGCCGCGATCGTGAGCGTCGCCCGGCCGCTGCGCCCCGGATGCATCGCAGACGCGTCGAGCAACATGCCGACCACCCGCGTCGGGTTGGGCAACTCGACGAACGGTCGCCCGTCGATGGTCGCCGTGCCGCGATCGGGTCGCACCAGCCCGACGATCATCTTCAGCGTGGTGGGCTTGCCGGCGCCGTTGCCCCCGAGGAACCCGGTGATGGTCCCGGGTTCGCAGCGCAACGAGACGTCGCGCACGACCGGCACCTTCTTGTAGCGCTTGGTGAGCGCGGCTGTCGTGATCATGTGGCCAGCCTGAGCCGCCCGGCGCACCGGGCGCATCGGGAGGACGACCACGGTCGGATCGCCGAAGGTCGACCGGGCGCTGCCGGCTTCGCACCGTTCGTCGGTGGCGATGTCGACGATCGTCGATGTCGCGCGGGCGCCCGGAACCGTAGGCTCAGGTCATGTCCTGGCTACGCATCTGGTGGGCCCAGACCACCCCCGCCGCGGTACTGGCACCCAGCGCCCCGGCCCACCCCGACGCAACGGGGCCCAGGACGACGCGCGACTGGTCCGTCGACGCCGGTGCATTCGTCATCGCCGCCGCGCTCGGCGCGGTCATCCTGAAGGTCACTGCCGACGACACCGCGTATGGGATGACCTCCGGGCAGGTGGCCACCGACGCCGCGTTCGGAGCGCTGTGCTGCAGCTCGCTGTGGTGGCGGCGGCGCTGGCCGTTCGGGGTGGCGCTGGTGTGCACCCTGTTGGGCGCGTTCTCGACGTTCGGATCGGTGGCCGGCCTTTTCGCGCTGTCCTCGCTGGCGGTGCACCGTCATGTCCGGCCTGCCCTGGTCATCGCTGCGTTGTTCGTCCCGTCGGCGGTGGTGTGCTCGATCTGGCTCGGGCGGCCCAACACCTGGTCGGTGGTGCTGCCGACGGCGGCGCTGGCCGCCGCCGCAACCGGATGGGGCATGTTCGTCCGCTCGCAGCGTCAGCTCCTCTCCACCTTGCGCGACCGTGCCCAACGGGCCGAGGCCGATCAGCTCATCCGCGCCGAACGGGCGCGCCTGGCCGAGCGGACCCGCATCGCGCGGGAGATGCACGACGTGCTCGCTCACCGCATCTCCCTGGTGGCGCTGCACGCCGGCGCCCTCGAGGTGGCACGCGAGCTGCCTGCGGCCCAGGTGCGGGAAAGCGCCGCGCTGTTGCGGTCGACGGCCCACCAGGCGCTGGAGGAGCTGCGGGACGTGATCGGCGTGCTGCGGGAGGAGCCGGGGCAGCACCGGCCGTCAACGGTGCCCCAACCGACGCTGGCTGACATCCCGCGCTTGGTGGAGGAGACTCGCCGTTCCGGCGCGAAGATCGACTTCGAGATGCAGGTGGACGGTGCGGCTGCGGCACCCGGCCCCTTGGGTCGCGACGCCTACCGCATCGTGCAGGAAGCGCTGACCAACATCGGCAAGCACGCTCGCGGCACCCAGGCCCGGGTCCGAGTGGCGGGAGCGCCGAACCGCGGCCTGCACGTCAGCGTTCGGAACCCTGCCGCGGTGGGCGGCCACGACCGTCCGGCGGTACCGGGTTCCGGCACGGGCCTCCTCGGCCTGCAGGAGCGGGTTACGTTGGCCAATGGTGTCCTGGTGCACGGACCGGACGCTTCCGGTGACTTCGTCGTCGAGGCCGACCTGCCATGGTGAGCTCTCGGTGAAGATCAGGGTGCTGTTGGTCGACGATGACGCGTTGGTGCGCGCCGGGCTCCGGATGATCCTGTCGTCCTCGGAGGAGCTCGAGGTGGTGGGCGAGGCCGCCGACGGGGCCGATGCCGTCGCGGCGGTGCAGGCGCATCGACCCGATGTCGTCCTGATGGACATCCGGATGCCCGGGATGGACGGCATCGCCGCCACCTCGGCCCTGCGCCGCCTTCCTGCGCCGCCGCAGGTGATCGTCCTGACCACGTTCCAGGCCGACGAGCATGTCATGAGCGCGCTTCGGGCCGGAGCCGACGGGTTCCTGTTGAAGGACACCGCGCCCACCGAGATCGTCAACGCGGTGCGCCTGGTGGCTGCGGGAGAAGCGATGCTCTCACCGTCGGTCACCCGCACACTGCTCGCTCACCTCGGCAACGACGAGCTGACAGATCGCCGTCGCGCCGCGGCCCAGCGCCTGACGTCGCTCACCGACCGGGAGCGGGAGGTGGCGATCGCGGTGGGGACCGGCGCATCCAACGCCGAGATCGCGGCATCGCTGTTCATGAGCGAAGCCACCGTCAAAGCGCACGTGTCGCGCCTGCTCACCAAGCTCGAGGTCACAAACCGGGTGCACATCGCGATCCTCGTGCACGACGCGCAGTCGTGAGTTGACCGCCACCTCCCTGAGCGCCTTCCCAGGCGGCGTGCCGGCCCGGCCCGGCCCACCGGCGACCGTCGCCGCCCGATCATCGATGCGGGGTCTGGCAATCGACCCTACGGTCCCGTCGGTCCGGCGGTCGAGCACCGCGCGCGAAGGTCGCGCGTTATCCTCCATGGAAGATGGTTCGAAGGAAGTGAACGATGACGGACCTGAAACGCTTGTACCGGGAGCTGGTCTCGTTCGAGATCGAGCTGTGGAACGGGATCGACGCTCGGCTGCGAGCGGAGTGCGATCTGCCGCTGACCTCGTTCGAGGTGCTCCGGTTCCTGTTGGAGCGGCCGGGTCAACGGGTGCAGGACATCGCCGATGAGTTCTCGATCACCGTGGGCGGCACGAGCAAGGTGATCGACCGATTGGAGTCGAACGGGCTGTGCGTTCGCCGGGCCAATCCGAACGACCGTCGCTCCTCGATCGTCGAGTTGACGCCGGACGGCCGGCGGTTGACGTCCAAGGCCATGGTGATCTTCGAGGAGGAACTCGAACTGAGGATCGGAAGCGTCATCCCAGGCCGATCGGTACTGCAAGTGACGTCGATCCTCAGCCGGCTGCGAGCGGCTGGCCGCGCGCTGGATTCCGGGCGGTAGTCCTCGGCATCATGGCGTCCCAATGCTCATGCGTTAGCTGCCCCAGAAGGCGTCTTCGGCGTTCTGGTCGTCGGAGAAGAGCCACATCTCGACGATCTTGCCACCGTTGAAGCGCAGCACGTCCACGCCGTCCATCGCCATGGAGGTGTCACCGCGGTTGCCGGTGAAGTGGATCCGGGCTGCGACGAGGTCGCCGTTGGCCATGAGCGAGTGGATCTGGTCGATCGCGAACGTGCCCTGGGTGGCCGCCATCATCCCGCCGAGCATCTGGAACACGGCGTCCCGGCCGCGGTGATCGCCGGAGTACTGGTTGGCGCCGGGCTGGTGCCAGACGATGGCAACGTCGAGCAGGTCGCCGAGGGTGGCCATGTCGCCCGTCTGCACGGCATGGAAGTACGCACGGGCGATGTCGATGTTCGCGGTGGACATGATGAGTCTCCTTGGTGTCGATCCTCGGCGGTCGGGGCGGTGCGGGAGGACGGTGCGTGAGGCACCGAGTCTAGAATCTCAATTCCAGGGACTCAACTTCTACGGATGATTGTTCTGCGGTGTGCATTCAGAGATCGACGCCGGTAGCGGGCCCGCCCCGACCGCGTCGCGTTCTCCACCAGGGGCCACCCGATCGACCCCGCTATCGGCGGTGCCGCCGCAACCCTCGCCCATACCGGCGTCCCGTACCCCGTGATCGCACCCGAGAGGGCCTGGCCTGGCGATTCTGCGGCAGGCAGCAACCTTGACTATTCATAGGTATCCTATCTATAGTCACCCTATGGACAAGGGGAACTCGAGCAGACCTGCGCCACCGCTGGACGTGTCGACGTGGTTCAACACGCAGGCGCCGTTGTCGCTGGCCGATCTGCGCGGTCAGGTCGTGGTGATCGAGGCGTTCCAGATGTTGTGCCCGGGATGCGTAAGTCACGGCTTGCCGCAGGCGCAGCGAATCGTGGACACGTTCGGCGGCGACGTGACGGTGTTGGGGTTGCACACCGTGTTCGAACACCACAACGCGATGACGCCGGTGTCGCTGGAGGCGTTCCTGCACGAGTATCGGATCGGCTTCCCCGTCGGTGTCGATACCCACGATCGACCGGGTGGGATGCCGATCACGATGTCGCGCTACCAGCTGCGCGGGACACCGAGCCTGGTGCTGATCGATCGGGGCGGGACGATCCGGCTCAACGCGTTCGGCCACATCGACGACCTCACCGTCGGCGCTGCCATCGCACGACTGGTCGACGAAGCACCCCCTGCCGCATCCGCGCATCCGACGACCTTCGCCCAGTCCGAGTCGACGGTGGCGTGCGACCCCGACCAGGGATGCGCAGTCCCGATCGACACGAACAGCACTGACAACAACTCGAACCTTGCGAAGGAGAACACCTGATGAGCACCGACATCTCCGGGTACACCTACGACACGGCCCTGGCGACCTCGCCGGTCAGCCTCGACGATCTGAACCTGTTGTTGGCGACGCTGCTGTGGACCGATGACGACGCGGCGGCGCTCGCCCGCGCCGGCGCCGACCATGCCGACACCGACCATGCCGACACCGACCATGCCGACATCGACCATGCCGACATCGACGCGATGCACACCGCCTGGTTCAAGGCCGTCACCTTGACCGTCGCGCTGTGGTCCCAGCCCTACGATCCGACTCGTTGGTGACCCGGAGGGACGGCGCGCAGGCGACAATGAGACCATGAGCCACAGCGCCGACCTCGACCGCAAGGTGCTCGCCGCCGTCGAACGACTCGGACGGGCGCTGCGCGCGGCGCGTCAAGACGTCGCCACCCGCCACGAGGTGTCGCTGCTCGGCCTGAGCGTGATCGAGACGCTGGCAGATGGCCGGCCACGCCGCGTCGGAGACCTGGCCGCCGAGCTCGACGTGTCCCAACCAACCGTCAGCGATGCCGTCACGGTCCTCGACAAGCGGGGGCTGATCCGGCGCAGCCGTGACCCGGCGGACCTTCGGAGCACGCTCGTCGCGCTCACCGACGACGGGGGCCGCCTCGCTGCCGACAACGCCACCGAGCTCGCCCCCCTCCTCGCGGCAGGTTCGGGAACCGATGCCGACCGGGCCACCACGTTGCGGGTCCTGCTCGGCGAGATCGCCCGGCTGC
The DNA here is from genome assembly GCA_020846295.1 of Acidimicrobiales bacterium. Lineage (GTDB taxonomy): Bacteria > Actinomycetota > Acidimicrobiia > Acidimicrobiales > CAIXPF01 > CAIXPF01. The sequence goes on from JADLEF010000436.1 coordinate 5,214, forward strand.
AGGCTGCCGGGGTGATCACGGTCAATCGCAGCTGTCCCACCTGCCGCCACTACCACCCGCCCGGGCCTCGATCCAGGGCACGGTGCCTGCTCCTCGCCACCGCGCTCGCTGACCGGGACCTGCGCGTCGACTGCCCCGAACACGAACCGGTCCCGGTCTGAGCCACGACACACCGAGCGGCGGCCTCGGCCAAGGCGTAGACGGCGTAGCCGGGCATGGGACAGCGGTCGGCGCCGACGGCTGCCGATCGTGACGATCCGGCCGCCCTCTCCAAGATGCGGGGCGGCGGCATGGATGGCGATGAATACGCCGCCGACGTTGACGGCCGTTGGCAGGGGGTTGAAGATGGTCGTCTGACCGCACGGCGGTCGGCCGAACGTGTTCGTCGTTGCTGCGAACGCCGCCGTGATGGAGCGAGCGTGGCGGGTTGTGCTGTCGCCTTGCTCGTTGCCTCATGAAACGATGCCGGTCAGGCCGCCGTGTGGTCGGCCGGTTTGGTCGTCGCGCCCGCACAACCCGCCACTTCTGGTGCTGCGCGGCGGGCCATACCTATCGGTACGATCAGGCCAGGCCGCTCGCCGGCTCGCATGAGCTTTTCAGCACCCCGCCAGCCGAGCTATCGGCCGGCACGGCCAGTGTCGCTCCCGTCGTCTTGGCCATGGTGTTGGCCTGCTCCTCGGCATGCGCGTACGCGCAGGCGACGAGCGCACCGTCGGCGGCGAGCCGGCGACGAGTCGGTACCACGTTGTAGCCACCAGTACCGCGAGGTTGCCCACCGGCCGATTCGGCACGTTCGATGAAAGGTGCCTGCCGATCAGCGGCCCTCAAACCAGGGTTCGGACTCCTCGAGGACGGTCCGACGGGCCGGGGATGCAACCAGACGCGCCGATGTCGACCGAGACCCCGCCTGGCGAAGATCCGCTGAACCGAGCGCAGGCGGAGGCGATGAACGCACCCCCACGCTGATCGATCACTCCACCCGGGCTGCGGTCAGACGAGTCGCACCATCACGCGACGGGGGCCCCGGACGTTGCCGCCGGTCCACTCCAGCGGTTCACCGGGGACGAGGGAATAGTCGGGGAAGGCAGCGAGCCACGTCTCGAGTGCGACGCGGAGCTCCATGCGGGCGAGGTTCGAGCCGAGACAGCGGTGGATGCCGACACCGAAGCTCAGGTGCCGGTTCTCGGCCCGATCGAGCCGGAACGTCTCCGGATCGTCGAAGACCTCCGGGTCTCGGTTCGCAGCGGGCAGCGGGAGCAGCACGCGGTCGCCCGCAGGGATGGGTTGGCCACCGAGGCTCGCGCCGTGGACCGCGATGCGGGCCTGCGTCACGGGCGCGTAGAACCGGAGCAGCTCCTCGATCGCACCGGGCAGCAGCGCCGGCTCGGCGACGAGGCGACGACGGTCGTCGGCGTTGGCGCCGAAGTGGGCGAGAGCAGCGCCGATCGAGCTCCACGTCGTGTCGATGCCGGCGATGAGCATCAGGAAGCAGGCGGACACGATATGACGGTCCTGGATCGGCTCGTCGTGCAACTCCGCGTTCATCAGCATGGTGATGATGTCGTCATGGTGCCCCGGGTCGTCACGCCGGGCCTGCACGTGGGCCCGAAAGTAGGCCAGCAGTTCCTTGGTCGCGGCGATCGAGTCGCTGAGATCGGTGGGATCGGTCCGCAGGATGCGCACCGTCCAGTCGGTGAACTGCTCCTCTTCCTCGGCGGGGATGCCGAGCATGGAGACGATCACCCGTACCGGGAGGTGCCGGGCATAGCGCTCGGCGGCATCGACGGTCGTGTCGCCCGACTCTCGGATCTCGTCGACGAGGCGCTGCGCCACCTCTGCGGTCCACCCGGTCAGCCGCTCGATCACCCTGGGGGAGAACGCGGGAAGGAGCAGACGCCGGAACTCCCCGTGGAAGGGCGGATCGGCGGTGATCGGCGGGGCGTCGAGCAGGTTGACGCCCTCGCCCGGCTTGAGCCCGACGACGGCGACCGCGACGGAGGAGAAGTGCTCGGGGTCGCCGGCGACCGCAACGACATCGGCGTAGCGGACGGGAAGCCACTGTCCGCCCCAACGGTCGGTGTGGGCGACCGGATGCCGATCTCTGAGCTCGGCGAACACCGCGAAGGGGTCCTCGAGGAACGCCGGATCGAAGATGTCGAAATCGGTCGCCCAGTCGGTCACCTGATCGGCGTTCATGACACTCCCCCGTCGTCGGCGCGGCCCATGCCGCGCGACGGTACCACGTTGCCCACGATGGTACCGTCGCCCACCGGCGTTCGCCTTGCTACGGTCGGCAAAACCTCGTCGCAGAAAGGCGAACGAACAACGGCATGGCCTCCCCAACGCCCGCAGGACTTCCCCGCTCGCTCCTCGTCGGCGCGCCGCGCCCGCTGTTGTCGTCGAGAGCCGAGGCTGCATTGGGCCATCGCCACCGCGAAGTGCTCGACGGGCTCGAGGCGCTGCTGCGCGCCGGAGAACTGGCCGCGCTGACCATCGGCGCGCTCGCCGCCCGGCTGGAGTGCTCCCGCCGCACGCTCTACGAGCTCGCCCCGTCGAAAGACCAGCTCTTCATCCTCACGCTCGACCGGTTCATGCACCGCATCGGCCGCGAAGCAGTCGCCGCGATCGACCCCCACGCTACGACGGCGACCCAGCTACGGCAGTATGCAACCACGAACCTCGGCTACGCCTTCCGATCGGCCGCCTACGACGATCTCGCCGACGTCCCCGGCGCCCGCCGCGTTCTCGACCAGCACTACCGCTTCGCCGCGACGGTCCTGCAGCGGATCGTCGCCCGTGGGATGGAACAGGGCGAGTTCCGGCCCGTCGCACCCTCCGTCGTTGCCGCGGTCGTGCTGGCGAGCACCGTGCACCTCGGCCAGCCCGACATCATCGACGATCTCGGCATCCCCCTCGACACCGCGGTGGAGATCATGCTCGACCTCTGTCTCCACGGGTTGCAGGCGGGTCGAGCGCACTGAACCGGGCGCGGTGTCTGCCGAGCTCAGACCACGCGTGGTCGCCGAGGTAGAAGGTGACCATCTTCGACGCCAGTGGTGACCGTCGGCGGGTTCGGTCGGCGGGGCCGAGGTCTACCGTGAGCACCGTCCTGGTGGGAGGTAGGCCATGGCCCTGCTCTACAGGTTCCGTCGTTCGATCGAGCGCCGCGGCGGGTTGGCGTCGCGGCGCCGCGCCCGCCCCGGCCGCGATACCGCATTGGCGCTCGGCCTGAGCCTTGCGTTCGTGATGGTGGGTGCGCCGCCGGCCGCCCTCACCCAAGCCGGTGCCGACGTGGCCGTGGGGCTGTCGTCCGTGACGCCGTGGGGCCCGTCGGCGACCAGTGTCAACGTCAACGTGCAGAGCAGCGGCCCGGGCGTGGCGTCGGGCGTGGTGGTCACCTTCACCGTGCCCGAAGGCGCCGCCATCGTCTCCGGTGAACAGATGACCTTCAGCGGCAACGCCGCCACGATCGACCGGCGGCCCTGCGACGTGGCCGTCGACCGCCGCACCCTGAGCTGCACGATGGCGATCGACCTCCCGCAACCCGGGGGCCTCTTGGCGTCCGCAGTGGTGGCCAACGTCGGCCTCCCCGCAGGCTCCGCCCTCGACGTCCGTGTCGAGGCGAGCGCCGCCGTCCCCGACCCGGACCCGTCGAACAACGCGCGCGACCTTCCGATCACCTTCAGCGGCCCGCCCGTCTCGCTCGACGTCGCCGATCTCGCCCTGACCCTGGCATACCCACCGGTACCTGGCGATGATCCGGCCGTCGTGAGGGTCAACCTCAACCTCGCCTACGCCGGGCCGGCCCCGGCCACGGACGTGGAGGTCACGGTGCGGGCGCCGGCCGGTGCCGTCCTGGCGCCCAGCTGGTGGACCGGCAGCGACCCGCTGTCCTGCCCGCTCGGCGAGCCGACCCCGGTGCTGGTGTGCACCATGGCCAGCTGGGACAAGGGCGGCAACATCCCCATCTCGGTGGGGGTCTCGGTGATCAACGTCGGCCTCCCGGCAGGCTCCCGCATCGACGTCGAGGCGTCGGTGACCCACACCCAGCTCGACCCGACCCCCGATGACCACCACGTGTCCGTGCCAGTGACCTTCACCGCCGGGCCGGTGCCAACCATCCCCGGTGAGGCCACCGCCCAGCTCGCCCTCAGGACGCCGCACCCACCCCAGCTCGATCCGCAGCCGCCCTTCGATCCGAGCGGGCACGCCGTCGTGTTCGTGTGGCGGGTGGCCTCCTCCGGTCCCACACCGGTCGGGCACGTGCGGCTCGTGCTGCACCTCGGGCCCGGACTGACGCCGCTGGCGGGGTTCCCGTTCGGTTCGTCGTTCGTGTGCACCCCGGGTCCGACCGGTGCGACGTTCGAGTGCCTGTCGGACCGGCCGCTGCTGGCGGGCTCGAACTTCGAGATCTCGTTGGCCGCCGCCTACGACGTGGTACCCGGGGCGACGCTGTCCGCCGAGGCGTACGTGGCGTCGGAGCTCACCGACCCGGCGCCGGCGGACAACCACGTGGTGCAGCGCGTCGTGGTGCCCGATCAGAGCGGATCGCCGTCGTCCACGAGCTCGCCGGCCGCGACGACGAGCATCCCGTCCGTCTCCGACGCCGCACTGCCCGCGACTGGCCGTTCCGCAACGGGTGTCGTGCTGGTCGCCGGCGCGCTGGTCACGCTCGGCCTCGCCCTGCGCGGCGCCGCCGGCCCCGCCCGACGAACGGCTCGAGACCACCGCCGCCTTCATCACCGCGACCTGGTCGGCCCTCGGTCATGCTGTCCCGAGACCATCACGAATCGCGTCGCAGCAGCAGCGCCGAGCCGACGGCCAGCCCGGCGGCAGCCCAGCCGGTGATCACGGCGACGTTGCCGACGTTGGACAGTGCCGCGGCGAACGTCTCGGGGGTGTCGGCGGCGGAGCGGGTGCCGAGCAGGCCGTGGGCGGCGGTGAACGGAAGGAACCGCGAGATGGTGGCGGGGATCATGCCCCGTACGAGGGTCTCCACCGCCAGCGCCCACACCAGCACGGTGGTGATCGCCGCGGCGCTGTGGCGCACGACGAGGCCGACTCCCAACCCGATGACCGGGGCCAGCGTGGTCAGCGTCAGCGCCCACGCGGTGCCCGACACCGCGCCCGACAGGTCACCCGCCTCCATACCGCTCAGCATGCCCCCGAGCAGGCCGCCGACGATGCCGACCGCCCCCATGGCGAGCCCGAGGCAGCAGGCGAGGCAGGCCTTGGCGGCGACGAGCAGCGGCCGCGACGGCCGGGTGGCGAGCGCCGTGGCGAGGGTGCCGTGCTGCACCTCGGAGGTGAACAGCAGCGTGCCGGCCACCATCGCGAACAGCGTGGTGAGCCAGCTCGACACGAGGAACGTATTGCCGATGGTGAAGGGCAGGTGCTCGTAGGGGTCCTCCTGCACGACCGCCCCCAGGATCAGCGACAGGCCGACCCCGATGGCGGCGGCAAGGCCGAGGAACACCGCCGTCGAGCGGACCGAGCGGAGCTTGATCCACTCGCTGTGCGCAGCGGCGGGGGCGGCTTCCCGCCACCGGGACGGGGACGCGGCCGTCGTGGGCGGCAAGGTCGTGGGGGCGCGCTCGGCGAGGGGCAGGGTCGTGGTCATCGGATCGTCCTTCGGTGCTCGGGTCATGGGTGTGGGTGCGGTTCGGTCGGTCGGTCGGTCGGTCGGTCGGTCTCGCTCAGGCGGCGGTGTGGCGGGCGGTGTGGCGGGTGAGATCGAGGACGATGTCCTCCAGCGTGCGGCCGGGGTCGCGCTCGAGCGTGCGGACGAGCGGCTCGGCGGTGATCAGTCGACCGTTGCCGACGACCACGAGGTCGTCGGCGAAGGTCGCCAGCTCGGCGATGAAGTGGCTGGAGACGAACACGGTGCCGCCGGCGGTGGCGAAGTCGGTGAGCATGGTGCGCAGCCAGCGGATGCCGTCGGGGTCCAGGCCGTTGGCCGGTTCGTCGAGCATGAGGATGTGCGGGTCACCGAGCAGCGCGCCGGCGATGGCCAGGCGTTGGCGCATCCCGAGCGAGAAGCCACCCACCCGTTGTCCGCCGGCGTCATCGAGGCCGACGGTGTGCAGCACCTCGTCGACGCGGCCCGACGGCAGCGAACCGAGCGCCGCAATGGCCCGCAGGTGGTTGCGAGCGGATCGCCCGGGGTGCATGGCGCGGGCGTCGAGCACCGCACCGATGGTCCGTGCGGGGTGGGCGAGCTCGGCGAAGGTGGCGCCGTCGTAGGTCACCCGCCCGGCGTCGGGTCGGGCCAGGCCGACCATCATCCGCATGGTGGTGGACTTGCCGGCGCCGTTCGGCCCGACGAAGCCGGTGATGCGCCCGGCGACGAGCTCGAAGGAGAGGTCGTCGACCACCGTACGACGGCCGTAGGACTTGCTCAGGTGGGAAACCGTGATCATGGGGTGCTCCTCGGATGGGCGCTCGGGGCGAGCGGGGTGTGCGCCGTGGGTCGGTTGAGGGGGGTGATGGCGGTCAACTCGGCGTTGATCGATGCCAGGAACGCCACGAGGCCGTGCAGGTGCGAGGCGTCGCGGATCGTGCCGGTGAGCCTGGTGCCGGCCTCGTCCCAGCCGACGGTGAAGTCGTCGAGGAACGGACCGAGCAGGTGGCGGCCGAGCCGTCCCCGGATCACCAGCTCGTGGGTGGGTGCGTCGGGCATGGCGGTACCGTCGCACCGGACCGGGTGAACGGGCTTCACCCCGCCGCCGGTTCACCCGGGTGATGCCCGCGATCGGCCCGCTAGGGTGCACACGGTGGGCCCTCAGCCGAACGGTGACCTGGCGGCCACCAAGCTGCGTCCGCCACAGCTGCCCGACCGCTTCGTGGACCGCGCTCGCCTGGCGGCGGTGCTCGACGGTGCCACCGCGTCGGCGGTGCCGCTGGTGCTGGTCAGCGCGCCGGCCGGCTCCGGGAAGTCAACGCTGGTGGCGGCGTGGGCGGCCGCGGGCCACGCGCCGGTGGCATGGCTGCAATTGGAGGAGCTCGATGCGGACCCGGCGCGGTTCTGGGTGTCGTTCATCGCCGCCGTGGGCCGCGTCGACGAGGCGTGCGCCGCCCGCCTGCAACCGCTGACCGCCGCCGGCGGTGCCGCCGTCGTCCCCGCGCTCGTCAACGAGCTGTCGAACCGCTCGCAGCGCCTCGTCGTCGCGCTGGACGACTTCCACCTGGTGGACGACGCCGGTGTCCACCGCGACGTGGAGCGCCTCATCGATCTGTCACCGACGCAGCTGACGGTGGTGCTGCTCACCCGGGCGGATCCGCCGTTCCGGCTCGGCCGGATGCGGTTGCGTGGGCGCGTCCGGGAGATCCGTGCAGAGGACCTCCGCTTCGAAGCACCGGAGGCGACAGCGTTGCTGGGTCCCGCCGCCGACGGGCTCGATCCCGACGCGCTCGGGGCGTTGTTCGACCGCACCGAGGGGTGGGCGGCCGGGCTCGTGCTCGCCGGGCTCTCCCTCGCCCGCACCCCGGACGCCGCCCGCTTCGTGGAGACGTTCCGGGGTGACGACCAGCTCGTCGCCGGGTACCTCGCCGACGAACTGCTCGCCGTGCTCGAGCCGAACGAACGACGTCGCATGGTCGAGGCGGCGGTGCTGCACCGGTTGTCGGGCCCGTTGCTCGACGCCGTCACCGGCTCAGACGACGGCGCTGCCTGGCTCGACGCGCTCGCCGCGACCAACCAGCTGGTGATCCGTCTGGACACGGTGGGCGAGTGGTACCGCTATCACCACCTCTTCCGGGACCTCCTGCTGCTCGAGGCGAAGCGCTCCATCCCGCAGCAGCTGGCGGGTCTGCACCGCAAGGCGGCCGACTGGTTCGAGCGCTCGGGCCACCCGGCGGCCGCGGTGGACCACCTCATCGAAGCCGGCGACCGCGAGCGCGCCATGCTGCTCATGCGCATCGTCGGCCCGGACCTGTTGGGCACCGGCCGGCTCCGCACGTTGCGCAACGTCCTCGACCGGCTCGCCGCCGGCGGGGACCTCGACGCCATCGGCCTGTTGCTATCGGGCTGGTACCACTACCTCACCGGACGGTACGACACCGCCCAGGAGCTGCTCGACCGGGCGATCGTCGCCCTGCCCGACGACGTCGACCCGATCCGGGCCATGCCGTTGCGGATCAACCTGGCGCTCGGCAAGGGCGACGTCGCCACCGCGCTGGCCGGGGCGCGCGAGGTCGTGCAGGCCGGCGGGTTGGAGGCCCTCGCCAGCGAGCTCACCACGGCGGTCGGTACCGCCTTCGCCTGGGCCGGCCTGGCGGACGAGGCGCGCGCCGTGCTGCGAATCGCCCTCGACCGCACCGCGGCGGAACAGCGCAGGACGGCGCACGCCATGGCGCTGGTCGCCGCCGCGGTGGCGGAGTTCCACCGCGGCGGCGCCCGCGCCCCACAGGCCCAGGAGGCGGCGCGACATGCGCTGCGGTATGCCGAGGGCCGCGGGCTGGGGGCCTACCACGGCGTGGCGCCGGCGCTCGCCATCAAGGTGGCCGGCGACGCGCTCGAGGAGGGCGACCGGCTCGACGCCGCGGCCCTGGCCGATGCCGATCGCGCCGTGGCCCTGGCCCGCCGAGCCACCACCCGAGTGGGGCTGGTGTTCGTGCTCACCGTGGCGGGCGACGTGCTGGCACAGGCCGGCGAGGACCGCGGGCGGGACCTGCTGGAGGAGGCGGAGCGGCTGGCGGCGGACTGCACCGATGCAGGCATCACCCGACCGCTGCTCGACCGGGCGGCGGTCAGGCACCGCCTGGGCCGGTCCCGGCCCGTCGAGGCCACCGCGCTCGTCGAGGCGCTGTCGGCGCGCGAGCTCGCCGTCCTGCACTACCTGCCGTCGCAGCTGTCCATCACCGAGATCGCACGCGAGCTGTACGTCTCGCCGAACACCATCAAGACCCAGTGCGCGGCGATCTACCGCAAGCTGGCCGTCAGCAGCCGCCACGCTGCGGTGCAAGCGGCACGCCAGCACCGCCTGCTCTGATCCCGTCGAGCCTCAGGTTTGAACGCCCGCGCCGACGGTCAGCCGGCCCGCAGCATCGTCGCAGTGAACCCCTTGCGGCAGACCTCGGCGAAGCCGAGCCGCGCGTAGAGCCGCATCGCCGGGCTCCGCACGTCGACGCTGAGGCACATCCGCCCGATGTCGTCGATCAGCTCCCTCAGCAGCGTGGTGCCGACACCACGGCCACGATGCGCGGCGCGCACGGCGATCGACAGCTCCGGCGTCACATCGTCGACGTATCCGAACCCTGGTGCGGGTTCGCCCAGGGACCCTCGCCCGACGGGTGCACGAATCCATCCAGTGGGCAAAGCTGCGGGCTCTGGTCGAGGGCGCAGCCCTTGCCGGACGATGGCTGTCAGGCTGAACCCGCCGGGCGCTGTCAGCTGGCGTTCTGTCGCAGCGCCTCGATCTCGGCTCGTGCCGCGGCATTGAGCTCAGCGGGGTCGATGTCGAGATGACGGATGGCCCGGATCGTGGTGCCGTGTTCGGTTTCGGTGGCTGCCTGCCCGTCCGGGGTCGTTCGCCTACTCGAACACGAACTACATCCTGTTGGGTCAACTGATCGAAGAACTCGATAGCAACGATCTCGACCAGTCCCTCCAACATCGGATAGCCGGCCCGCTCGGACTGACCGATACCGTCTTCCCTGCAGGCGGGCACGCCTCACCCGATGGGCTGGCGGCAGGATGGTCACCCGGTCTGTCCAGTGGGGAAGACGACGCGGAGTACGCCTCGGTCGCCACCAGTGCCTGGGCCGCCGGAGCGTTGATCTCCACCACGAACGACCTTGCCGCGTTCTTGCATGGACTCTTCAACGGCGAACTCATCAGCGCCGGATCGCTTCAGGAGATGACCGACACCGGCCCGGACGGCTACGGGCTCGGTCTCGTCGCCGCAGCGCTCGGGCCTGCCCAGAGCGGGTTCGCCCACAGCGGTGCCATCCCGGGGTACACATCGACCATGGCCATCGACCCGGCCTCCGGCGACACCCTCATCATCCTCACCAACAACGACAAGCTCACGGCCGACCTTCTCGCACCACAGGTCCTCGCCGGAGCCTGAACCGAGCGGCCCCGTTCGGAGGGCTCGGCCGGCCGCCGACGTGCGCCCACGATGCACGCACCTCGATGTCGCACAGATGCTACGCTCGTCGCATGCACTCGGTGGCGTCACGAGAACTTCGCAACCAGACACGTTCGCTGCTCGATCGCGTCGCCGCAGGCGAACAGATCAACATCACCGTCGACGGACGCCCCGTCGCCGTGCTGGCCCCGATCGCACAGCGCACCCGCTGGATGACGCGCGAGTCGTTCATCCGCACCCTCGTTGCACATCAGGCCGATGCCGAACTGCGGCTCGAGCTCCAAGCCCTCGCTCCAGACACCACCGACGACCTTCCACTGTGACCAGCCGAGCCATCGCCGACACGTCCATCTTCATCGCCAACGAGACCGGACGCGCGCTCAACACCGCAGCGCTACCCGACGAGCTCGCCGTCTCCGTGATCACCATCGGTGAACTTCGCGCCGGCGTCCTGGCCGCAACCGATCTGACCACCCGAGATCGTCGGCTGCGCACCCTCACCGCAGCGCTCGAACTCGACCCCGTCCCCATCGATGCTTCCGTTGCTGAGCACTGGGCCAAACTGCGCGTCGCCTTGCGAGATTCCGGTCTCCGCATGGGTGTCAACGACTCCTGGATAGCGGCCACCGCGCTCGCTTTGGGCGTCGCAGTCCTCACCCAAGACGATGGCTTCCCCGCCCTCGACGATCTTCGCGTCCTCCACGCCTGACCAGGCGGTCCCGCCCCGAGAGCGCGGGAAACCCTGAGCGCGCCGAAGGCGCGTCTGCACCGGTCGGAGGACTGACTTCATTCAGTTGCATTGAATTGCAGTGGCCGACACTGGATTCTTATTGCAGTTGATACGTTCCATCGGCTACAGGGTCGCGGTTGGGCGCAGGCTTGTTCATGCTGTTTGCCGGGGCACTCTTCTTGCTCACCTGCCGGCGACCATCCAGGTGGGCAGGCGATGCCCCGACCGGCCGAGATCGCCAGGAGCTGCATTGGCGCCGTCGCCGGGACCAGAAGGTGGTTCCTGCGGTATGGCGGCCGTCGCAGGCCAACCGCTACCGGGGCGCCGCAACGGCGGCGAAAGTGCTGGCATCCGGATTCCACCAGTGCCGAAGTTGAGGGCAGCGACAGCACACGGCAGGGCGACAGCGAGCCGCGCCGTAGCCGTCGCATCTCCCTGCTGCTGGACTGCCCTACGAGACAGAGCGCGCCAGCCACCGTGCGGCAGCGCTCACGCTGTCGGGGTCCAGCGTGTGGCCGTGGGGGTGGGTTCGCCAGTCAACCTTGATGCCGGATCGTTCGGCTTGTTCGAGGAGGCGCGCATGCGGTGTGGGGCGAGAGTCGGCCGGTGGTCCCGTGGGCGGCGAGGACGCGCATGCCGCGACGGGCGGGGAAGTCCCAGTCGACGAGTTCGTCCGGGTAGCGACGGCCACGGCGCCATCGACACCTCCCTGCGCCACCTCGGCGGGAACAACGATCGCCACGCTCTCGACGCGGCCCTCCCCGCTGATTGGTTCTTGGGGGACTTCTTGATGATGTGCAGCCCGAGGAAGCAGCCGTCCTGCGGGTGACCGGCGAGCGCCGAGTACTGCCGAGCGCCGAAGCCGTACTCTTCACGTTGGTGAACCAATGACACAGATGATCGAGCGCCACTTCTACCAGATGGTGCTGGAGCTGAACGACGGCCCGATCGATGGTCCTACGTTGCCGCCCGGCTACATCGTCGAGCCAATGGAGTTCGGCTCGCTCGCCTCCTATGGGCGGATCGTTGTTCGGGCCTATTCGGGAGACCACGTCGATCATCAACCCGAAGACGACGACCCGATCCTCGCGGCACGGGTTATCGAGGCTGCACTTCGTGGCGACGAACTGGGCACCTGGATGCCGAGCGCTTCCGCCCACATCAGATACAGCGGCGGCCCGATCGTCGCAGCAATCGTGATCTCCGACCGTCCCGCAGGCGGCTCCCAACCCGGTCAACGGGACACAGGCGGCCCATGGATCAACGACGTGTTCGTCGATCCGCCCTCCGCCGGGCACGGACTCGGCGCGATCCTCATCGTGAACGCAGCAAATCAGCTCATCGCTGAGGGCCAGGGGTGGCTCAGGCTTGCCGTCACCCACGGCAACCCCGCTCTCGGTGTCTATGAGCGACTGGGGTTCCGCATCGAGCAAGAGACGCGACGGCCTCGTCCGATCGTCGCGCCCAACGGAGGGTGTCCGTGAGGCTCCCCCATCGCATCGTCGTCACGACCCAGCCATGACGACGGTGTCTCGCTTCGTCAGCGAGTACCGCGCCGAAGGCAGACCCGACCACCACGTCCACATCACGCTCTCTCATTGGCTGTCCTTCCCGCCGAGCCTCGGCTCTTCGCGATGGCTGGGTCGCCGGCCGAGTACGTTCCAGTTGCGGCCGCCGTGTGGAGCAGGACGCGTAGCCTCGGTGGGGCCGTTGGAGGCGCCGGTGATGTGCCAGGGCGAGGGTGTAGAGGTCACAGCCAAGCAACCCGATCTGTTGGCCGCCGTGAGCCAGCGGGAGACCGCGCGAGCGTTCTCCTGCCGGTGGTCGATCCTAACGAGGTGCGCGACCTCGAACACCCCCGACAACGGCGTCCGTCAGCGCGCCGGATCGCCGTCCGAGACAGGGTTGACGACCCACAGCAGGCGGGTCGTGCGGGTCAACGCCACGTAGAGCCGGGTAGCTCCAAACAGTGACTCCGAGGCGATGGCGGTCGGGTCGAACACGATGACGCCGTCGAACTCGAGGCCCTTGGTCTGGGTGGCGGTGAGGAAGGCTTCGTCGTGGGGACGGGCGAGCGCCTCCGGCACGACGGCGACGACGGTGCCGGCATCGCCCACTGCGGCGCGGGCTTCCGCCAGCATCTCGTCGAGCGTGCCGACGGAACCGGCGCGCCGCTGAGGCGCCACGCCCGAGAAACGGATGGCGGAGGGCGCCGACACCGCCCTGCCGTGCTGGCTCACCTCCGCCACGGCGAACGCCATCACCTCGGCCGGCGTCCGGTAGTTGACCGTGAGCTCCACGAGCTCGCTGCCGCCCTTGCCGGCCAGCTCGAAGACCGGGCCCCAGTCGTGGATCGACCAGGGTTGGCTGGCCTGGTCGAGGTCGCCGACGGCGGTGAGCGCCGGACTCGGGCAGCGCCGGGCGATGGCCCGCCACTGCATGGCCGATACATCTTGCGCTTCGTCCACCACCACATGGGCGAATCGACGGTCGGCGATGCGCGGGCTGCGCACCTCGATCTCGGCGTAGCGGTCCGACAGCTCCTCGATCACCGCGGCAAGGAACTGGGTGGCGTCCTCGCCGATGATGTCGTACGCCGGCCAGGTGCCGCCGGGGCAGGCGGGGTTGGTGCAGCTCAACGTGAGCGTGCCGTCAGCGGCGCGCCCGTACGCCAGCTCCAACTGGCAGCGCGGGCAGTCGGCCGTGCGGTTCTCGAGGGCTGCCTGCATCTCCTCGGCCAGCGCCGTCTCCACCAACTGGAACGACGCGCCGGCCAGTTCGCTCGCCCGGCGACCGCTGGCCTCGCCGTCGTCCTGTTCTTCCCGGCCGATGATCACTGCGAGCTCGTCGAGCAAGGCGACGTCGGCCGCGGTCCAACCGGCGGAGATCGGCCGTCGCAACAGCTCGGCCTCCTCGGTAGCGAACAGGTCCTTGGTGGCGTGCAACAGCCGAGCACGCGACGCCAGCAACCGGCCGAGGGCAAGTTGGGGGGTGAGCGGGGGCCAGACCCTGTCGCACACCTCGCGCACCGCGGCCCGGTCGAGCACCGGCCGGAACTTCGGCACCGCACCGGGCAGGAGGCGCCCGGCGGCGACGTCGGCTCGGACGCGACGCTCGAAGTCGGCCGCGAGCAGCTCGATGATGCCGTCCCGAACGAACTGCACCCCCTCGTGGTGGGTTCCGCCCCGCTGGCGGGTGCGGACCACGAGCTTGCGCACCGCCGCCGGCTCGAGCTTGAGGTAGTAGCGGCCGCAGCCGATGCGGGTGGTCGTCCTGATCGGCTGCTCGAAGCCCTGCACGGCCCGCTCCAGCACCCTGGCCATGCGGGCGTCGCCCTTGATGCGGGCCGCCTCGTCGCCGTCGCGCCCGGTCACGGCCACGTCGGGCCCCAGGTCGGTGGCGGTCGCCATCATCATCTGGCCCTCGCCCAGCGACGGCACCACGTCACCCACGTAGCGCAGGAACGTATCGGTGGGGCCGATGAACAGCACTGCGGCCAGGTCGCCTCGACCGCCGAGCTCGTGGAGCAGGTACGCGGCACGGTGCAGGGCCACGGCGGTCTTGCCGGTGCCGGGCCCACCCTGCACGACGGTCACCCCCCGAGCCGGGCGGCGGATGATCCGGTCCTGATCGGCCTGGATGGTGCCGACGATGTCGGTCATCCGGCCGGTGCGGGGCGCCTCGAGCGCGGCGAGCAGGGCCGCCTCACCCACCAGGTGCAGCTCCTTGCGATCGAGGGCGCTGCGGTCGACGAGCTCGTCGTCGAGGCCGACGAGCTGGCCACCGCGCCAGCGGAAGTGTCGCCGGCGCCGAACCCCCATCGGGTCGCCCGGGCGGGCGCGGTAGAACGCGGCAGCGGCCGGGGCCCGCCAGTCGACGATCATGGGGTCGCCGTGCTCGTCGGAGACGGCCACCCGCCCGATGTAGAGCGTGCTGTCGGCCTCGCCGGCCAGGTCACCGTCGATGCGACCCACACAGAGCCGATCGGCGGGGACGTCGAACATGCCGGCGCGGTGGGCGGCGTGCACCACCGCCACGTCGCGGATGAACTGAGCGCCGGGCTCCATCTCGTCGGCGGCCACCCGGGCGCCTGCCTGATCGGCCACCAACCGAGCCCCGTCGCGCAGCCGTTGGACACGAGCATGCGCGGCGCGCAGGTACTCGCGCTCGCGCTCCAGCTCTTCGGTCAGCTCCGTCATCACACCTCAGCGGGCCACCGACGCTGCGTCGGTACCGCCGAGAATCTACGCCGTGGCACACGAGCCGGCGGGTCAGCGAGCGCACGAACCCTCGTCCGGGCTCCCGTCGTCCGGCCGGTTGCGACGGGTACAGTCCGGCGGCGATGGACGACAGGACTGCGTTGCCTGACCTCGTTGCTCGCGCCGCGGCGCTGCGTGCACAACTCCGGGCGGAAGAGGACGAGGCCGACCTCGCCGGCCACTATTCCACCGCCGCGCACGAGGCGTTCAGCGACGCCGGCTTCTACCGCATCCTCTGCCCGGCCCGCTACGGAGGGCTCGAGCTCGGCTTCGAGCCCTTCTACCGGGTCACGCTCGAGCTGGCGACCGCCCACCCCGGCGCCGCCTGGTGTTTCGCCCTGAGCGCGTCGCACCTCTGGATCGTCGCCTCGCACTTCCCCGCCGACGTCCAGGACGAGGTGCTCGGCAGCGGACGGTTCCTCGCCCCCTTCAGCGGCTCGTTCAACGGCCGCTGCCGTCGGGTCGACGGCGGCATCGAGGTCGAAGGCACCTTCGGCTACGCCAGCGGGGTGCCGTTCGCCACCCACCTCCTCGGGGTCGTTCGCATCCAGGAGGGTGACGCGGCCGAGGTGCGGCTGGCCCTGTTCCCCCGCTCGTCGTTCACGCTGCTCGACGACTGGGGTGGCGACAAGACCAGCGGGTTACGCGCCAGCGGCTCGTTCACGGTCGCCGTCGCGAAGACCGTCGTCCCCGATCGCCACACGATCCCCTACACGGGGTTCCTCACCGAACCCGCGGCCCGGGCCCGGCCGACACCGGGGACCGAACTGCACGACAACCCGGCCTACCTCGGACCGCTCGCCATTCCCTTCCATCTCAACCTCTTGGCGGTCGTCGTGGGGGCGGCCCGCGCCGCCATCGCGGACTTCGAGGCCGTGTCGCACGAGAAGCACGAGTCCTTGCCTCCCTTCGGCCTTCGGCGCGACAACCCGCTCAACCACTTCGTGCTGGGCGAGGCGATCGCCAAGACCGCTGCTGCCGAGGCGGTGCTGTTCTCGATGGTCGAACAGTTCGAGGCCCGCTGCCGGAAGGCCGTCGACGGTGGTGAGCCGTTCACCATCGAGGACAACCTCCGGATCTGGAGCATTGGCCACCAGGCGGCCGAACTGGCGGGCGACGCAGTACGGCTGCTCTTCGCCAACTCGGGCAGCAGTGCCGGCCGGCGCAACAACCGCATGGCCCGCTACCTCAACGACGTGTCGATGTACACCACCCACCCTGTCGCCAACCCCTATCGGGTCTACCCCATGCTGGGCCGGGCCCGGCTCGGGCTGCCCGCCGGGTTCTTCGGCCTCGACGGGTGAACGCGGCCGCTATGCGCCCCTCGTTCGGACCGCTCGCCGGTACGCTGCTGCGTCGCCGAGGACCTTCCCCGCGTTCGGGGTGCTGGTGTCGTGCGCAAACGTTCCCAACAGACCGCGGTCGCACACGGCCGCCGCGTCCAACCGGTGCTGCGCCGCGACATCCACCTCGCCGCCACCGACGCCGAAGCACGCGCCCACATCGACCCCATCCTGGCCGAGGGCTACCGAGGACTCGGCTACGACCGGCTCCTCGTCGGCTCCCCCGACACCGTGGCCGCCAACCTGCGTCGCTACGAATCGATGGGATTCGACCACGTTCTCGTCCGCCACATCACCGGCGACCACCGCGCCATGCTCGACAGCTTCCAGCTCCTCGAACACCTCGTCACCGCCCTCGCCTGAGCGTCGCGGTCACCGTGCGCCGGCCGGTGGCGTGCGAGGCGATGTCCGGCTGCCTCAGGCCACCAGAAGTGCGATGATCCTCCGGTGACGACACCCGAGATCCGCCACACGATCTGCACGCTCGATTGCCCGGATGCGTGCTCGCTGGCGGTCACCATCACCGACGGTCGCATCGTCGGCGTCGATGCATCCCCGCTCAACGAGTACACGGACAACTGGATCTGCGCCAAGGTCAAGCGCACCGCAGAGCGCCTCTACGGGCCGCGTCGGGTGATGACCCCGCTCGTTCGCGTCGGACAGAAAGGCGACGGCGCGTTCCGGCCCGCCACCTGGGAGGAGGCGCTCGGGCTCATCGCCGAGCGGTTCCGCAACTCGATCGCCTCGCGTGGACCCGATTCGATCGTCGCCTTCACGTACAACTCGTCCGCCGCCTCGATCGAGCGCAACAGCCTCACCGAGGCCTTCTTCGCCGCCATCGGCGCAACCGTCGCCGACCACACGATCTGCGCCGCGATCACGACGGCCAACTGGGCCAGCGTCTACGACGACATGGCCTCCGCCGACCCCCGCGACGTCCTCCGCTCGCGTCTCGTGGTCGTGTGGGGCGCCAATCCGACGGTGTCGAACACCCACCTGGCGCCGCTCCTGCAGCAGGCGAGGAGGGCCGGGGCCAAGATCGTCGCCGTCGACCCGCGGCGCACGGCCACGGCGAGCCGCGCCGATCTCCACCTCGCCGTCCGTCCCGGCACCGATGTGGTCCTGGCCTACGCGATCGCCAACCACTGGGCGCAGGCGGGCTACATCGACGACGACTTCGTCGCCACCAATGCCGAGGGCGTCGCCGAGTTCCTCGCGGCCGCCTCGGCATGGTCGATCGATGCCGCCGCCGCGGTATGCGGCGTACCCGCCGACGACCTGCGCACGCTGGCCGAGTGGTGGGGCACCACCAAACCGTCGATGCTCCGCATCGGCTGGGGACTCGAGCGCAACCACAACGGCGGATCGGGCTTCCGGGCCGTGCTCGCGCTGCCCGTGCTCGGCGGCCACTTCGGCCAGCCCGGGGCCGGCACCATCGGGGCGGTGTCGACGAACGCCATCGATCCGGCCAAGCGCTGGCCGTCGTTTCCGACGCTCACCCGTCGACACGTGGCGATGCACCAGATCGGCACGTGGTTGGCACCCGGCGCCGACGACCCCTGTCAGGTCCTGTTCATCCAAGGCTCGAACCCGGTGGTGATGTGCCCCGACACCACGGCGGTCACCGCGGCGCTGTCGCGCGACGACGTGTTCACGGTGGTCCACGACCACGTGTTGACCGATACCGCCCGGTATGCCGACGTCGTGCTCCCGGCGACCACCTCGTTCGAGCTCACCGACGCACGCAGCAGCTACGGCTCGTACTTCCTCAGCGCGGTCGAACCCGTGATCGCTCCCGTGGGTGAGAGTCGCAGCAACGACCAGGTCGGCCTGGCGATGGCCCGGGCCCACGGTTTCGACTGGCAGGCCGCCGACGTGGCCACCGCCGTCGCCGATGCCGATCTCGGCCCACGCGTCGTCGAGGTGGCACGTCGACAGTTCGTCGACACCTTCCCGCGTTCAGGCCGAGCACGGCTGGTCGATGCGGTGCACGGCGTGCCGAGCTATGTCCCGCTCGCCGGCCGTGAGGCGAGTGCGCTGACGCTGATCTCGCCGGCCTCGTCGAAGCTGGTCAACTCGGTGTTCGGCGAGTTCCAGTCACCTTCGGCTGCGATCATGCTCCACCCTGACGACGCAGCGACCCGTACGCTGGTCGATGGGCAGTCGGTGCGAGTGTTCAACGCCCAAGGCTCGATCACCACGACGGTGGTCATCAGCAGCGAGACCCGGCCAGGCGTGGCGGTGATGAACAAGGGTGTCTGGCTGGAGCGGTACCCCGAGGGTCGCGGCGTCAACACCCTCACGCCGGCGACCGGTGATCCGACGATCAACGGGGCCTGTTTCAACGATGCGATCGTCCAGGTCGAGCCCGCATGACGCTGTCGTCGGCCACGCAACCGGAGGTGCTGGGCAGGCCAGGTACCGCCGATGGTGAACGCTGGACATCGACCTGATCGTCGACACCCTCACCGAGGACGTGCCGCCCCTTGCCGGTCGGAACAGATGCTGCCCGCTCGGGCTAGGGGACTGTAACGACAACGGTGTAACTCCTTGGATCTAGCCTTCGGGCTGGGAGGAGTTGTGATGGGCAAGGTCGATGTCGCCGGGGTGCCGGCGGAGTTGTTGGCGGTCGAGTTGTTGGAACGGGCA
>JADLEF010000437.1 GCA_020846295.1 Acidimicrobiales bacterium
AACGGCATCACCCGGGGCGGCGAGAAGTGCGAGGACTTCGCCGGCTGCAAGGCCATCATCGACAAGGGCGGCGACCCGGACTACGACGGTGTCTCCGGCCCGCTCGAGTTCAGCGGCAACGGTGAGCCCCTCGAGGCGAGCTACGGGATCCTGCAGTTCGGTGGCGACAACCGCATCGCCGATGCGGACACCACCTACAAGACGGCGACCGCGCCGGCCGCGGCCGACGTGCCCCAGCAGGATGCCGTGGGCAGCCGCACCGGTGACGGTGAGCTGAAGATCGGCACCATCCTGCCCCAGACGGGCAGCCTCGCCTTCCTCGGCCCGCCCGAGTTCGCCGGGTTCGACCTCGCCATCGCGGACATCAACGCCGCCGGCGGGGTGCTGGGCAAGCCGGTCCTGGGCAGCAAGGGTGACTCCGGTGACGCCACCACCGACACCGTGAACCAGACGACGGACCGCCTGCTCGCCGAGAACGTGGACGCCATCATCGGCGCCGCCTCCTCGGGCGTGTCGCTCAAGGTGATCGACAAGATCACCGGCGCCGGCGTGGTGCAGTTCTCGCCGGCCAACACCTCCAAGACCCTGTCGACCTACAACGACAAGGGCCTCTACTTCCGGACCGCTCCGTCGGACATCCTGCAGGGGCAGGTGCTCGGAGAGCTCGTGGCGGAGGACGGCAACAAGAACGTCGCCATCATCAACCGCAACGACGCCTACGGCACCGGCTTGGCGGAGGATCTGACCAAGGCCCTCACCGAGGCGGGTGCCAAGGTCGTGATCACGAAGACCTACGACGAGAAGGCCGACAAGTTCAACGCCGAGGTCAACGAGATCAAGGGCCAGTCGCCCGACGCGGTGGTGATCATCGGCTTCGAGGAGAGCTCGAAGATCCTCTCGACGATGGTCGAGGCCGGCATCGGTCCCAAGGAGATCGCGGTCTACGGCTGCGACGGCAACATGGGCAACGCCCTGGGCGAGAGCTTCGACAAGGGCGAGTGAGCGTCGGCGCCCAGGCTCGATGACCTGACGACGTACCCGAGGAGCCCCCGGACCGGGATCGGTCCGGGGGTTCTTCGCGTCCGGGCGACAGGTACGCTCGGTCCGGGTCCACGCTGCCGGCTGCGGGCTGGCGGTGTCTCGTCGGGGAGCAGGGTGGGTGGCGGTTCGCATCGGGGTGGATTTCGGGACCAGCTCGTCCATGGTCGCGGTGGCGCGGGGCGGCGGCGCGCCGGAGGTGCTCGAGATCGGGGGGCGGCGCACCCTGCCGTCGGTGCTCTTCGTCGAACAGGACGGCACGATCGTCGTGGGCGACACCGCTGAGGCGCTACTCGCCGGCCAGCCGGAACGCGCGCTGCGCTCGCCGAAGGCGTTCCTCGGTCAGCCGCACCCGCTGGTGCTCGGCGGTCGTCCCTACCGGGCTCCGGAGTTGGTGGCGCACGTCCTGCGCGCCGTGCACGGCGAGGCGCGGGCCATCGTCGGCGTGGCCGACACGGTGTGCATCGCCCATCCCGCCGAGTGGACCCGCCGCCAGCTCGACCACCTGCGCGAGGCGCTCGAGCTGGCCGGGCTGGCCGATGCCGAGCTGGTGAGCGAACCGGTCGCCGCCGCCCATGCCCTGCCCGCCGGCGACGCGCCGGCCGTCGGCCGCCTGCTGTTCGTCTACGACCTCGGCGGGGGCACGTTCGACTGCGCCATCCTGCGCCGGACGCCGAGCACGTACGAGCTCGTCGGCCGTCCGACGGGGGACCGGGGCCTGGGTGGGGACCTGTTCGACGAGGCGTTGATGGCCCACGTCGGTGTGCGCCACCTCTCGTCCGAGGCGTGGGAGCGGATCTGCTCCGGTGAGGAGCAGGACTGGGTGCGGGCGGCGGCCGCCATGCGGCGCGAGGTCCGTCGGGCCAAGGAGTTGCTGTCCCGCCACCCCTACACCCACCTGAGCATCCCCATGCCCACCGGTGTGCAGCACCTCACCCTGCAGCGCGACGAGGCCTACGGGGTCATCGAGCCGTTCATCGTCGACACCGTCGAGATCGCGGCGCGGACCGTGGCCGAGGCCGGCGTGGCCCTCGAGGACATCGAGGTCGTCGACGCGGTCGGCGGCGGCAGCGTGCTGCCGGCCGTGCGCCGGCTGCTGGCCGAGCGGTTCCCGGCATCCCGGTTCGTCGCGCCGGCCGATCCGAAGTCGGTCGTCGCCATCGGGGCGGCGCGGGGCGGTTGGGCGGTGCGGGGCGCGCCTCCGCCTCCGCCTCCGCCCCCGTCGTCGACCGCCCCGGCGCCCGCGCCTGCCATACCGGTCGGTCCGGGGGTACCGGTCGGTCCGGGGGTACCGGTCGGTCCGGGCGAGCCTGTCGGCGCCCGCGCACCGGTCGGTGCGGGCGGACCTGCCGTACCGCCCGGCATGGGTTCCTGGCCGCCGCCGGGTGCGCCGCGGCATCCCGGCGCCCAGGTCCCGCCGCCCCTGCAGCCCGCCGCGGCCGGCCCGCCCCACCCGCCCGGCGGTCCACCGCCGGGATCGGACGGGTTCACCGGCCCCGGGCGATCGGGCACGGCGGGCGACGGAAACCGTCGCGGTGCGCTGATCGCCGGCCTCATCGGTCTGCTCACCGTCGCCCTCGTCGTCGTTCTCGCGGTGGTGGTGCTGCCGGGTGGCAAGGCAGGGACCGATGCCTCCACGCGCGACACCGGCGGCAGCGCCACCACCCGTCCCACCACCACCCGCCCCTCCACCTCGACGACGCGGCACGACGCCTCCTCCAGCACCACCAGCAGGACCGGGAGCAGGGCCACGGCGGGCGCGCTGGAGGGCATGCAGGGCACGAACCCGCTCGCCGATCCACCGGCCGCGTTCGTGCAGCGCGTCCAGGATCTCGCCGGCCGCACCGGCTACGGCCCGCTGCAGTCCACCGCCTATGCGAGCGAGACCTACGACGCGGTGATCGTGATCGCCCTCGCCGTCGAGCAGGCCCGCACGGACGGCACCGCCTTCGCCGCGGAGGTCAACGGCATCACCCGTGGGGGCGAGCTGTGCGCGGACTTCGCCGCATGCCGGGCGATCATCGCCCGGGGTGGCGACCCGGACTACGAGGGGGTCAGCGGCCCGTTGACCTTCAACGGCGCCGGGGAACCGATGCTGGCCAGTTACGCCACGTACACCTTCGGGGCGGACAACCGCATCGATCCCGCCCTCACCACGTTCCGGTCGGTGGAGGCTCCGGCCCCGTTCGACGTCGCCCAGCAGGACCCGGTCGGAGACCGCCAGGGAGACGGGGTGCTGCAGCTGGGCAGCCTGCTGCCGCAGACGGGGGCGCTGGCGTTCCTCGGCCCCGCCATGATCGTCGCCGTCGAGCTCGCCGTGGCCGACGTGAACGCCGCCGGCGGCGTGCTGGGCAGGCCGATCGTGCTCAACACGGGCGATAGCGGCGACCTGGCGACCGACGCCGCGGCGCGCACCGCAGACCGGCTCCTGAGCGAGAACGTCGACGCCATCGTCGGCGCCGCCTCCTCCGGCGTGACCCTCACGGTGATCGACCGCGTCGTGGGCGCGGGCGTGGTGCTCTTCTCCCCGTCGAACACGTCGCGGACGCTGTCGACCTACACCGACAAGGGCCTGTACTTCCGCACCGCGCCGTCCGACGCCCTTCAGGCGGTCGCCATCGCCGACCTGGTCACCGCCGACGGCCACAGCGCGGTGGCCATCCTGCGGATCGACGACGACTACGGGCTCGACCTCGGGGAAGATCTCACCATCGCGCTCGAGGAGCGCGGCGTCGAGATCGTCGCGAGCGAGACCTACCCAGCCGACGAGGACGACTTCGGGCCGCTCGTCGCCGAGGTGGTCGCCAGCCGGCCCGACGCCGTGGTCATCCTCGGGTTCAACGAGACCTCGAGGCTGCTGCGCACCATGGTCGACGCCGGCATCGGCCCGCGCGACGTGGCGGTGTACGGCTGCGACGGCAACACCGGCGACGCCCTCGGGGCGGATTTCGACGCCGGGCTCTGACGACCGGCGCGGCTCGGGTCGGGCACCGCTCGGCTCGGTTCGGCTCGGGGACCCGTGGCCGGGTGGCTCAGCGGGCCCGGGCCAGCGTCCCGAGGTACAGCTCGATGACCTTGGGATCCTCGAGCAGGGCGCGCCCGGGGCCGTTGTACGCGTCACGGCCCTGGTCGAGCACGTACCCTCGGTCCGCCACCTGCAGGCAGCGGCGGGCGTTCTGCTCCACCATCAGGATGGCCACGCCGGTCCGGTTGATCGCCCGGCACTGGAGGAACACCTGATCCTGCAGGGCGGGCGACAGGCCGGCCGACGGCTCGTCGAGCAACAGCACCGTCGGCTTCAGCATCAACGCCCGGCCCATGGCCACCATCTGGCGCTCACCGCCCGACAGCGAACCGGACCGGAAGCCGGCCCGCTCGGCGAGGCGGGGGAACAGCTCGAACACATACGCCAGCCGTTCCTTGAACAACTCCGGCTTCAGGAAACAGCCCATCTCCAGGTTCTCGGTGACGGTGAGGCTGGGGAACACGTTACGGGTCTGCGGCACGAAGCCGACACCCCGCTCGACCAGCTCGTGGGCCTTGCGGCCGGTGATCTCGTCCCCCGAGAGCCGTACCGTGCCGGATCGTATGGTGACCAGCCCCAGCACCGCCTTCAGCAGGGTGGACTTGCCGGCGCCGTTCGGGCCGATGATGCCGACGAACTCCCCGGCGCGCACCTCGAGGTTGCAGCCGTTGAGGATGTCCACCTCGGGCACGTAGCCGGCGACGACGTCGATCACCTCGATGACCGGCGTGGCCCCTGGTGAAGCCGGTGTGGCCGGTGCTGCCGTGCTCATGGGGCCCCCAGATCGAGATCGTGGTGCGTGCCGAGGTAGGCGTCGATGACGTCCTGGTTGGCGCCGATGCTGGCCGGCGGGCCCTCGGCCAGCACCCGGCCCTCGGCCATCACCACCACCCAGTCGCTGATGTCGTGCACCACATCCATGTCGTGCTCGACGAAGATGACGCTGCGGCCCTCCGCCCGGAGGTCCTTCACGTGGCCCAGCAGGCTCTGGGTCAACGCCGGGTTCACACCGGCCATCGGCTCGTCCAGCATGATCAGCTTCGGGTCCGCCATCAGCGCGCGGGCCATCTCCAACAGCTTGCGCTGGCCACCGGAGAGGTTGCCGGCGAACTCGCTGCGCATGTGACCCAGCTTGAACCGCTCGAGCAGCGCGTCCGCCTTCTGCTCGATCTCCTTCTCCTGCTGGCTCCACATCGGCCGGATGAGGCCGGCGAACACCGACTCGCCCCGCTGGTCCAGCGCGCCGAGCTTCATGTTCTCCAGGACCGAGAGCCGGGTGAGGGACTTGGTCAACTGGAAGGTGCGCACCATGCCGGCGCGGGCCAGGCGGTACGGGTTGGCCTTGCCCACCGGCTTGCCGTCGAACTCCCAGCCGCCGGCGTCGGGCCGATCGAACCCGGTGATGAGGTTGAAGAACGTCGTCTTGCCCGCACCGTTCGGTCCGATGAGCGCGGTGATGCACCCCCGCTGGAACTCCACGTGGTCGACGTCCACCGCGACCAGGCCGCCAAAGCTGCGGCGCAGCCCGTCGGCGATGAGGATCGGATCGGGCTTCTTCACACCGGGCTCGTAGGCCAGCCCGGCCAGCGGGCCACCGGCGGGGGTTGCACCGGCGGAGGGCACGTCAGCGGACATCGAAGGCCTGCTCCCGTCGGTCGCCGAAGATGCCCTGCGGCCGGAACACCACCAGCGCAGCGAGGCCGAGGCCCACGAACATGAAGCGCAGCAGGCCGAAGTTGTTCTCGTTGACCCGCCAACCGGGCAGCAGAGCGTTGCGGGTCGCCTGGGAGAGGAACACCTCGGTGAACCCGATGATGAGCCAGAAGATCAGCCCGCCCACGATCGGGCCCTTGATGCGCCCCGCTCCGCCCAGGATGAGCAGCGTCCAGGCGAAGAAGGTGAACGCCGTCGAGTAGTCGTTGGGCGCCGCGGCGCGGCCGCCGATGGCAAAGACCATACCGCCCAGTGCGCCGACGATGCCGCCGATGACGAGGCTCTGCATCTTGTAGGCGAACACGTTCTTGCCGAGGCTGCGGGCAGCGTCCTCGTCCTCCCGGATCGACTTGAGCACCCGACCCCACGGGCTACGCATCAGCAACCACACCAGCGCCGAGCACACCGCGATGAGGATCCAGCCGACCAGGATCACGAACGCCTGATGCCCGTCGAAGGGCTGCTTCCACAGCCGGAACTCCTGGCCGTTCCACGGGTTGATGCCCTCGATGCCCGACGAGAAACCCTGCAGTCCGTCGGCCCCGCCGGTGTTGAAGCGCTCGTCGAGCTTGGGGGCGATCAGCGCCTGGCGCAGGATCTCCGCCGCCGCGATGGTGACGATGGCGAGGTAGTCCGCCCGCAGGCGCAGGGTCGGCACCCCGAGCAGCAGGGCCAGGAAGGTGGCCATCGGCAGGACGGCCAACGCCGCCGCCCACCACGGCCACGGGTTCTCGAAGAACCCCGGCCCGTCGCCCGACCCCGGCCACGGGATCCCGGTACCGGCGAGTATGGCGAAGGTGTAGGCGCCGATGGCAGCGAAGGCGGCCTGCCCGAAGTTCAGCAGCCCGGTGTACCCGAAGTGCATGTTCACGCCGATGGCGGCGAGGATGAACGCGATGGCCTGCACGCCGATGGCGGTGAACAGCGTGTTGGAGATGATCAGCGGCCAGTTCATCCGATCCGCTCCCGCTGACCCAGGATGCCCTGCGGGCGTACCAGCAACACGAGGATGAGCACGATGAGCGCCCCTGTTCGCTTCAGGTCGATGTAGTCGGGGAACAACCACGCCGACAGCTCCACCGCCAGACCGATCACCAGGCTGCCGACCAGGGCGGCGAAGGCACTGCCCAGGCCGCCGAGGGTGATGGCGGCGAACATCAGCAGCAGGATCGCCGCGCCGCGGTCCCACGACACCTTCTGGTCCAGGCCGACGAGCACGCCGCCCAGCGCGGCCAGGCCGCCGCCGAGGATCCACACGATGGAGATGATGCGGCCGGTGTTGATGCCCGTCGCCGAAGCGAGGTCGGGGTTGTCGCTCACCGCCCGCACCGCCTTGCCGAAGCGGGTGCGCAGCAGGAAGAACGCCACACCGCCGAGCACGACGAGACAGACCACGATGCTGGACAGCACACGGGGCGGGAAGGAGATGGGGCCGAGCTCGATCGGGTTGGTCTGGTTCTGGTACTGCCCGTAGGACTCGGTGCGGGGACCGAACAGGTACTGGATCAGGTACCGGAAGAACAGGGCGAGGCCGATCGAGGCGATCATCTGCGAGGTGAGGCCGACCCGCCGCTTGCGAAGCGGGGCCCAGACCCCCTTGTCGAAGGCCCAGCCGGCGGCCAGACCGCACGCCACGGCGAACGGCGCGGCGAGCAGCAGGTGCATGCCCCAGGTCCGGTTGGCGACCCAGGCCATCACGGCGCCGAAGGTGACCATCTCACTGTGGGCGAAGTTCGACAGGCCGGTCGTGCCGTAGATCAACGAGAGGCCGACGGCGGCGACGGCGATGATGATGCCGAAGAAGAGCCCGTCGAAGATCGACTGCGGCAGCCGGTCCCACGCGGAGGCCACCTTTCGGGTGTCCTCGCCGAGGAAGAAGTTGCCCACCAGGCGCTGGCCGGGGTTGATGGTGACACTGCGGCTCGCGGGCTCGGCGGCGACGGCCACCCCGTCGGGCAGGGTCGCCTCATCGAGCACCAGCAGGTACTGGCCGGGGGCCGGTACGGCGATCTCGTAGGAGCCCTCGTCGTCCGTCACCGCCTGACCGACGGCCGTACCACCCGGTTCGGTCACCGCGACGCTCACCCCGGGAACCGGCTCCCGCACCGTCCTGTCGTTCTCGAGGAACTCGTTGAACACCTTGCCGCGGACGGACTCGCCGTCGGCCTGGCGGGCCAGGGCCGAACCGGCGAGCGGCCCGGCCAACGCGAGCAGGCACAGCAACGCCGCGGTGAGCGCAGCAACCCAGGCCCTGATCGTGTGGGTCACGAACCGTTCGCCTCCCCGGCCATCGCTCCCGTACCAGCCGGGAAATCCGCTGGTATCGAGTGAATCGCCGGAGTATAGGACGCACGTCACGGTTTCTCGCATGACGGAGCGATCACCGATCCGGGCGGGCCGTGACCAGACCGGGACCGACCGCGTCAGCCCCGTTGGGCGCGGAAGGTGGTGACGGTGGCCCCGGCGAGCGTGTTGTCGGCGCCAACCGTGAACGCCGCGAACAGCGCCTCGGTGGCCACACCGTCGCCGTCGAGCCGGTACGGGCCGGCCTGGCCCTCGTAGGTCAGCGATCCGCCCGCCGCGGCCCGCAGGCAGGAGGCGATGTCGGCGCAGGACTCGCCGTCGTCGCCGGCCGCGTCGCCACCGGTCACCGAGCGCGCCGCGGCGTGCAACGCTTTGGGGCCGTCGCTGCCGGCGCGGGCTGCGGCCAGGGACACGACGGCTACCGCGTCGTACACCTCCGCCGCGAACGGCCCGCTCGTCGCCGTTGCTCCGGTGGCCGTTGCTCCGGTGGCCGTTGCTCCGGTGGCCGTTGCTCCGGTGGCCGCGACCGCCGACGCCGGCGCCACCGCCTGGAGACCCTGCAGCACCGGCGGCGAGAACCGGCGGAACAGCGCGTCGTCCAGCCGGTCGGTCACCACGGTGGTCGGGAGGCCGGCGGGCAGCACACCCTGCGCGATGAACCCGGACAGGAACTCGGCCAACTCGGCGTAGCCCACGAGCACCACCTGGGCGGGCCCGGCGGCCAGCGCGGCGGTCACGTCGGCGCTGTACACGTCGGATTCAGGGTTGTACGCCTGCACGGTGACGGTGACGCCCTCCGCCTCCAGCGTCTCGGCCACCGCGGCCGAAACCCGCTGCCCGAACGGATCGTCCCGGGCCACCACCAGCGCGGTGGGCAGGCCGTTGGTCGCCACGTGCCGCCCCACCGCCGTCCCGAGCAGCTCCAACCCGGGGGCGAGCTGCAGGTAGGGCACGTCGGTCGGGGCGGTCGCCACGGGGTTGCCCGGCGACACCAGGGCGGCGGTCGAGCGGGCCACCTTGTCCAGCACCAGGGAGGTCACGCCCGACGACGGCGGGCCGATGATCACGTCGACCTTGCGGCCGGCGAAGGTGTCCACCGATGCCCCGGCGGTGTCGGTCGTCGCGTCGCCCGCGTCACCGAAGACGAGCTCGACGGGTTGCTCCAACACCCCGCCGGCCTCGTTCACGTCGTCGGCTGCAGCCTGGGCGGCGGTCCGCAGCGCCGGGCCCAACGCCGCCTGGCCACCCGTCTCCGGCACCAGCACCCCGATGCGCAGCACGCCGTCGATGGTGGGGTTGTCGGGGTCGATCGTGGTGGAGGTCGGTGCGGTGGTGGGCGCCGTGGTGGCCGGCGGTGCCGCGTCGTTCCCGCTGCACGCAGCGGCCGACACCGCACCGACCGCCAAGGCCGCGGTCACCGCCACGGCACGGGTCGGGCGGGGGATCGGGCGGGATCGCAACATGATGAACGAAGTCTAGGAAGGCGGCGCCGCTCGGTAGTGTCAGCGGTTCGTGGTCACGCTCGACGCCCTCCGCCGCAACCTCGCCGACCACCGCTCGGTCGTCGTCGCCTTCTCCGGAGGGGTGGACTCCGGGCTGCTGGCCCGCGTCGCCCACGACACGCTCGGGCCCGAGCGGTGCCTGGTGGTCACCGCGGTGTCGCCCTCGCTCGCCGGCGACGAGCACCGCGAGTGCAGCCGGCTGGCGGAGGAGTGGGGCCTCAACTGGATGCCGGTCGACACCGACGAGATGGAGCGCGCCGCCTACCTCCGCAACGACGGCGACCGGTGCTACCACTGCAAGAGCGCCCTGCTCGACGCCGTCGGCCCGCTCGCCGTGGAGCGGGCGGCCACCGTCCTGCTCGGGGTCAACGTCGACGATCTCGGCGACCATCGGCCCGGCCAGCGGGCCGCCGCCGAACGGGGTGCCCGGTTCCCGCTCGTCGAGGTGGGGTTCACCAAGGCCCACATCCGCGACGCCGCCCGGCAGCTCGGCCTGTCCATCTGGGACAAACCGGCCGCCGCCTGCCTCGCCTCCCGGCTGCCGTACGGCACGGAGGTGTCGGTCACGCTGCTCAGCCAGGTCGACCGGGTGGAGGCGGCGTTGCACCGGCTCGGGTTCAGCGCCCTTCGGGTTCGCCACTACGGCGACACGGCGCGCATCGAGGTGCCCCTCGAGTCGCTGCCCGACCTGCTCGAGCGCCGCGGCGCGGTGGTCGAGGCGGTGAAGGCCGGCGGGTACCGCTACGTGACCGTCGACCTCGAGGGCCTGCGATCGGGCAACCTGAACCAGGCCTTGGCCGGCGGGGCGGGGGTGGCCGGGGTGGCCGGCGGCCGCCGGTGAGCGACGGTGGGGAGGCCGATTCGGCGGGTGGCGCGGGTGGCGCGGGTGCTGTTGGTGCCGCTGATGCTGCAGCGGCGGAGTTCGCCCGGTACGGCGCCGAGTTGATCGAGGCGATCGATACCGTGCTCGCGGCCTGGGTCGTGCGCGCCGTGCAGACCCGGTGGCAGCAGTTCCACGGCACCGAGGCGCCCGCCGAGGTGCTGGTCCGAGCCGAGCAGGCCGGGCAGGCGGCCCGCCAGGATGTGGTGGGTGCGCTGCGCGCGCTGCTGGCGCTCGACGCGGAAGAGCAGTGGACCAACCCGCTGGCCCTCGTACGTCGTTCCGCCCGCTACGCCACCGAGGTGCTGTCCGCCGGTGGGGTCGCCCATGTGGTGCGCGACCGCTTCGCCGAGCAGACCTTCCCCGACGACGTGTACGACCTGGTCCCCGCATCCTTCGCCGACGTCGACCCATCCCTGCACGAGCCGGGGCTGCTGTGGGGCGCGGCCAAGGCGCACACCGTGCTGGTGCGGCGCAAGGGGCTGGGACGGGGACGGGGCTGATCGCGCCGGCCCGGGCGTGGCCTGTTCCGGGTCGCCGCGGTGGTGGAGGGCGCTGGTGAGCGGCCGGTTGCGGGGGCGCGGCGATCCCGTGTGGGGGTGTCGGTTGGGGACCGTAGGCAAGAAATCGATATCGATCTCGGGTTGCGTCAGCCGACAGGGTGTTCGGGCGCGGGGCGAGGTGTGGTCGTTCGTGGCCGTGGTCGCCGACACGCTACGGGTTGGTCGGAGCGCGCTCGGTCGACAAGCGGCGATTCGATTTCGATTTCTTGCATAGGGAGTTGGGAACGGGTGGGGCGGGTGGGGACGGGCGGGCACCGACGGCCGGGGACAAGGGACCTGGGCCTGCAGGAGCGCCGCCGGTCACCCAGGGGCGGTGGGGGTGGTGGGGGTGCGGCGGAGGGCGGCGCGGACCATGCCGGTGTCGGCGTCCGCCACGGCGAGCTGCACGTCGAGGGTCAGGTAGCGCAGGTCGAACACGGTGCACGAGGCGCCGGCCCGCACGAGCACGCGTTCCAGGCCCCCGGGCCGCCGCGCCGCCACGAGCGCCACCAGGCTCGGATCGAGCGCCACCGGGGTGTACCACCGCCGCAACGAGCGCCACACCAGGCCCCTCCCGTCGACCAGCAACGATCCAGCCTGCAGCCGACGCGGGAAGCCGCGCCCGGTCCCACACAACCAGGCGCGGCACCCCAGTGCCACCGCCGGCTGTTCGTCGTCCGGTTCGATCACGGACCCGTCCTCGCCTCGTCTCGTCCGTCGTGCTGATCACAGTCATCGGCACGCCGGCCGGCGACCTGAGGCCCACGTCCCGACCGGCCGGTGCGACCAGGGGGGCTAGCGTCGCCGCTCATGGCTGAGCGTCTGATCGTGATCGGTGGCGATGGTGCGGGCATGTCGGCTGCGTCCATCGCCCGCCGGCGCCGCCCCGACCTCGAGATCGTGGCGTTGGAACGGGGCAACTACACCTCCTACTCCGCCTGCGGCATCCCCTACGTGGTCGGCGGCGAGGTCGGCTCGCTCGACGAGCTCGTCGCCCGCACCCCCCAGCAGTTCCGGGCCGAGCACCGCATCGACGTGCGCATGGGCCACGAGGTCGTCGGCATCGATCTCGACGCCCGCCGCGTGACGGTGCGCGACCACGGCCACAACCGTGAGCTCACGCTGGGCTTCGACCTGCTGCACATCGCCACCGGCTCGCGCCCCATCCGGCCCAACCTGCCCGGGATCGACGCCGACTTCGTCCACGGCGTGCAGACCCTCGACGACGCGGCCCACCTGCTCGAGCACGCGAAGACATCGAACTCCTCGAAGGTCGCGGTCGTCGGCGGCGGCTACATCGGCCTGGAGATGGCCGAGGCGTTCGTCCGTTGGGGGGCCGAGGTCACCGTCGTCGATGCGGCGCCCCACGTCATGCGCACCTTCGACGACGACATGGCGGTCCGCGTCGAGGACGCGATGCGGCGCCACGGCATCACGGTGCGCACCGGCGTGGCGGTGCAGGGCTTCGAACCCGGTCGTGTCGTCACCGCCGACGGCCCCGTCGAGGCCGATCTCGTCATCCTCGGCATCGGCGTCGCCCCCAACTCGGCGCTCGCGGCCGAATCCGGTCTCGAGCTCGGTGCCCGGGACGCCATCCGGGTCGACCGCCGCCAGGCGACCAGCGCCGAGGGTGTCTGGGCCGCAGGGGACTGTGCGGAGACCTTCCATCGCGTCACACAACGGTCGGTCCACATCGCGTTGGGCACCGTCGCCAACAAGACCGGACGGGTCGCCGGCATCAACCTGGCCGGCGGCTACGCCACCTTCGAAGGCGTGGTCGGCACCGCCGCCACCCGGATCTGCTCTGCGGAACTGGCGCGCACCGGGCTGACCGAGCGCGAGGCGGCCGAGGCGGGCTTCAAGGTGGTGACCGCCACCATCGAGGCCACCACCCGGGCCGGGTACCTCCCCGGGGCCAGGCCCCTGACGGTGAAGATGCTCGCCGAGTCGGGAACCGGCCGGGTGCTGGGCTGCCAGATCGTCGGCGAGGAGGGCGCCGCCAAGCGCATCGACGTGGTGGCCACCGCCATCACCGCCCGCATGACGGCGGCCGACGTGCTCGATCTCGACCTGTCCTACGCACCGCCGGTCTCGCCATTGTGGGACCCGGTGCAGGTCGCCGCCCGCCAGCTGCTGTCGCTGGTCTGAACCGCGGGCTCGTCCGAACCCACCACCCCGACCGGGAGTAGGATCCGCGCCATGCTGAAGCTGGTCACCGCGATCGTGAAGCCGTTCAAGCTCGACGACGTCAAGGAAGCGCTCAAGGCGGCGGGCGTCCAGGGCATGACGGTGACCGAGGTCCAGGGCTTCGGCCGCCAGGGTGGCCACACCGAGGTGTACCGGGGCACCGAGTACCAGGTGGACTTCCAGCCGAAGGTCCGCGTGGAGATCCTCTGCGACGGCAGTGTGGCCGACCAGGTCGCCGAGGCGGTCGTCGGTGCGGGCCGGACCGGCAAGATCGGCGACGGCAAGGTGTGGATCACCGACGTGGACCGCGCCATCCGCATCCGCACCGGTGAGATGGGCGACGACGCGATCTGAGCCGCGCCGCGGCCCCGGCGGCGTCGAGCCGCGCCGGAGGTCGTAGCACCATCGATCACTGGACCGCTGCACCTGCGGCGCACGGACAATGGGGGCGTCCCAACCGACGACCCCACCGGGAGCGCCCGTGACCGATCCGTCCCAACAGCCGAGCGAGCAGCACCACCACGACCTCGGATCCGGTGGCCGCCCTCGCTCGATGTCGGTGCGCGACGTGCTCGGCCCCGCGTCCCCGTCGGCGCTGCGCCGGGCCCTCCGCTGTGTGCCGGCGAGGCCTGCCACGGCGGTCCGGGTGGCGGCCGGTGTCGCCGGCCTCAGCATGATCGCCCTCACCTACCTCCTGGTGGCCGACGCCGTCGTCGGCGCTCCCTCCGCCTTCGGTGAGGAAGCGGCCGGTGTGGTCCAGTCCAACCCGTCCCAGCCCAACCCGCCCCAGTCCAACCCGCCCCAGTCCAACGCGGTCCTCACCCGCGCCGAACCGTGGGCGGACCGGATGTCCGCCCCGGCCGCGTCGCCCGGTGCCGGCACCGTGACCTCCGCCATGGCGTCCCCGGACGTGCCCGCATCCGGGTCCGCCGCGACGGTCCCGGCGTTGACCGGCGCGGCCGCCACCGCGCCGGTCTCGCCGGGAGCACCAATCGCCACGATCACCTCGACGACCGTGCCACTACCGCCCGCCCCGCCGACGCCCGCCCCGACCGAGGTGTTCGACGACCACGGCGGGGGCCACGGCAGCGACGACGGCAGCGACGACGACGGCGACGACGGCGACGATGACAGCACCGATGACCGCAGCGGCGACGACGACCACCATGAGCCCGGCGACGACCGTGAGCCCGGCGACGACCATGACTGACCGGTGGAGCTCCGGCCGCGGGTGCGCGGCGCGCCAGCCCTAGATTCGG
>JADLEF010000438.1 GCA_020846295.1 Acidimicrobiales bacterium
CTCTGCTCCAACAACGAAGGCTCGCCGGTGGCACTCATTGAGGCGATGGCGGCGGCCCGCCCGGTCGTGGCAACCCGTGTCGGCGGGGTGCCCGACGTGGTGCACGACGGCGAGAGTGGCCTGCTGGTGCCGGCCGGCGACGCCGACACCTTCGCCGACGCCTTGCTGGCCGTTCTGCGTGACCCTGAGCGGGCCGCACGGTTCGGGCAGGCCGGACGAGCGGCGGTCTATCCCCGGCATTCGTCCGGTCGGCTGGTCCAAGATATCGAACGACTCTACCTGGACCTGGCCCGTGAAAAGGGGCTGGTCGCATGAGTAGCCAGCCGTTCGCCCTGATCCATCTGCTATCTGGCCTCCTGGCGCTCGGCATCGCCACGATCATGACGCCAGTGGCCGGCCGAATCGCCGGGCGGATCGGCCTCGTCGCCTATCCGAAGCGCGACCGCTGGCACCGTCAGCCGACGCCGCTCCTGGGCGGCATCGCCATCTTCGTGGGTAGCGTCCCCGTCGTGATGGTACTGGCCGAGACGGTGGCGGCCCACATGCTGGATCGGTTCGCCGCGCTGCTCATCGGCGCCATCCTGATCTTCGCGCTCGGCCTCTTCGACGACATCAAGCCGCTGCCACCCTACGCGAAACTGCTTGGGCAAATCGTGGCGGCCTGCGTGCTGGTAGCCAGCCTCCCGATAGCCCGATACATGCCGTGGTCGGTGCTGATGGTGCCGCTGACGATCTTCTGGATTGTTGCGGTCACGAACGCCTTCAACCTGCTGGACAACATGGACGGTCTCTCGGCGGGCATTGGCACCATCGTGTCGTCGACGCTGTTCGTGTTCAACTTCCTTCAGGGCGACCACCAGACGGCGCTGTTGTGCGTGGTCATCGCCGGTGCGTGCGGCGGCTTCCTGGTCTTCAACTTCAACCCCGCCCGCATCTTCATGGGCGACTGCGGCAGCCTGCTGATCGGCTACCTGTTGAGCGGAATCGTGGTGCTCGGGGCGGCAAAGGCCGGCTCTGAGCTGGCCCTGACGCTCCTGGTGCCGGTCGGGGTGATGGCGCTGCCGATTCTGGACACCTCCCTCGTGACCATCGTGCGCTCGCTGCACCACCGGCCCATTTCAATGGGCGGGCGGGACCATCTCTCGCACCGTCTCGTTGCCCTCGGTCTGAACGACCGCTCGGCGGTCCTGGTGCTCTACGCCGTCAGCATCCTGTTCGGCAGCCTCGCCATCGCCTCAAACTTCGTGAGCGGGCCGGTGACGCTGCTGCTCGGCTCGCTGCTGGTGCTCGGCATCGGGTTCTTTGGCATCTACCTGGGGCAGGTCCGCATCTACACCGAAGCGGACTACGAGAAGATCAAGACGCAGCCCGGCATCGTTGGCAAGCTTGTGCTGGGCGGCTCGTGGCTCTACAAGCGCCAGGTGGCCGAGATGGTGCTCGACCTGACGCTCATCTGCCTGGGGCTGCTGGCCGCCTACCTCCTCCGCTTCGACGGCGCGCTGGAGCGCCACTTTGTCGAGCAGTTCGCGACCATCCTGCCGTGGATCGTCAGCATCAAGTTGGTGACGCTCTTCGCGATGGGCGTCTACCGGAGCATCTGGCGCTACATGGGCACCACCGACATGCTGCGGGTGGCCCTCGCTAGCTCGGTCGGGTCGGCGCTGGCGTTCGGCGCAATCCAGCTCGCGTTCCGGGGCGACGGCGGTGCGCCGAGGACGGTCTTGCTCGTAGACTGGATGGTCGTCACCGCGCTACTGATCGGCGCGCGGATGTCGTTTGGACTGATTCGCGACGTGCTCGCACGCCTGCGCCGGCGGGATCTGGTGCGCGTGCTGATCGTCGGAGCCGGGGACACGGGTGAGTTGGTCTTGCGGGCGATGGCGCGTAGCCGCACCCGCGCCTACCGGGTCGTCGGGTTCCTTGACGACGACCGTGACATGCGCGATCGATCTATCCACGGAGTCAGAATATTGGGGCCGTCGTCCACGCTAGGTGAGGTCATCGAGCGGGAGCAGGTGGAGGAAGTCGTGCTGACCACGAATCAGTACGATGGCGATCTGCTCTCCGAGTGTCGGAAGCGCGGCATCGCGTTTCGGGACGTCGGGGCGTTCTTCCGCTCGCAGATCGACAGCGAGACGCAGGCTGCTGGAGTGGGTGCCCGATGAAGGTGCTGGTCACGGGTGGAGCCGGCTTCATCGGCTCGCATCTGGTCGAGGGGTTGTTGGCGCGCGGCCACGATGTCCACATCATTGACTCGCTCACGACGAGCGTGCGAACGAATCTGGCGCATCACGAGAGCAATCCTCGCTTGCGCGTCACCATCGACAGCGTCCTCAACGAGCCGCTGATGGACGCCGCAGTCTCCGAGGCTGACCTGGTCTACCACCTCGCGGCAGCCGTTGGCGTCAAGTGGGTGCTTGAACACCCCCTGAAATCGCTCCAGACAAATCTGCGCGGCACTGACCTTGTGCTGACCGCCGCCGACAAGCACCGCAAGCCGGTCCGGGTGGCCTCGACGTCGGAAGTCTACGGCAAGAACGACAGCGGCCCTCTCCGCGAGGACGACGACCGCATCATGGGGTCGAGCCAGTTGAGCCGCTGGTTCTACGCCATCGCAAAATCGGCAGACGAGGCGCTGGCTGCGGCGTACTGGCAGGAGCGCAACCTGCCGACCATCGCCGTGCGCTTCTTCAACACCATCGGTCCACGTCAGACCGGGCGGTACGGCATGGTGGTGCCCCGGTTCATTGGGCAGGCGCTCCGCAATGAGCCGATCACGGTCTATGGCGACGGGCAGCAGACCCGCTGCTTCACCTACGTCGGCGACGTGGTGAAGTCGGTCATCGCGTTGACGGAGACCGACGCGGCCTGGGGCGACGTGTACAACGTTGGCCGAAACTCGGAGATCTCGATTACGGCGCTGGCGCAGCGCGTCATCGAGTTGACGAACAGTACGTCCGAGATCGTCTACATCCCGTACTCCGAAGCGTACAGCGGCGGCTTCGAGGACATGCGCCGCCGAGTTCCGGATGTTTCCAAGCTCCGTGCCACCATCGGCTACGCCCCGGACACGACGCTGGACGACGCCCTTCGACAGATCATCGCCGTGTACCCCACGAGCACTGCCCCGGTCAGTTGACCCGGCGGATGACAGCCCGCCACGCTCACAGGGGGTGGCCGTGTCGCTGATTGAGCGGGGCGCTCGATGGTGCTGGGCGTGGGCGCCAGTCCTGCTCTGGATGTCGCTGATCCTCTGGATGTCGAGCCGGTC
>JADLEF010000439.1 GCA_020846295.1 Acidimicrobiales bacterium
CGTCACCGCAGCCGATCTGGAGACGGCCGCCGCGGACGTCGTCCGCGTCGGCGGGCAGGTCACCGGGCAGCTCGACCACCTCGGCGCCCTGATCGTCACCGTACCCGGCGGCACGGTCGCGCAGGAGGTGAAGCGCCTCGAGAGCGTGGACGATGCCTTCGTCGACACCACCTTCTTCTTCCCGGACGACGCCGCGGCGCGCAACCTCATCGGGCAACCGTTGATCCAGATGGCCGGAGCGGACGGTGCCGGCCAGGTCGTCGCCGTCCTCGACACGGGTATCGACACCCGCCTCTTCGGTTGCGGCGACGCCGAGTTCACGGCACCGGGCTGCAAGCTCACCGGGCAGTGGGAGGTGGCCGTGCCCGGCGTCAGCCTGCCCGGCTACCGCTACGACAACGGCGCCGATGGCCAAGCCGACGACGACGACGAGCACCATGGCAGCAAGGTCGCCGGATCGGTGCTGCTCTCCGCCCCGAACGCGAAGATCGCCTTCATCGACGTGTTCGGACGGTACACCTGCACCACCGGGCCCTG
Source organism: Acidimicrobiales bacterium (assembly GCA_020846295.1). GTDB lineage: Bacteria > Actinomycetota > Acidimicrobiia > Acidimicrobiales > CAIXPF01 > CAIXPF01. The sequence continues at coordinate 538 of JADLEF010000439.1, forward strand.
CGATCACGGCGACACGCTGCTCGTGTCCTCCGACGCGCTGATCGCGACGGGGATCGACAAGGCGCTGGAGCTCGCCGCGGCGGGCCAGAACATCACCGTCGTCAACCTGTCCCTCGGCACCCGCACCCTGTACGCGCCCGGCACCTGCCCGGCCCACCTGGACTCGGTGTTCGCGGCCGCCGACGCAGCCGGGATGCTGACCGTCGTCGCCGCCGGCAACAACGGCAGCACGGGGGCCGTCTCCTTCCCCGCCTGCGCCCCGGGGGCGATCGCGGTCGGCGCGGTCCACGACACCGATGGCGCAAGCAGCAGCTGCCAGGGCAACACCACACCGGTGCGGACCGGCAAGGTCACCTGCTACACGAACGCGTCGGACGATCTGGACCTGTTCGCCCCGGGGAGCTACATCAGCACCATCGGCGGCTACACCTCGGAAGGCACCAGTTACGCCGCGCCCATCACCGCCGGCGCCGCCGCCTCGCTCCGACAAGCCGCCCCCCACGCCGAGCTCCATGAGGTCCGTGCCGCGCTGCTCACCGCTTCGACCCGGGTGACCGACACCCGGGCGACCCTCAACGCAACGGTGAAGCCCCTGCTGGACATGGACGCCGCGCTGGCCCAGTTGCAGGGCAGACCCCTGCCACCCGGGCCGGAGCGCCGCTTCTCCGCTATCGACCCGAAGCGGATCGTCGATACCCGGGGATCTCCGTTCGGACCGATCGGAACGACCCGGCAGGCCGTCGGCGCGAGCGAACGTTCCTTCGACGTGAGCGAGGCGGTGGGGGTGCCGGCGAGCGACATCGGAGCAGTGGCGCTCAACATCACTGCGATCGATCCGAGCGGACCGTGCTACCTCCGCGTCTGGCCGACGGGCGGCGAGCAGCCCTTCGTCTCGAACCTCAACGTGGCCGGCGGACAGACCCGATCCAATTCCGTCATCGTCGAGGTCGGCACCGACGGGCGGGTATCGATGGCCGCAGGCTGTGAGGGCATCGATGCCGCCATCGACCTCGTCGGCTGGTTCCCGACCGGCGCCGACCTGCAGACCAGCGCACCGGTCCGCATCGTCGACACCCGGCTCCGAGGTGCCGACTCGCAGCAGACCCAGATCTTGCTCCACCCACTGGCCATGGCGAGGCCGGACCTGATCGCCGGCGATGGAGCCAGCGCGCTGGTCAACATCACGGTCACCAACGCGACCGACAGCGGCTACCTCACGGTATGGCCCAGCGGCACCGACCGTCCATGGACGTCGACGTTGAACTTCAACCCGGGCGAAACCGTTGCGAACTTCACCATCGCGACGACCGGCGCGGACGGCGGGCTCGTGCTCGGCCTGTCGGGCGACGCCCGCGCCGACCTCATCGTCGACTTCTTCGGCCACGCCCCCGCAGCGTCGAGCACCTACCACGGTCTCGTCCCCGCACGGCTGCTCGACACACGCGCCGGCAGCGGGACGTGCACACCCGGCTGCCACGCGCTGGTGGCCAACAGCAAACTTCGGCTGCAGGTCTCCGAGCTGGCAGGCGTACCGAGCACCGCCGACGCGGTGGTCCTCAACGTCACCGCCATCGCCGCCGGCAGCGACACGTTCATCACCGCCTGGCCGAGCGGACCGCCGCGCCCCGATGTGTCCAACGTCTACGCGCCGTCCCTGGCGATCACCCCCAACCAGGTCATCGTCAAGCTCGGCGGCTGCGGTTGCATCGACATCTACAACGCGTCCGGCTCCAGCCACGTCGTCGCCGATGTCGTCGGCTGGATGTGATCGGCGCCCGGCGCGACGTCGGAGAGCTCGACGGGCAAGCGTCGGGCGCCCCGAACGGATCCGGGCTACGTTCCGGCGATGCGCGAGGCACCGGACGGGCAGGCATGAACCACATCTTCAGCGGACTGCAGGTGCTCGATCTCACCAACGTGCTGTCGGGACCGACGCTCACGCGGCTGATGGTCGAGATGGGCGCCGAGGTGATCAAGGTGGAGCTGCACCCGGCGGGTGACGTCGGGCGGTACCTGCCGTGGCGGGCCAACGGCCGATCGGGCTACCACGTGCAACAGAACCGGGGGAAGCGGTCGCTGTTCATCGACGCCAAGCACCCCGACGGACGGGCGCTGCTGCGTGAACTGGTCACCAAGGTCGACGTGTTGGTGGAGAACTTCAGCCCCGGCGCGATCGCTCGACTGGGCCTGGGGTGGGACGAGGTCTCCCAGCTCAACCCGAGGCTGATCATGTGCTCCATCTCCGCGTTCGGGCAGGAGGGCCCGCTGTCGGACCAGCCCGGCTACGACAACATCGCGCAGGCCTACACCGGCACCACCCACATGATCGGGAACCGAGGGGAGCCTCCGGCCATGCTGGCGTTCTCCCCCGGCGACGTGCTCACCGGCGTGCACGGCTTCGCCGGGGTCTGCGCGGCGCTCTACCACCGGGAACGCACCGGCGAGGGCCAGTACGTCGACGTGTCGCTCATCGACTCCTACGCCACCTGCCACGAGGTCAACTACCAGTCGGCGTCGCTGTCGCAGGGCGCCTACGTACCTGAGCGCAACGGGTCGCTGCACCCGCTCGTCGCCGGCTGCGGCGCGTTCCGGGCCGGGGACGGCTTCGTGTCGATGGCGGTGGTGAACGATCGGCAGTGGGTGCAGCTGTGCCGGGCCATGCAACGCCCCGACCTCGAGGACGACCCGCGCTATTGCACCGCCGAGGGCCGCACCGCGCATCGTGACGAGTTCAACCAGCTCATCATCGACTGGCTCGACACCCAACCGACGCGTGACGAGGCGGTGGCCAAGCTCCAGGCCGAGCGGGTGCCGGTGGCGCCGGTGTTGACCGTCACCGAGGCGCTGGCCCACCCCCATCTGCGCCAGCGTCGGGCGGTGCGCACGGTCACCGACCCGCGGCTCGGACAACTGGAGGTGCCGGGCATGCCCATCCGGTTCTCCGGGTTCCCCGAGGAGCTGCCGCTGACCGCGGCCGGCCTGGGTGAGCACAACGAGCAGATCGTGCGCGACACGCTGGGTTGGGATGCCGAGCGGTATGCCCGGCTGGTCGAGGCGGGCGTGCTGCGCCACGACCCCGAGAGCTGATGGCATGACCGGCGCCACCCCGCAGCCGAGCCCGCTGATCGATTCCCCCCGGGCCTGGGGCGTGTGCGTCGCCGCCGCGCTGGGGATCGGCACGAGCTTCGGCACCGTCTACGCCTTCGGCGCCTTCTTCGAGCCGATGGCCGACGAGTTCGACACGGGCCTGGGGCCGACCGCGCTCGTGTTCGGCATCACGCTGCTGCTGTTCTTCGGTTCGGGGGTGATCACCGGGCCGCTCGGCGACCGGGTCGGGCCCCGTCCGCTCGTCATCGTCGGGACGCTGCTGCTCATCGGCGGCCTGTTGGCCACCTCACAGGTGCAGCACGTCGGGTTCGGGTACCTCACCTACGGGTTCGGCGTCGGCTTCGGTGCCGGGATGTTCGTGAGCCCGCTGATGGCCAGTGTCGGCGGCTGGTTCCAGCGCTACCGGGCGGTGGCGATGGGCATCACCGCGACCGGCAGCGGGCTCGGCACCCTCGTGCTGGTGCCCGCGTCGCAGCGCCTGATCGATGCCCACGGATGGCGGTCTGCCTTCGTCGTGCTCGCCGTCGCCGACGGTCTCGCCCTGACGATCGTCGCCGCGCTCGTGCGCCCCGCCCCGGTCGCCCCGCCGCCGCCGGCGCGCGAGCGCATCGCCGCCGTGGTGCGCACCCGCGCCTTCCAGGGGGTGGCCGGGTCGGCGGCGATGCTGTCGGTCGCGCTGTTCGTCCCGTTCGGATTCCTCGTCACCTTCGCCACCGATCAGGGGGTCTCGCAGCGGGCGGCGGCCGCGCTCATCAGCGTGATCGGTGCCTCGAGCATCGTCGGCCGGCTGTTCCTCACGTCGCTCAGCGGCCGGTTCGGCCCGGTCCGGGTGTTCCAGGGCTGCCTCGCCGCCCAACCGTTCGCCTACCTGGTGTGGCTCGTGGCCGGCGATCGCTACCCGTTGCTCCTGCTCTTCGCCGCCATCCTGGGCGTCGCCTACGGCGGGTTCGTGGCGGTGAGCGGTGAGGTCCTCGCCCACCTGTTCGGGGTGGTCGGCCTCGGGTCGGTGTTCGGGGTGATGTTCGCCGGGTTCGGCATCGGTGGCCTGATCGGGCCGCCGCTCACCGGGTTCGTGGCCGACTCCACCGGCGGCCAGACGGTGCCCATCATCATCGCCGTGGTGGTGACCACGGTGGCCACGGCCATCTCGCTGACCGTGCAGCGCAGCCCCGTGCACGAGCTGATCGTCACCGGTTGATCGCCGCCGAGCCGGGGGCGACGCTCAGCATACTGCTTGGTACGCGCGGCTCGACGATGGACTCCAGCCGCGGCTTGGCCGCCGTCGATCAACTACGGTCCGGGCATGAGCGCAGACGATCCGGCCTTCTGGCCCGCCCATCGCCAGGCGGCCGCCATCCGCAACCGCGACGTGTCGAGCACCGAGCTGCTCGAGCACTACCTCGGCCGCATCGAGCGCCTGAACCCGGCGCTCAACGCCGTGGTCACGCTGGTGGAGGAACCGGCCCGGGTGGCGGCGCGCGCCGCCGACGACGCCACCGCGGCCGGCGGCGAGCTCGGGCCGCTGCACGGGGTGCCCCACACCATCAAAGACGCCATCGAGACCGCCGGCATCCGCTCCACCGGCGGGGCGGTGGAACTGGCCGAGCACGTGCCGCTGCACGACGCCCCGGCGGTGGCGGCGCTGAAGCGGGCGGGCAGCATCGTGTTCGGCAAGACCAACCTGCCGCGCTGGTCGGGCGACGGGCAGAGCTACAACGAGCTGTTCGGTGTCACCAACAACCCATGGGATGTGACCCGCACGCCCGGTGGCTCCTCGGGCGGGGCCGCCGCCGCGGTGGCCGCCGGTCTCACCTCCTTCGAGGTGGGCACCGACATCGGCGGCTCGGTCCGCATGCCGTCGACGTTCAGCGGGATCTGGGGCCACAAGCCCAGCTTCGGGCTGATCCCAACGCTCGGCTATCTCGATTGCGTGGGCGGTGGCCGCATCGAGGCGGACGTGAACGTGTTCGGGCCGATGACCCGTTCGGTGGAGGACCTGGAGCTGCTGCTCGGCATCCTGGCGGGCCCGACACCCGATCGTGCGCCGGCGTGGCGGGTGGAGCTGGCTCCGCCCCGCCACACGGAGCTGCGCGAGTTCCGGGTGGGCGCGTGGTTGGACGATCCGGCGTGCCCGATCGACGACGAGATCGCCGCGGTGCTGGCCGACGTGGTCTCGGCGTTGGAGGGCGCCGGGGTGACCGTGGATCGCCACGCCCGCCCTGCGATCGACTTCGCCGAGGCGGCCAAGTTGGGTACCCAGCTCATCAGCGTGGCGACCAGCGTCAGCCTCAGCGCAGCGGAGCTGGATGCGCTGGCGGAGAAGTCGCGCGGCGCGGCCAACCTGGCCCAGCGCCATCACACGTGGTTAGCGCGCCACCTGCGCCGCACCGAGTTGCGGGCGGCGTGGGCGGAGTACTTCCGTGCTTACGACGTGTTGCTGTGCCCGGTGAGCGCAACCTCGGCGTTCACCCACCGCACCGAGGGGAACTGGCGGGACCGCACGCTGACCATCAGTGGCGCGGAGCGGCCGTACACCGACCTGGTCAACTGGACCTCGATGGTGGGCATGGCCTACCTGCCGGTGACCACGCCACCGTTGGGCCTCACCGCGAGCGGCCTGCCGGTCAGCGTGCAGGTGGTCGCGCCCTACTGCGAGGATCGCACCGCCCTGCACTTCGCCCGTCTGCTCGCCGAGCTCACCGGCGGCGGCTACACCCAACCCCCCGGCTGGGCCTGAGGGCGGCACCCTGCGCTGGTCGCGCGGGGTTGGCTCCAACAGACCGATCGGTACGTCAGACGAGGAGCAGCGTAACGATCGCCGGCGGCGCAACGACGCGCTCGGATCCCGGCCCGCCGGTGGCTCCTCGTCCACCGAGGTGACCTTCAGCACCTCGCTCGTGCCGCGCCCGGGGCGAAGGCACTCAGACCGTGACGATGCTGGCGTTGATGCCGCTGGCCGCGAGCAACGTGGCGAGGTCGTGCTGGTCGCTGGTGAGGATCTGGTCGCCCGGAAGCGCCAGTTGAGCGAGTAGCGCGTCGACCACATCGCTGGTGTTGCTTGCTGCGAGGAGCTCGCCGGCGGCTTTGGCATCGTCGACCCCGACTGCTCGGGTGTCGACCATGGGGAGGGCTCGGGCGAGTTGGGCTTGGCGCGCGCCGTTGCGCCATGCCTGGGCGATCACCGGTGCGGTGGTGACCAGCTCGGCGCCGGCGCGACGGCCGAGTTCGATGAGCGTGGCGACGCGGCGGTCGTTGCGGTCGATGCCGATGAGTGCACCGGCGTCGAGGATCAGCTTCATGCCGCGCTGCTGCGCGCTCTGGGCGGCAGATAGGGCACTCCGGCTTCCGCCGCCACGGCACGGAGCTCGTCCTCGCTGAACGCGCCGTGCGCGGCCTGGTGCTCGGCCAGCCACGCGTCCACCAATCGAGACCGCAGCCAGGCCGCCAGCGCATCCTGCACAACGGCCGAGAACGGGACCCCCGCCGCCTCGGCGACCCGCTGCGCGGCCTGGCGCACCTCCGCGGGCAAGGACACGGTGACTCGCTCGGTCGCGCTCATACCCAGGATCATACTCTCGTAAGCGCGCATCGCGACCCTGCACCGCGCGGACGTCGGCGAGGGCCCCAGCACGACCACACCGGCCCCCGCTGATTGATTTAATGCACTGGGGTTTCCAGCAGCCCGATCTGCTTCATGAGCGTGCGCATGCTGTAGTAGTCCTTGTGGTAGGTGACCAGGCCCTCGTCGTTGACACGGCAGATGGCTGCGCCGTCGACCGAGAAGGGCCGGTTGGTCGGCGGGTGCACCACACCGTCCACGAGCAGGGGACCGTGCGCGATCCCGCTCCACAGCCACTCTGCGCCGAAACCATGGGCGTCGCCGTAGAGGTTGACGAACTCGATGCGGCTGTCCTTCGCGAAGGCGTACATGAACCGGAAGAAGCGCGCCGCCTGGTCGATGCCGCGGTACTCCGTTTGCGTTCCGCCCTCGATGTAGAGCACGTCGGGGGTGAAGAACGTCCGCCAGTGGGCCTCGTCGGCGGAGGACCAGGCCTCCCCGAAGGCTTCACGGAAGCGCGCATCGCCGTAGGGAACTCGTTGTGCCATGGAGGCCTCGCTGTGGGGTGTCGTCATCGGAACGTGGAGGACAGGGGTTCAGCCGGCCGGTGGGGCGGGAACCCATCGCGTGTGGAAGCCCTGCGGCTTCCGTTGGGGAAGGATGACGCGAGCGACGGGTTCGGGGTCGAACGACGAGGCGTCGAGCACCCAGAGCTCGGCACCACCGCTCGCTTCGTCGGTGACGTAGCTGAGGATCCAGCCATCGTCCTCGGCGGAGCCCTCGGACCGTGGCGCGAAGCACGGCTCGTTGGCATACCAGCCGCTCGGTAGCGAAACCCGCTGACGCGCCCCGCTGGCCAGGTCGTACTTCAGCAGCGCCTCGGCCTTCAGCGTGCGGTGGCTGGCGCCGAGCTCAGCGAAGTAGCCGTAGCGCGCCCCCGAACAGATCCGCCGATCGTCGACCCGCGGGAACTCGACGAGCGCGTCGTCGAGCTGACGTTCGCGCACCTGACCCGTACCGAGGTGCAGCCGCCACTCGTGAGGATGGGAGTCGAAGCGCTACTCGTCATCGACCATCGGCAGGTCTTCATGACTGCGCCCGTGTTTGTCGACGCGGGTCGGGGAACCGATGCGGGCGCCGCACAGCACGACCTCGTCGCCGTCGTCCCATGCGCACAAGGTGTGCCAGATCCAACACGGCTCGATCTCGAACCAGCGGACCGGCGAGTCACCGGCCAAGGCACGATCGACGAGCCCGATCCGCGACGGAAGCTCGTCGTCGAAGCGGAACCCGATGGTCGGATCGCTGCGGCGGGCCGGGTCGAGCGACATCGACAGGTCGAACACCAACACATACCGGTCGGTCAGCGCGATGTCGTGTTGCACCCGGGGGCCGGGAAGCTCCACCGGCCGCGACCCGGCGAGCATGCCGTCGGCGCCGATGACACCCACCTGCAGGCACGGGGCCCGGGTGGCCCAATCGAAGAAGAACAACTCGCCAGTGCGGTGATCGACCTTGACGTGCGAGGTCATCCCGAGCGTCAAGGTGCCCCCGAAGTCGCACGGTCCGATCGTGTCGAGACCGGGCAGCGTGAGCTCGTAGGGCAGCCCGCCTTCCCACCACAACGACAGCAACCGCCCGGCGTGGAACACCACGTCGGTGTTCGACACGTTCTTGTGGCGGCGTCCCGCCCCGGGCCCGGCCAACGACCCGACGTACGTCGCGGCCCCGGCGGCGCGGTCCTCGGCCAAGCCGGGAGTGGCGACGAAGCGATTGCGGTAGGAGGCGACACCGTCGCGCACCTCCACACCGTGCACCATCCCATCGCCGTCGAACCACGAGTGGCCGACTCCGGGTGGGAACGAGGGGTTGGGCCCGTTCTGCGCGAACAGCCCGGCGAGCTCGTCGGGCAGCCGCCCGACCACCGCGAGGTGGTCGGCGTCGACCTCGTCGACGACCGGGGCGTAGATGCCCTCGAGATACGGCGGCAGCACCGATCCTGACGTTCGCGCCGGTTGGTTCGACACGGTGATCCTCTCGCCGGGCGGGCATCCATACCGGCCGGAACGCACAAACTAGCTATCGTTCTATTGAAGGTCCAGCTGCCGAGGCAACCTCGGTTCCTGGGGCTGCTTGGCGAGGGCCTCCCCCGCGATGTCAGCTGCCCGTCGCCGCCGGGCGCTCTCGCCGGGAAACGCCGCGGTGCAGCAGCAACCGCAAGGCGCTGATCGTCGAGACGTAGTCCTGTCGCGACGGCGCGATGACCGAGGACACGTCGAGCCCGTTCATGATCGTCACCAACGCCCGGGCCAGGCTGCGCTGCGCGGCCGGCGTCGGGCGCAGTTCCTGCGGGGCGAGGGCGGCCACCCGATCGAAGAACCGCCGTAGCGACCGCACGGTGTCACCGAGCCGTTCGCCAAGTTCGGGATCACGCTGGGTGTCGATGAGCACCGCCAGCAGCATCGGCGAGAGCGCCGGCTCCCGGCGATAGAGGTCCTCCGCCAGCGCCATCAACCGGTCGATGACCTCGGTGAAGTCCGGCTCACCCTGCAGGATCGTCTCGTGGTGCTCCACCACACGGGCGTACACCTGCTCCGCCACCGCGGCGTACAGCCCGGCCTTGGTGCCGAAGTGGTGGTAGAGCACCGGCACCGTCACGTTGGCGGCCGTCACGATCTCGTCGACCGACGTGCCGGCGAACCCCTGCCGCGAGAACAGCTCGAGCCCGGCCGCGAGCAACTGCTGGCGGCCGGACTGCGAGCCCGCCGGGCGGCGACCACGAGGGCGCGGCGCGCTCGCCTTGGACTCAGACATGCCCGCCCGCAGCTCGCATCGAGGCGAGGCTACCGGCTGGTGCAGCGCTCCTCGATGGCACGGTGGAAGTGCTGCAGCGCCGGCTCGTTGCGACCGAAGACGAGATGCGGTGGCGCGGACGCGAGCGCCCTCTGAGCCAGCTCGGCAGCCCGCCAGTCCTCCGCCGCGATCGTGTCCATGAGGATCTTCCAGTTCTTGTCCCACAAGGCCTGGTCCTGCACGGCAGCCGCGCCCGTCGACACCAACAGCCGCACCCGGGTCACCGACCGGGTCGCATCGACGGCGTCGGGCAGCGACGTCCACAGCTCCCAATGGTCGTGCTGCCACACCAGCACGGTGGCAGGGAACAGGATGTAGATCGGGAACGTGACCTTGGGCAGCGGTATGTCCTCGACGGGCCCCTCCGCGACGGCACCGAAGCTCGTCCGCGGCGGCATCGTGCGGCAATGCGGACCCCACTGGTCGAAGATGTTCACGTCGGACACGAAGTACCGCCCGATCGACCGCGCGTGCAGGAACCGCACGTGATAGCCCTCGAGGAAGCCATCGATCGTGTACTTCCAGTTGAACGGGTTGTCGAACCGTTCAACGCGCTCCTGGACCACACCGGACAGATCCCACGCCGCCAGGTCGGCATCGAGGGCCGCGCCCAGGTGCGCGGCCACATCGATGTCCGCCCCCGGGGTCAACACCACCCACACCATCCCATGGCGCTCCTCGGTCGGCAGCTCGATCAAGCCGTAGTCCGCGGTGTCGACGCCCGCGAAGCCCGTCGACCCGACCGGCACGTTGCGCAACTCGCCGTTTCGTTCATAGGTCCACGCGTGGTACGGGCAGGAGAACAGCCGACGATTGCCGCACCGCTCCCACTCCACCTGCGTGGCGCGATGGCGACAAACGTTGACGAACCCCTTCACCCCGCCATCCGACTGGCGCACCAAGAGCACCGGCGTACCGAGCAACTCGTCGGTCACGAAGTCGCCCGGCTCGGGCAACTCGCTGCCATGCGCCGCCACGACGGGCAGGCGCCGGATCATCTCCCGCTCGGCGGCGGTCCACGCCGGATCGCGGTAGCGGTCGGTCGGAAGCAGCAGCTCGCTCTCGGCGAGATCCTGGGTTCCGGCCCGAAAGTGCGACACCAACCGCTCCGCCAAGCCCCGCTGCACGTTGCGATCCATGCTGCGCTCCCTTCGATGATGTCCACCGGCCACCCGGCAACATCAAGCTAGCGCGCGTTACACTCCCCCGGCGGCCGGCGGTCCACCGGGGAGGCGGCGCCTACTCCTGTTCGGCGTGTCGCCGTCTGGCCGAGTCGATGCCTGGCATCCGCTTGCGAGAGCCGAACGGGTTCTTCTCGTCGAAGAACACCCCTCCCAGGCTGGCGATCATGTAGGACGAATGCCCGGCGCTGATCGCCGCCCGGAACCCCATGGCGTCCTGCGCATCGTTGATCTGACGTTTGATCATCTCGGCCATCAGCGGAGGGAGGCGGGCGATGCGCGCCGCTTTCGACATCGCTGCTTCCTCGAGATCCCCACGCGGCACGACGCGCGAGACGAAGCCCAGCTCAAGCGCTTCGTGTGCGTCGATCAGACCCTGACTCCAAAGCAGGTCCTTCGCCCGGCGGAACCCGATGTCCCACGGCGTGGACTGGAACTGGAAGAACCCCGGCACGAACTGGGCCTCCTCGGAGGCGACGATCAGATCCATCGCCGCCGCGATCATCCACCCGCCGTAGATGCACATGCCGTGCACCCCCGCGATGGTCGGCTTGGGGAGGTCCCGCCAGCGCATCGTGTTCTCGACGTTCAAGTCCCAGGACCGCTGGAACACACCGCTGACCCCGGGTTGATAGGGCCGAGCCTCACGGTCCGCGATCTCCTCCTTGGTGCCGATGTCGTGACCGGATGACCAGTTGTCACCGGCACCGAAGAGCACCACGGCGCGCACGTCATGATCGTCCATCGCCTCCCGCAGCGCGTCGTCGAGCTCCTCGAGCAGAACCCGCGATTGCGCATTCCCATACTGGGGACGGTTCATCGTCACCCGAGCGACCGCACCATCACGTTCGTAGAGCACCGTTGCCATCGTTCAACCTTCCAGCTCTCGCCGCGGCCTGCGCCGACCCGCGCGCAACCTAGCCCAGCGGTGAGCGCGTCGATCACCGTGGCCTCGGCGGCCGGCGCGGTCATCGGCCGGCGAGCTTGGCGAACTGCCGGGTGTAGGAACCCATGTCGAAGTAATCACGCCACAACGAGATCTTGCCGTCGCCGTCGACCTCGAAGACCCCGGCGACCGGCAGCTCGAGCCAACCGTCGCCGATCTGGAAGCGGTCGAGGCGCTCGTTGATCACAGTGCGATCGAACGTCCACTGCTTGAGGATCCGGAACTCCACGGTGCTCGCCGGTGCCAGGAAGCCGTGCAGCGTCCGGGCCAGCGCTTCGTGGCCGACGACGGGGTCGATGGGCATGTTCTCGTAGGAGATGCCGGCGGCGGCGAGGGCGACGGCGGCGTCCACGTCCTTGGCCTCGATGGCGGCGATGAAGGCGGCAACGGTCTCGACAGGCGACATCCGACCAGGCTAGAGGCCAGCCGCGAGGGCCGCCGGGATCGCTGGGTTGCATGGTGGAACTCAATTGTCTAGGGTGCGTTCCATGATGCAACTTAGTGGCTCATCGGTGGCCGAGTCGTTCCACGCCCGGCTCGCGGCGCAGGGCTGAGCGGCATGGCGAACCGCTCCAATTCCACATTGCTGATCGCATCGCTGGCGACGCTGGCGACGTTCCTCGACACCACGATCCTTTACGTCGCCTTCCCCGACATCACCGCGACGTTCGCCAGGACCAGCGCGTCGGAGCTCTCGTGGGTGCTGAACGCCTACACGATCGTGTTCGCGGCACTGCTCATACCCGCAGGCAAGCTCGCTGACCGGGTGGGCCATCGGCGGGTGTTCCTCGCCGGCTCGCTGGTGTTCACGATGGCGTCGATGGCGTGCGGGTTCGCACCCAGCGCAGAGCTGCTGATCGCGTTCCGCATCGTCCAGGCCGGCGGCGCCGCTGCGTTGATCCCGGCGTCGTTGGCGTTGGTGATGCACGCCTTCACCCACGAGCAGCTGCCCCGCGCGGTGGCGATCTGGGGCGCAGCCGGAGCGGTCGCCGGCGCACTCGGCCCGACCTTGGGCGCCGCGATCGTCGAAGGCCTGGGTTGGCGGTGGGCGTTCTTCATCAACCTTCCCGTCGGCGTGTACACCGTCCTCGCCGGGCGCAAAGGGCTGCAGGAATCGTCCGATCCCACCGCGAGGGTCCCCTCGCCGATCGGGGTGATCCTGATCGCTGCCGCCGCAGGGCTGCTGTCCTACAGCGTGGTCGGGTCCGACGAGTTCGGTTGGCTCAGCACCCGCACCGTCGCCGTTGCGCTCGCCGGGCTCGCAGTGCTGGTCGTGTTCGTGCTCCACCAGCAGCGCACCAGCGCACCGGCGCTCGATCTCGACCTGTTCCGCCTCGTCAACTTCCGGTGGGCGAACCTCGCCACCTTGTCGTTCGGCACCGCGTTCTCGGCGCTGTTCTTCGGCTCGATCCTGTTCCTCACCAACGTGTGGGATTGGTCGGTGCTCCAAGCGGGCTTCGGGGTCGCACCCGGGCCCATCACCGTCGGCCTCCTGTCGCCTCGGGTCGGCAAGCTCGCCGGAAGGATCGGCCAGCGGCCCCTCCTCATCGCCGGCGGGTTCCTCTTCGCCGGCAGCGCCGTCTACCGCTTGGTGCTGCTGGGCGCCGACGCCGACTACTGGCTCGACTACTTCCCGTCCATGTTGCTCAGCGGCGTCGGGGTCGCCTGCGTGTTCCCGCAGCTCTCCAGCGTCGCGGCGCAGGCCCTGCCCTCCGGCCGAGCCGGGGTCGGCGGCGCCGCCGTGCAAGCCGTCCGCCCGTTCGGCGGAACGTTCGGCGTCGCGGTCACCGTCGCCATCCTGGGCACATCCGGTGCGGCCCGCATCGGTTCCTACGACCGCATCTGGTGGCTCATCGCCGCCGGCGGAGCCTGTACGTCCATCCTGGTGCTCCCGATGCGCACCTCCCGGCCGAGGACGTCGGCGGTGCCGTCGGCGCTCAGTTCGCCCGCCGCGCGACCCCCGAGGTGAACCATCCTGCAAGGTAGGGTCCGGTCTGCGATCCGGTCGCCCGCTCCTCACCGACGACACCGAACCGGCGCCCGGCATCAGCGTGGAGGAGAACACCATGGCAACCACCGAACGGCCGCTGTCGCCGATCACCACCGACCTCAAGATCCGCATCGGTGTGGCCGCCGGCGTCGGGGTGATCGACGATCCTGCCGGCTACCTCGCGCTGGTCGACGCCCTCGACGACCTGGGCTACGACTCGATCTGGGTCCCCGACGTGGTGACCGGGCAGGTGTTCGATCCGATCGCCGCCCTCGGTGTCGCCGCGGGTCGACGCAGCCGCTTGAAGATCGGCAGCCACCTCATCCTTCCGGGCCGAGACCCGGTGTGGCTGGCCAAACAACTCGCCACGCTCGACCAGCTCTCCGCCGGCCGCCTGCTGCTGCTGGCCGTCATCGGCCTCAACGAACCGGCCGAGCTCGACGCCCAGGGCGTGACCGCCGCCTCCCGGACCTCGATGCTCGAGGAATCCCTCGAGGTCATGCGCACGCTGTGGGCCGGCGGCACGGTCAGCCTGCAGGGCGCCCACGGCCGGCGCTACGACGCCGTCCGCCTCGCCGTGCGACCCCTCCAGCAACCGCTCGAGGTGTGGCTGGGCGGGCAGGTCCCCGCCGCGCTGCGACGCTGCGGACGCATCGGCGACGGCTGGATGCCCGGCCTGTGCACCCCCGAGGAAGCCAGCACCGCCCGAGACCGCATCGCCGCCGAAGCCGCCGCGGCCGGACGTCACATCGACCGCGAGCACTACGGGATGAACCTGTCGTGGGTCACCGGATCGATCAGCGACACCGTGCGCGCCTCGATCGAGGCGCGCCGTCCAGGCTTCGACCCCAACACCACCATCGGCGTGGGCCCGAACGGCCTGGCCGAGCGCATCGAGGCCTTCGTCGAAGCCGGCTTCTCCAAGTTCGTCATCCGGCCGGCCGAA
>JADLEF010000440.1 GCA_020846295.1 Acidimicrobiales bacterium
GACGGCGCGGTGCGCTCAGCCGAGCACGGCTACTGCACCGACGACAACGCTCGCGTCCTCGTCGTCATGGCCCGCGAGCCGGACCGCGGCGACGCCCGCCGCCTGACGCGGGTGTGCCTCCGCTTCGTGCTCGACGCCCAGGACCGCGACGGTCGCTGCCGCAACCGGCGCGACCGCTTCGGGGCGTGGACCGATGTCGGCAGCACCGACGACTGCTGGGGCCGTGCGCTGTGGGGGTTGGGCGCGCTGGCCAGCCACCACGAGGACCCGCTGTTGCGGGTGCTGGCCCGCCACGGGTACGACAAGAGCATCGGCGTGCGCTCGCCCTGGCCTCGCGCCATGGCCTTCGCTGCGCTCGGCGCGGTCGCAGTGGCCTCCGTCGAGCCTGCCCACGAACCGACCCGGGCGCTGCTGCGCGCCGCCCTCGAGGTGATCGGCACGGTTCCGGACGCCGCCTGGCGGTGGCCCGAGCCGCGCCTCGCCTACGCCAACGCGGCGCTGGCCGAGGCGGTCATCGCCGCCGGCGATGCGCTGAACGACGTGGCTGCGATCGACAGGGGGCTGGCGATGCTGGGCTGGTTGCTCACCCGGGAGACCGAGCGTGGCCACCTGTCCGTCACCCCGGCGGGCGGTTGCGGCCCGAACGACGCCGGCGCCGCGTTCGACCAGCAGCCGATCGAGGCCGCCGCCATGGCCGACGCCTGCTGGCGGGCCTACACCATCACCGGGGACCGCGCCTGGCTGCGCGGCGTGGAGGCTTCGGCGGCCTGGTTCGACGGTGACAACGACAGCGGTCTGACCATGTTCGACCCCGACACCGGCGGCGCCTTCGACGGCCTGTCCGCCACCGAGGTCAACCGCAACCAGGGCACCGAGTCGACCCTCGCCCTGATCTCGACCATGCAGCGCTCCCGGGCGCAGCAGCAGGCGCCGTGAGCGGAGCCGAACCGGCCGGGGTGCGGGTGACCGACCACGGTGTGCTGCTCCGCCCGGACGCCGCGCGGGTGGTGGCGCGGTTCTTCCTGCCCGGCCGGGAGATCGTCGGCCCCGGTGGGTCGCGGGCCGGTCCGGTGCTGGAACGCATCCTCGCGCTCGACGAGCGCGACGTGGTCGAGACCGTGCGCAGCATCGAGGAGCGCTTCGCCCATCGCCACCGGGACCTGCGCGAGACGTTCCGCCGCCACGCGTCGCTGGTGATGTCGCGCGTCGATCCGTCGATCGAGCTGTCCGACAGCCGCCTGCTGTTCCTCGGCGCGTCGTTCACCCATGAGTACGCCATCGAGGGCGCCGCCCTGTGCAACCCCTCGATCGTGGCGCATCCCGTCCCCGACGATGCCGGTGGGGTGCGGTTCCTGCTGAGCGTGCGCGCCATCGGCGAGGGCCACTTCTCCACCATCGGGTTCCGCTCCGGGCGGCTGGCGCCGGACGGCACGGTCACGGTCGACGAACCGGGGCCATTCCCGCAGTCCGGTGCGTCCACGCCCGGCACCCACCATCGTTCGGTGCTGCACGCCAAGCTCGTGGAGTTCGGCGACGACGCCGACAACTGCGCCTTCGTGCTCGACGCGCTGCCCGAGCACTTCGACGACGACGAGCTCGACGAGCGGCTCACCCGGCTCGCCGCCGACACCGCGACGCGACGCAACACGGGGCGCACCATCGCCACCCTCCGCGGGTTGGCCCGCTCGTCCTACGAGCTGGCCTTCCCGCCGACGACCTCGGTGTCGGAGCGGGTGCTGTGGCCGCAGTCGGCCCTCGAGTCCCAGGGCATGGAGGACGCCCGGTTCGTGCGCGTCACCGAGGACGACGGTCAGGCGTGCTACTACGGCACCTACACCGCGTTCGACGGGGTGCACATCTCCCAGCAGCTCATCCGGACCGCGGACTTCACGTCGTTCTCGATGTCCCCGGTGGCCGGCGACGCCGCGATCGGCAAGGGACTGGCGCTGTTCCCCCGCAAGGTGGGCGGTCGGTACGCCGCGCTGTCCCGATCGGACCGGGAGACCAACGCGGTCGCCTTCTCCGACGACCTGCGCTGGTGGCGCGACGCGACGGTGGTCCAACAGCCGACCCGGGCGTGGGAGCTGTTGCAGCTGGGCAACTGCGGTTCACCGATCGAGACGGAGCGGGGTTGGCTGGTGCTGACCCACGGGGTGGGCCCGATGCGCACCTATGCCATCGGCGCCCTGCTGCTCGACCTCGAACGGCCCGAGCGGGTGCTGGGCGCTTCGGCGCGGCCGTTCCTGCGGCCCGCGCCCACCGATCGCGATGGCTACGTGCCGAACGTCGTGTACACGTGCGGAGCGCTGGCCGTGGGGGACACCCTGCTCGTGCCGTACGGCATCGCCGACCAGCGCATCGCCATCGCCACGGTCGCGTTGGGCGAACTGCTCGACAGCCTGACGCCGCTCGGCTGACCGGCCGGCGCCGACCGGCGTCGATCACGGTTTCGGCTCGGGCGGGTCCGGCGGGTCGAGCTGCTCGGCCGCGTCGAGCGCGGCGGGCACCGCGGCGCCTTCGGCGTGCGCGTCCCGTGCCTCGGCGGTCACGTTGATGAGCACGGCGGTGACCGGCACGGCGAGGATGGTGCCGGCCGCGCCGAAGAGCGCTCCGCCGGCGACGATGGACAACAGGACCACCAAGGGGTGCAGCTGCAGGGCACGGCCGTACACCAAGGGAGCCAGGAGGTCGTTGTCCAGCTGCTGGACGACAAGGGCGACCACGGCGACCACCAGCGCGCCGCCCGCCCCGGTGGTGGCCAGCGCGACGAGCACGGCGACCACCCCGGCGACGATGGCGCCGACGATCGGCAGGAACGCAGCCACGAACGTGAGCACGGCCACCGGAAGTGCCAGCTCGGCGCCGACGAGGGTCAACGTGATGCCGATGATGATCGCTTCGACCATACCGAGCAGCATGGCGCCGCGGAGGTAGCCACCCACGGTGCGCCAGGCCCTGGAGCTCAACCGTCGGGCGAGCTCCTGACGGCGGGCCGGCAGCACGCGCACCGCGGCGGAGCGGATGGCGCCGCCGTCCTTGAGGAAGAAGAAGGCGACCAGCAGGCCGAGGATCACGCCGGTCAGGCCTTCGACGACGGCGACC
>JADLEF010000441.1 GCA_020846295.1 Acidimicrobiales bacterium
ACCGCGAGAACCACCCCGGTCAGGACCTCGGCTTCCACGTCGCGCCACGCCGCCAGTTGGTCATCAACCTGTATGGCGCCGTGGAGATCGAGACCGGCCACGGCGAGGTCCGCCGCTTCGGAGCGGGTGACATCCTGCTCGCCGACGACCTGACCGGCCGGGGCCACATCTCCCGCGACGTCGAGGGCCCGCGCCGCAACCTCTTCGTCCCGCTGCCGGAGGACCTCGACGTCTCGGGCTGGCGGGCCGGCTGATCGGCCCCGGGTGCCGCGCCGGGCCCGCGCCACCACCGCCGCGTCCCCGTGGCCGACCCTCGGGGTGGCGGGGGCGATCCTCGTCGCGCTCACGCCGATCGTGTCGCACTCCTTCGGGCGGTCGACCTACGGGCTGCTGCTGCCCGCCATGGAGGACACCCTGCGGCTCGACCACACCCAGACCGGCGTCGGCGGCACCGCCATCTACACCGCCTACCTCGTCGGGGTGTTGGTCGTCGCCTCCCTGGCCCGGCGTTGCGAGCCCATCGCCATCATGCGCGGCGCGGTGCTCGTCGCTGCGGCCGGTCTGCTGTGGATGTCGACGGTGCACGGCCTGGGGGCCATGGTCGTCGGGTTGTTCCTCTGCGGTGGGGCCGGGGCGGGGATCTGGACCACCGCCCCGGCCATACTCACCGGCACGGTGTCGGCGGCGCGGCGCGGCCTGGTCATCGGCTCGCTGACCGCCTCGGTCGGACTCGGCACGTTCGTCGTCGGCATGGGCACCTCGGCGGCGCGCCGCAGCGCCGGCGACGAGCTGCTGTGGCGGCCCGTGTGGGTGGTGGAGGCCGCGGTGTGCGTCGCGCTGCTGGCCGGGCTCGTGCTGTTCACCCGGCCGCCGCGCACCGATCGGCCGGTCGGCGGGCGCTTCAGCCTCGAGCAGCTGCGTCGGGTCGCCCACTGGCCGCGCATCACCGCGTCGTACGCCCTGTTCGCCGCAGTCGGCGCCGGGTTCACGCCGTTCCTGGTGCGCGCCCTGCAGAACGATGCGGGGCTGACCAAGGGTGGTGCCACCGTCGCCTTCTCGACCATGAGCCTGCTGGCCATCCCCGGCGCCCCCTTGCTCGGGCTCGCCTCGGACCGCTGGGGGCGCAAGCCGGTGATGACCGTCGTGCTGGCCACGGCCGCCGTGGGCACCACCGTCGTGGCCGTCGGCCGCGGACCGGTCGCCGTGGTCGGCGTCTTCTGCTTCGGGGCGGTGTGGTCCAGCTATCCGACGTTGGTCGCCACCTATGTGCGGGACCACACCGAGGCCCGCGCCTTCAACGAGGCGTTCTCCACGATGACGATCTTCTACTCGGTGGCCGCGCTCGGAGCGCCGTTCACCACCGGGTGGCTGGCCGACCGGACCGGGCACTTCCGTACCCCGTTCCTGCTGTTGGCCGCGCTGTGCGCCCTCGGCGCGGCGCTGATCGCCCGGCTGCCCGCCACGGTGCCCGGCGCCACCGCGGCCGGGGTCACCGCCGAGCCACCGCAGCCACCGGCACCGGCGCCGCTCAGCGGGCGGTGAAGCGCACAGGGAGCGCCCTCGGCCCGTAGAGGGAGCTCGAGTCGGGGACATCCCGAAGCAGACCACACGTCGCCGCGCCGGCCGGCTCGGCGGCCGTGACGGCGTTCGAGAGCCGCGGACGCTGGGGTCCGGGCGAGGGCCGGGCGCCCCCGATTTGGGGTTCAATCTGGTCCGACCCCCGGCCGATACCCAACCATGAACGTGGCCCGGGCCGCACGCCGCCATGCCGCCGGTGCGGCGCGCCTGTTCCTCGTCGCGGCCTTGGCCGGTGGCCTGCTCGCGTGCGACGGCGACGCCGCCTCGCCGCCGGCGACGACGTCCACCGTTGACGCCGCCGTCCCGTCGGCGCCCGACGTGCTCGCCGCTGCGGCCAGTACCACCACCGCCCGCACCGCGACCACCGTCCCGGCCGCGTCGACCAGTGCCACGGCGTCGACCGGTACCACGGCGGCCAGTCCAACCACGTCGGCCAGTACAACCACGTCAACCAGCACCACCGCGACCAGCACCACCGCGACCAGCACCACCGCGAGCAACGCCACTGCGGCGCTCACCGCGGAGGAGCAGGCCGCCGCCGCGCAGCGCCTGCTGCTCGCCCACGGCTACGACATCGGCGAGGTCGACGGCGCCCTCGGCCCCGTCACCGCCGCCGCCCTGGCGGACTTCCAGACCGCCCGCGGTCTGCCCGCCTCGGGGTTGCTCGACCCCGCGACCTGGAACCGGCTCGAGCGCAGCGGGGGAGCGCTGAGCGCCGAGCTTCCCGCCTCGGTGGTGGTCGACCTGTCCGAGCAGCAGCTCTACGTGTTCAACGCCGGGGGGCAGCAGGTCACCCGATGGCCGATCTCCACCGGTGGTCCCGGCAACGAGACCCCGACCGGGAGCTTCGCCGTGGTGGGCCGCCAGCGCGTCGGCACGGCCAAGGATGTCGAGACCGTGCACATGGACTACTTCACCGTGTTCAACGGCGACATCGGCTTCCACGGGATCCCCTGGGTGGGCAGCCGGGACGAGCGCCTGTGGACCCCGCTCGGCCAGTACGGCGTCTCGCACGGGTGCATCCGCATGGAGGATGCCAACGCGCAGTACCTGTACAACTTCCTCGCCGACGGTGCGTCGGTGACCGTGCAGGACTGAACCCGCCCCGGTCACCGACCCGGGTCACTCGAGCAGCTCGGCGACGGCCAGCTCGGCGATGCGATCGCCGTCGTAGCCGAGGATGTCGGTCAGGATCTCGAAGGTGTCCTGGCCGTAGACCGGCCCGCCCCGGGTCACCGTTGCCGGGGTGCGCGACAGCACGAAGCGGCTGCCCTCCACCCAGGTCGTGCCCAACGAGGCGTGGTCGACCTCGAGGAACGCGTGGCGCGACGCCAGCTGTGGATCGGCGATGCACTCCGGGGAGTTCTGCACCTGGTGCGCGGCCACCCCGGCCGCCTGCAGGCGCTCCTCCGCCGCCTCCTGGCCCAGCGTGGCCGTCCAGGTCGAGATGAGCTCGTCGAGCTCCCGACGCCGGGCCCGGCGCTCCTGCGCGTCGAGCGACGCCAGGTCCCCGCGGTCCAGCACGCCGCACAGCGCCCGCCATGAGGCGTCGTCGGTGACCGCCACCGCCACCCAACGGTCCTCGCCGGCGCAGCGGTACACGCCGTGGGGGGCGAACACCACGTCGTCGTTGCCGTGCCGCTCGGCCTGGCGGCCGTTGACGGACTGGTCGAGGATCGCGGGGGCGAGGAACTGCATCGACGCCTCGCCCTGGGAGAAGTCGATGTACTGGCCCTCGCCGGTGCGGCGCTGGTGCTCCACCGCCGCCATCAGCACCGCCAGGGTGAGCTTCGGCGCGGTGTAGTCGGTGTAGGCACCGAAGGGGCCGCACGGCGCCCGGTCCGGCCAGCCGGCCAGGTTGAAGAACCCGGAGATGGCCGACGCCATGGTGCCGAACCCGGCGAGCGACATCCACGGGCCGCTCTGGCCCATGAGGCAGGTCGACAACATGACGATCCTCGGGTTCACGGCACGCAGCGTCTCGTAGTCCAGCCCCCAGCCCTTCATGGCCTTGGGCGAGAACGCCTCGAGCACCACGTCGGCCCAGCGCACGAGATCGAGGATCACGTCGCGCGCCTCGGGCTTGGACATGTCCAAGGCCAGGGCGAGCTTGCCCGCGTTCATGTTGTTGAACAGCCCGGAGTCGTCCACGCCCGTGCCGTCGTTGCGGAACGGCTGGATCGTCCGCGCCGTGTCCACCCGCTTGGAGGACTCGATGCGCACCACGGTGGCGCCGTAGTCGGCCAGCACCCGGCTCGCCGCCGGGCCGGCCATGACCCACATCAGGTCGAGCACCTTCAGACCTTCGAGCGCCTTGCCGGTGCGCTGCGGTGCCGCCGCAACGGCGGGCACCGACGGCGTCCGGGCCGGCTCGGCCAGCACCTCGGCGGTGTCGCGGCCCAGGGTCGGCGCCGCCGGCAGGCTCGGCAGCGGCGTTCCGGTCAGCTTGGCCAGCGCCCCCGGATACCGGACGGTACGGCCATCGGGGTGGGTGACGTCCTGCCAGAAGTCCCGGGCGGCGAGCTGCGGGCTGGCCATCACCTCGGCGGTGGTCGTCACCGGGGCGATCAGCAACCGGCGTGAGAACGCGTTGTCGAGCAGTTCCTGCTTCGTCTTGGTGAGGAAGAAGCGGGCCAGATCGGCCTTGAGCTTCTCGTAGATCGGCGGGCCCTCGGGCGTGGTGAAGATCTTGGCCGTGAAGGTGACCCAGTCCTGCCCGGCGGTCTCGTCGTCGACGAAGCCCTCGGCCCGGGCCCAGTCGACCAGGTTCTGGGTGAACGGCGCGATGGCCGCGCCGAACAGCAGCGTCACCGACACGTAGCCGTCCGCACACGGCCACATCAGCTGCACGTGGATCGGACCGGCCTTGATCCCTCCTGCGACCCGGGTGAGCAGGCTGGCGCCGACGGGGCGGGCCAGCATCATGGACTGCGCCGCCTGCAGCACCGAGTGCTGGGCCGAGATGTCCACGTGCTGCCCGGTGCCGGAGAGGTGCTGGCGCTCGTAGAGGGCGACGAGCACCGCGCCGGCCGCCTCGGCGCCTGCGTGGGCGTCGGCCTGGGGCACGGTGACCCGCAGCGGCGCCCGGTCGTCGTCGCCGGTGAGGCTCATCTGCCCGCCGGCGGCGACGATGGTCAGGTCGCTGGCAGCCCAGTGGGCCTTCGGTCCCGTCGAGCCGAACGGTGTGATCGAGGTGACGATGAGGGCCGGGTTCAGCGCGGCGAGGTCATCCGGCCCGAGGCCCCATGCCGCCATGCGGCCGGGATCGAACGACTCGACGAGCACATCGGCCCCCGCCGCCAGTCGGCGCAGGTGGGCCCGGCCCTCTTCGGTGTCGAGGTCGAGCACGATCGAACGCTTGCCCCGGTTGTAGCTCCAGAAGAACAGCGAGTGCTCGCCGTCGTCGGGATCGGCGCCGTCCACGAACGGCCCGAGCCGGCGCGCCGGGGAGCCGCCCGGCGGTTCGACGAGGATCACCTCGGCGCCGAGGAAGGCGAGGATCTGGCCACACAGCTGGCCGCGCTGGTCGGACAGATCGAGGACACGGAGTGCGCTGAGCATCGGAGGGGAAATGCCTGGCAGGTGCGGGCAGCCGGCCCGAGGGCCGGCTGCGGGTGGTGTCGGATGGTCGATTCTCTCCCGTCAGGGGAGGGTGAGCCAACCGTAGGGATCGGGAACGGCGCCGATGTGCAGGTCGGTCAGGGCGCTGCGCAGGCGCATCGAGTGCTCGCCCACGCCGCCGGTGCCGATGGCGATCCGCTCGCCCTTGTGCACCAGCGTGCCGACCGGTGACAGCACCGCAGCCGTGCCGGACAGGCCGGCCTCGGCATCGGGCCGGCGGGCCCACTCGATCACCTCGTCGACGGTGACGTCGCGCTCCTCGACGGTGAAACCGCGGTCACGGGCCAGCGTCAGCAGCGAGTCGCGGGTCACGCCGTGCAGGAACGAGGTGGTCAACGCCGGGGTGATGACCCGCTCGGCGTCGATCAACATGAAGTTGGCTGCGCCGGTCTCCTGGACCACGCCACCGGGGGCGAACAGCACCTGGTCGGCGCCGACGTTCTTCTTCGCCTCCAGCGTCGGGCGCAACGCCATCACGTAGTTGGCGCCCGACTTCACCATCCCGTACTGCGGGGTGGTGCGGGGCTGCTCGGTCTCGATGGCCAGCGTCAGCGGGCGGATGCCGCCCGAGAAGTAGTCACCCACCGGACCGGCCAGCACGAACAGCAGCGCGGTGGCCGACGGCGCCGCCGCCGCGCCCACGTTCTCCTCGGTGCCGACCAGGGTGGGACGCAGGTAGAGCGACCCCGGCGCCGCCGGCACCTCGGCCTCCGATGCCTTGGTGACGGTGCGGATCATCGTCTCGAGCATGTCCGCCGGGGGCACCGGCAGGCACAGCAGCCCGGCCGACTGCCGCATGCGGGCGACGTGGGCGGCGGCGCGGAAGATGCGCACCACGTTGTCCTGGCCCCGGTGGGCTTTCAAGCCCTCGAAGCAGGCGCTGCCGTAGTGCAGGACGTGCGCGGCGGGGTGGAACGCGAAGGGTTGCACCGGGCCGAGCTCGGGTTCGCCCCATGCGCCGTCCTCGAAGCGGACGTGCGACATGGTCGCGGTGAACAAAGTCCCGAACGGCGCCGTGGGCGGGGCGGGAACGGCGGACGATGATGTGGCAGATGTCGCAGTCACTGCTCCCTACGCTACGCGGCCGATGCGGCGTCTCGCACGATTGCCGAACGCCGTGGGCGAGACTGGCGCCATGCCCGAGTTCCTGCCTGCCGAACTGGTCGCGCTGCGCGAGCGCGCCGAGCGCGTCGCCCGCGACGAGCTGGTGCCCCTGCGCGACGACCCGGACCTCGACCCGCACGAGCGCTCCCGAAGGGTGCGCGCCGCCGTCGAGGCCGCCGGGATCCGTCGACTGACCCTCGATCCGGGACTCGCCGGCCGGGCGGACCAACCGGCGCTCACGCTCCTCGTCGCCCGCGAAGCGCTCGCCCGTCACGGCGTCGCCCACCTCCCGGGGGTGTTCGCCTCCAGCCCGGGGCTGCTGGCCGGTGTCGGCGAACCCCTGCGCAGCACCCACCTCGAGCCGCTGCTGGCCGGCGAGAAGCGGGCCGGGTTCGCCTTCACCGAGCCGGTCGGCGCCCGGCCCAGCCGGGCCCGCATCGACGGCGACGACCGGGTCGTCGACGGCCAGAAGTCCTACGTGACCGGCGGAGCCGACGCCGACTTCCTCACCGCCACCGTCGAGGTCGAAGGCCAGGGCCCGGCGATGGTGGTCATCGACGTCGACCGCCCCGGCGTGTCGATCACCCGTCGCTTCGCCTCCTTCGACGGCGCCCGCCACGCGGCCTTCGCCTTCGAGGAGGTACGGGTGCCGCGGCACTGCGTGCTCGGCGCGCCTGGCGAGGGCAGGGGCAAGGCGCTGGAGCGCATCAGCGAGGTGCGCCGGATGATCGCCGCCGACTGCGTCGGCACCGCGGCGTGGTTGCTGGAGCTGCTCGAGACCCACCTCGCCACCGAGCGGCGCGACGGCCGCCGCCCCGGTGACGAGCAACGGGCCCGGCTGCGGTTCGGGGATCTGCGGGTCCAGGCCTACGCGGCGCGCAGCATGGCCTACCGGACCGCTCGGCTGACCGACGCCGGCGAGAACGTGGTCAACGAGTGCATCGCAGCCAAGCTCTTCGCCCGCGAGGTGGCCAACGCCGTCGCCGACGCCGCCATCCAGCTCGTCGGGGGCGAGGCCCTCGTCGAGGGCCATCCGCTGGAGCGCACCTACCGACGGCTGCGCACCCTGCGCCTGGCCGAGGGGGAGAGCGACGTGCTGCGGGTCAACGTCGCCCGCGGCCGCCTCGACCTGGGCCAGGGCCGGATCTGAGAACGCGCCCGGACGGCTCGGTCCGGCGCCCCGTCGATCAGATCGTGAACGACAGCGGGACCGGAGCCGTGCCGCTCGTGGTGAGGTTCGGCTCGTTGAAGGTCAGCGTCCAGGCGCCGGTGCCGGGCGACGCCACCACGAAGCTGACCACGTGATCGGCGTCGTCGGCGATGTCGCCGGGGTAGATGGCGTCGCAGCACCAGCGGCTGCGGTCATCGGCCACCGCCGAGGTGCCGTCGGCCCCCTTCACCGAGAACATCGAGCGGTCGATGGCGAAGCCGCTGCCGGGGCAGGTGGCGCTGCAGCTCACCTCGAAGCGCAGGTCGAGCTGGGCCTTGCCCTTCTCGCCCTCCTCGTAGCTGGGGGCCAACGTGCCGCCGAGCACCTTCACGATCAGGTCGCCGTGGGTGAGCGTGCCGGTCACCGACAGCTCCTTCGGCTCGGTCGACTCGACCGTGCCGGAGGGGATCAACGGCAGCTTGGTCTGGTTGTCGCGCGCCTCACCGAACACCAACTGCGCGGTGCCGAGCGCCTCGACCAGGCCGGCCTCGTCGAGATCCTCCTCGTTGAGGCCGAACACGATGGTGCCGGAGGTCTTGGCCTCGCCGGGGACCTCGGGCACCTCGGGGAAGGTGTCGAGCGCCTCGCCGTCGAGCACGACGCGCGCCTCGGGGGCGTAGGCCGTCTCACCGCCGAGGTTCTGGTAGGTGAGCTCGACGGTCACCTCGGTGCCGAAGGAGCTGACCGCCTGCACGCGATCGACCGTCACCGCGAACCCGTCGTACCACCCGGTCTTGCCGACGGTCAGCTCGATCGGCTCGGGCTCGCTGTCCGCCCCCGCCGTCCCGCCCGCCGAGGACCCCGCCTCGTCGGCGGTGTCGGCGGTGACCGCGCCGGCCTCCTTCGAGGCGATCGTCTCCGTCGTGCTCGCTCCGTCGTCCGATCCACCGTCGTCACCTCCGCAGGATGCGAGGCCGAGCACGGCGATGAACCCGAGGGTGATCCCGGCCCAGCGCGGGCTGCGGTGCGGATGGCTCATTGGTAGCTCCTGTTCGCCTGACGTTCGTGCCATCAAGGATGGCGCGGAGGCGCGGTGGATACGGTGATCCGGCGTGTATCGCCGCAGGTGGTGCGCTGCACGGCGCATCCGCCGGAGCCAGGGCCGCCCCGGGGCCGGTCCCGCCGGTCGGCACGGTGCGGGCACCCCGGTCCTGCCGGCGGGCCCGACCGTCCCTCCGGCGACGGTCCTTCGGCCCTACTGAGCGCGCTCGGTCACCGGGCATCGTTGCCGCCACACCGGCGACGGTGGCCAAGCAGGACCGAGCCGGCGCACCGGCGGCCGAGCACGAGACGGGGGAGAGATCGTTGGGACAGACCAACCCGAAAGGCCCGACGCTGCAGCACCTGGCGCTGATGGTGCGGGACATCGAAAAGAGCCATTGGTTCTACACCGAGGTCGTCGGGCTCGAGCAGTGCGGCAAGATCAGCCGCCCGGACATGACCGAGATCGACTTCCGCTTCTACCGCGGTGCTCCCGACCGCCACCACGACATCGCGCTGGTGCAGATCCCCGACCCGTCGGTGTTCCCGCCGGCGAACCTCGAGTGGAACATGGTCGAGAACAAGGTCGGCATCAACCACTTCGCCATCTGCTACCCGGACCGGGAGACCTGGCTGGAGCGGCTCAGGACCGTCAAGGAGGCCGGCGTCGAGTTCCGGGTCCGCGGCAACCACGGCATGACCCACAGCGTCTACGTGGCCGATCCCGACGGCAACGGCGTCGAGATCCTCTACGAACTGCCCGAGGACGTGTGGGTGGGCGATGTGAACGCCGCCCTGAACTACTTCCAACCGTTGCCGCTCGACGGTGACGAATCGCTGCAGGACGACACGGACTACCAGCAGTTCGCCACCAGCAACTGACCCGGCCGGGCCCGAGCGGCCCGAGCGCACGAGATCCCCGAGAGACGGTACGGCCGGTTCCCTTCACAGGGGACCGGCCGCATCGGTTCCACCCGACGGGCGGGCCCGCTCAGCCGTCGCGGCCGCCCGCACCTCCACCGTCACCCTCACCCTCACCTTCACCTTCACCGCTGCCGACGACGGTGAAGGTGGCGGCCACGTTGCCCTCGATCGCCTGGTGGAACGGGCAGAACCGGGTGGCGAACGCGCACAGCTCCTCCGCCGCGACCTGCCCGATGCGCGGGAGCCTGAGGACCAGGTCGACCTCGAGGCGGTTGGTGCCGTCACGGGCTCGCCCGATGCGCACCGAGGCCTCGCTGCGCAGGCCCTCGAGCATCGCCCGGTCGATGCGGCGGCGTCGCGCCGCGTGCTCGATGGCGAAGACCATGCAACCGGCGTAGGCCGAGCCGAACAGCTGCTCAGGGTTGGTGGCACCCGGCACCGGCACCCCGCCGAGCGGTTCGGGCAGCGCCAGCACCACCGGCCCCGACGCAGTCTCGATGTCGACCTCGGGAGGCCCTGGCTGCGATCGCAGCGCGGCGGCCACGGATTCGGCGTGCATCACCCGCATGCACCCGACGCTAGGCCCGCGACGCTCGCTTCGCAGGGCTGACGCTCGCTTCGCAGGGCTGACGCTC
>JADLEF010000442.1 GCA_020846295.1 Acidimicrobiales bacterium
CGCCCCGTGGGAGCTCGGCCTGGCCGAGACCCAGCAGACCCTGCTGCTCAACCGGCTGCGCGACCGCATCGGGGTCCAGGTCGACGGGCAGATGAAGACCGGCCGGGACGACATCATCGGCGCCCGGCTCGGCGCCGAGGAGTTCGGCTTCGCCACCGCGCCGCTGGTCGTGTCGGGCTGCATCATGATGCGGGTCTGCCACCTGGACACCTGCCCGGTCGGCATCGCCACCCAGAACCCCGACCTGCGGGCCCGCTTCAGCGGCAAGCCGGAGTTCGTGGAGACGTTCTTCGAGTACATCGCCACCGAGGTGCGCGAGCTGCTCGCCGAGCTGGGCCTGCGCTCCATCGAGGAGGCCATCGGCCGGGCGGATCTGCTCGACACCAGCGAGGCGGTGGACCACTGGAAGGCGGCCGGTCTCGACCTGGCGCCCATCCTGTTCGTGCCGGAGACGGCGCCGGGGGAGAGCCGTTTCTGCACCACCACGCAGGACCACGGCCTCGCCTACGCCATCGACAACGAGCTCATCCGGCTGTCCGAACCGGCGCTGGAGCGCGCCGAGCCCGTCGTCATCCGCCTGCCGATCCGCAACGTCAACCGCACCGTCGGCACGATGCTGGGCCACCAGGTGACCAAACGGTACGGCGGCGCCGGCCTTCCCGACGGCACCATCACCGTGCACTTCGACGGCTCGGCCGGCAACAGCTTCGGGGCGTTCCTGCCCAAGGGCATCACGCTGCGGGTCGAGGGCGACGCCAACGACTACACGGGCAAGGGCCTCTCCGGCGGCCGGGTGGTGGTGCGCCCGCACCGGCAGGCACCGTTCGCGGCCGACGAGAACATCGTGGCCGGCAACGTGTGCCTCTACGGCGCCACGGGCGGGGAGGCGTTCCTCAGCGGCCTCGCCGGCGAGCGCTTCGCGGTGCGCAACTCCGGCGCCACCGCGGTGGTCGAGGGTGTGGGAGACCACGGGTGCGAGTACATGACCGGCGGCCAGGTGTTCGTGCTGGGTCGTACCGGCCGGAACTTCGGTGCCGGCATGTCGGGCGGGGTCGCCTACGTGCACGACGTGGACGGCCGCTTCGCCAGCCTGGTCAACGGCGAGATGGTCGAGCTGGAGCGGCCGGACGCGAGCGAACGGGCGTTGATCGCGGAGTGGGTCCGCCGCCACCACGAGGAGACCGACTCGGCCCTGGCCGCCCGACTGCTGGCCGAGGGCGACGCCGCGCTCGACCGGTTCGTGAAGGTCATGCCCCGCGACTACAAGCGGGTGATCGAGGCCGAGCGCGCCGCGTTGGAGCGAGGCGACGACCCGATCGCCGCGATCATGGCCGCGGCCCACGGCTGACCAAGCAGCGACCCGCCAACGGTCAGAACCAAAGCAGCACGCCACGGCATGGGGTTGGGGCCCCATCCGGGCAAACAGGTACAGCCCGGCATGGGGTAGGGGCCCCATGCTCGGGAGGAGGATGGGGTTGGGGCCCCATCCGGGCAAACAGGCATGCGTAGGGGCCCTGTCCGGGGCGCCGAAGGCGCCAACAGAAACGAGCGACACAAGATGGGTGACATCCGCGGATTCCTGAACCACGGGCGCCAGTTGCCGACGCGCCGCCCGGTGCCGGTTCGGCTGCGCGACTGGAACGAGGTCTACGAGCCGTTCCCGACCGAGGTGCTGCAGGACCAGGCGTCGCGCTGCATGAACTGCGGCATCCCGTTCTGCAACAACGGGTGCCCGCTCGGCAACATCATCCCGGACTGGAACGACCTGGTGTACCGGGATCGGTGGCAGGACGCGATCGAGCGGCTGCACGCCACCAACAACTTTCCCGAGTTCACCGGCCGGTTGTGCCCCGCCCCGTGCGAGGCGGCGTGTGTGCTGGGGATCAACCAGGATCCCGTCACCATCAAACAGGTCGAGGTCACGATCATCGAGCGGGCGTGGGACGAGGGCTGGGTCGCCCCGCAGATCCCGCCGGCGCGCACGGGCAAGCGGGTCGCGGTGGTGGGCTCGGGCCCGGCCGGGCTCGCCGCCGCGCAGCAGCTCACCCGAGCGGGGCACGATGTCGTCGTCTACGAGCGGGCCGACCGCATCGGCGGCCTGCTGCGCTACGGCATCCCGAACTTCAAGATGGAGAAGCGGGTCATCGACCGCCGGCTGGCCCAGATGGAGGCGGAGGGCACCCGGTTCCGGGTGAACGCCAACGTCGGCGTGAACGTCGATCCGAGCGAGCTCGACGGCTATGACGCCGTGGTCCTCGCCGGTGGTGCGACGGCGGCCCGTGACCTGCCGATCCCGGGCCGGGAGCTGGCCGGCATCCACCAGGCGATGGAGTTCCTGCCCCAGGCCAACCGGGTGACCGAGGGAGACGTGGTGGCCGATCAGATCCGGGCCGACGGCAAGCACGTCATCATCATCGGTGGCGGTGACACCGGCGCCGACTGCCTCGGCACCGCCCACCGCCATGGTGCGGCGAGCGTGCACAGCTTCGAGATCATGCCGCGGCCGCCGTAGTCGCGCGACAGCGTCGGCAACCCGTGGCCGACGTGGCCCAACATCTTCCGTACCGCCTCCGCCCACGAGGAGGGTGGCGAGCGGCTGTACTCGGTGACGACCACCGAGTTCGTCGGCGATGAGGCGGGCAAGGTGACTGCGCTGCGCGGCCACCAGGTCGAGCTGAGGATGGAGCACGGCCATCCGACGTTCGTGCCGGTGCCCGGTACCGCGTTCGAGATGGCGGCGGACCTGGTGCTGCTGGCCCTGGGTTTCACCGGGCCGGAGCGGGGCTCGATGCTGGACCACCTCGGCGTGGCCTACGACCAGAGGGGCAACGTCGCCCGGGACGACAATTGGCAGACCGCCAACGAGCGGGTGTTCTGCTGTGGCGACATGGGCCGTGGGCAGAGCCTCATCGTGTGGGCCATCGCCGAGGGTCGCTCGTGCGCGGCGTCGGTTGACCGGTTCCTGATGGGCGACACGCTGCTGCCCACCCCGGTGGAGCCGACCTCCATGGCCCTCCGCTGAGGAGGGATGACCCCATCCGCGGCGGCGAAGCCGCCAGCACCCACCGGGGCCCCGTGCTCGGGAGGAGGATGGGGTTGGGGCCCCATCCGGAGCGGCGAAGCCGCCAGCATTACGGCACGGCGATCACGCCGAGCACGATCATGCGGTAGAGGGCGGAGCACACGTCGAACGCGGAGCGGCCCGAAGCGGTCACGATGTCGGCCACGTTCCGCGTGCCATCGACGCGGCTGAGCACCTGCCAGTCGGCCCGCTCGATCAACACCTGATCGAGCGTGTCGGGCAGGTCAGGGGCGAGGCAGAGCACCGTCTCGGTGCTCGGGATCACATCTGCGATCACCCGCCACGCCTCCACCCGGTCGTGGGCGGCGGCGATCGTGGTGTCGATCCGGAAGCGGTACCGGCTCAGCTCCGGATCGGCGGGGCCCGGGCGGAAGCGGGCGTTCGCGTCCGAGGGGATGAGCGTTGCGGCGAGGGCGGTGACGAGGTGGTCCTCGACGAGGGCGCGGGCGGCGTCACGCCGTCCGCCGGGGCTGACGCCGGCGACGGCAGCCCGTAGAGTTGGATCGTCGAGGGATTCGCCGCCGCAGAGGTCGCCGTCGGCGAAGTACAACAGGACCGGCCGCGGCCCGTCGATCTCCAGCACCCCGGACCGACGGCTGCCTGCGACCAGTCCCAACAACACATCGAGCGGGAACTCGTCGAGGCGGGCCTCGAGCGCCGCAGGGTCGGCTTGCCCTGCGGCGTTCGCACCAGGTCGCGACGGCGGGATCGTCACCACGGCAGAGGCGGGTTTTGGTTGCACCCCAGGAAAGATCACAAGGCCCAACGGTACCGGCAACCGTGCATTCTCGTGACCTTTCACCCGCATTGGGGACAGGCGGGAGCGCAGCGTCGACCTTGCGTCGGTGATCGCAGTCACTGCATCACGGTCGGCGGTCGCAAACCGTCGAGGTCGCCCGTAGCGTATGAGCACATCACAGGTGGGTTCGTGCCGGTCGCACGCGCCGTCGAGGACCTCGCGCACAGCCTTGACCAGCGGTCGGGACCGGTTGCGGTTCCGCTCGGGGCGGACGCGGAGCAGAGGAACATCACAACCGGGAGGCGAGGCGCCTGATGCTTGCCAACTTGAGAGTCGGCACGAAGCTGGCGGCGATTCTGCTGGCACCGTTGCTCGTGCTCGGCGTACTCGCCGGACTCGGCATCGCCGATCGCGCCCAGGCGGCGGCGGATCTGCGCAACGCTGAGCGGCAGACCGCGCTCACGGCGCGCAACAACGAGCTCCAGAACGCGTTGCAGGTCGAGCAGCTGTGGGCGACGACGAGCCTCAGCCGGCCGGACAGCACCGCGGTCGAGCGCTACTCGGATGCTGTCGATGCGTCCGACGCGGCGGCCGCCCGCCTCAACGACGCGGTGGCCGCGCTGTCGGAGTCCGATGAGCTCAGCGAGTACCTGCAGACCGTCGCCGACCGGCTGGCGAGCCTCGAGGGGCTGCGCCCGGCCATCACCTCGCGCAGCGCCACGGTGGACGCCGTGCTCACCGGGTACGACCAGGTCGGCACCAGCCTGGTCGGCCTGCAGGCCGCCACCGCCGGCAACATCGACGTGGCCGAGATCTCCAACAACCTCGACGACGTGTCGACGCTGTCCAAGGCGAAGGCGACCAAGGCCCGCCGTGACGCCCTGCTCGCCGTGCTGAACACCTCGACGGTGCAGGCCGACCAGCAGAGCTACATCGCCGAGGTGAACGCGCTCGACGCCGATACCTCGCGGTACCTGGCCCAGTTCTACGAGGAGGCCGACCCGGACTTCCGGGCGCTGCTGCGCAACGCGGAGGCGGCGTCGGACGCTCGCACCGTGGAGGATGCCGCCACCCAGATGCTGGCGGGCCGCACGGTGGACAGCATCAACTTCGCCGAGGCCTCGGTCTCCCGGCTGTCGGGGATGTTGTCGGTGGAGGAGCGCATCACCAGCGACGTGTCGCAGTTCGCGGCGGACGCCCGGGCCCGGTCGACCCGCACCGCGCAGCTGTACCTGGCGGGCGCGGTCGCCGGCATCCTGGCCGCCGTTGCGGTGGCGTTCTTCGTGGCCCGTTCGATCACCCGTCCGCTGCGCCGCCTGACCGAGGCGGCGGACCGCCTCGCCACCGACCAGCTGCCGGGCCTCGTCGATCAGCTGCGGGCCGGCTCCGGCGAGGTGACGCTGGCGTACACGCCGATCGAGATCGACACCCGGGACGAGCTGGGCCAGCTGGCGAGCTCGTTCAACTCGGTGCAGCAGGTGACGGTCGACGTCGCCCACGAGCAGAGCGCGCTGCTGCGCAAGGGCATCAGCGACATCTTCGTCAACCTGGCGCGCCGCAACCAGGCGCTGCTCGACCGTCAGATCGAGTTCATCGACCAGCTCGAGGCGAACGAGCGCGACCCCGACCAGCTGGAGAACCTGTTCCGCCTCGACCACCTCGCCACCCGGATGCGGCGCAACGCCGAGTCCTTGCTGGTGCTGGCCGGTGCCGATCCGGTCCGCCGCCGCGGCCGCCCGGTGCCGTTGGCCGATGTGATCCGCGTCGCGGTGGGCGAGGTCGCGGACTACTCGCGGGTGCGGGTCCGAGACCTCGAGGATGTCACCGTGAACTCGGCCGCCGCGGTGGACGTGGCGCACCTCCTGGCCGAGCTGATGGAGAACGCCACCCAGTTCTCGCCGCCGAACACGACGGTGGAGATCAGCGGCCGGTACGACCGATCGGGCGGGCTGGCCTACCTCGTGACGGTTTCCGACCAGGGCATCGGGATCTCGCCGGAGCACCTCCACGAGTTCAACGATCTGCTGGCCCAACCTCCGGCCATGGGCCTGGACATGAGCCGTTCGCTCGGGTTCGTCGTCATCGGCCGTCTCGCCAAGCGTCACGGCGTCGGCGTGCGGCTCTCGTCGCCGCACGAGGGCGGCGTGGCGGCGTCGGTCCTGCTGCCCGAGCCGATCCTCGGCGCCGCCCGATCCACGACCGCCAGCGGGCTGCCCAGCCGCCGGGGGGACACGGGCCGGCCCGAGGCGCTCGCCCTGTCCGGCGACGGGCCGGCGCTCAGCGACAACGGCGTGCATGCGGCGCATGCCGAGGGCACCGACGCGGCGACCGCCGACGACGATGTCGATCGGGCGTGGGACGACGCGCCGGTGGCGCGACGCGGCCCCGACAGCCTGTTCCGGGCCAACGGCGCGGCGGGGCGGCCGGCCGCCCCGCACGCGGAGCAGGCCACCAACGGCGCCGCCGACCACGCCGACGCCGATGTTCGGGCCAACGGCGCGGCGGCCGCGTCGACGACCCCGGCGTTCGATGCGGCGGAGTCGTTCACCTACTACGACGTGGAAGAGGGCTACAGCGAGCTCAACGAGGAGCCCTCCCAGGTCGCGGACCCGGCCCCCGCCGCCTCCCTCACCGGCGATGCGACCCCTGCCGGCGCGGGGCTGCCGCCTGCCGCCGCTGCGGTGCCGCTCGACGTCACCGACAACGAGTCCGAGAGCTCCTTCGGCCTGGACGGCTTCACCACCGCAGCGGCGATGGTGCCGCCGGCCGATCTCGCACCGCCGCCGCCGCCTCCGCCCTTCGGTCGCCCGCTCCGGGCCGATGACGCCCGTCCGGCGGTGCCGCTCATGGCGGCGGACGAGCTGCCGCCGGCTGCAACCGACGAGGTGGCCGTCGATCGCACGACGGTCGATCGGACCGCGGTCGACGAGGCGGCTCCGGCGCTGCCCGCACGAGCCGCCCACCCGACGGACACGGCCCGGTCGCTGTTCAGCGCCGAGTCGATGACGCGGGCCGCTGCCGCTGCCGCCGAGCTGCGAACCGCGGGTTCGCAACGCCCCGGCGAGGCGGTGGGCGACGCCACGCCCATCGAGGACGCACCGCAGCTGCCGAGCCGCCGCAGTGCCGGGCTCGCCTCGTCGCCGCGTCCGACGGCGACGCCGCACGCCGATGAGCCGCTCGCGCCGGCGAGCCCTGCGGCAGCGCCGGAGCGCGAAGGGCGACCCGGCCAACCCGCAGGGATGCCCCTCGCACCGGCTGCGGGACTGCTCGACGTGGCCGGCGACGGCGCCTCCGGCGACCGCCGGGACGCCGCGGTCGAACGGCTCGAGCAGGTCGAGGTCGAGCGACGGCCGGCCGGCCTGCCCAGCAGACGGACCGATGTCGAGCCGGTAGGCGTCCGCCCCTCCGCCGGCATCGCGAGCCGCAGCGCCGTCGCCGAGCCGGCCAACGGGAGCGAGAACCTCACCGCCGCCGGCCTGGTGCGCCGCTCGCCCAAGCAGCAACTGCGGGCCATGGCCCGGGGCGACAACGAGGCGGCCAGCCGGGTGGCCGCCAGCCAGCGCTCCCCCGAGGAGGTCCGCAAGATGCTGTCCCGCTACCGATCGGGCCTGCAACGGGGCCGCACCACGACCGGTCCGCCGTCGGGCCACGACCACGACGGCGCTGCCGGCCCGGACCATCCCGATCTCGCCCCCGCCCACGATCACGCTGCCGAGGAGCTTCCATGGCGCCCCTGAGCCAACAAGCCAACAACGTGAACTGGCTGGTCAACAACTTCGTCGACCGAGTTCCCGGCGTCACCGAAGCGGTGGTGGTCTCCTCCGACGGCCTGCCGATGGCGAAGTCGAGCGGCCTCGACCGTGACGCGGCGGACCGCTTCGCCGCGGTCGCGTCGGGCCTCATCGGCCTCGCCTACGGGGCGGCGGGCCGGTTCGGCGGGGGAGCGGTGCACGAGGTGGTCATCGAGATGGAGAACGCCTTCATCTTCGTGACCGGCATCTCGGACGGCTCGTGCCTGGCGGTGGTGGCCACATCGAACTGCGATGTCGGCCTGGTCGGCTACGAGATGGCCCTGCTCGTCGAGCGGGTCGGGCCGACGCTCACCCCGGAGCTGCGCGAGGAACTTCGCGTCGCCATGCCGCGCTGATCGAACAGGCACCCGTCCCATGAGCTACGACGACTACGACGACGACGGGCACGATGGTCTCGGCGGACGGGTCCGTCCCTACGCGATCACCGGTGGTCGCACGCGTCCCGTCGGCGGAGACCTCCCGGTCGAGTCGTTGGTCCGGCGCACGCCACGCGGCGCGGCGGAGCTCGGACGGCTCACCCTGGAACGACGGCGCATCGTCGAGCTGACGGAGCGCCCCCTCTCGGTGGCGGAGATCTCGGCCCACGTCGGCGTGCACCTCGGCGTGGTGCAGGTGCTGCTGGGTGACCTGGCCTCGGAAGGGCTGATCAGCGTGCACCGCTCGAAGTTGGCGGACGAACGCCCGGACATTGCGTTGTTGGAAAGGGTGCTGAATGGCCTCAAGGCTCTCTGAGACGGCGGGCGAGACCGAGGAGGCCGTTCCGCTCCCGGTCAAGATCATCATCGCCGGGGGCTTCGGCGTGGGGAAGACCACCTTCGTGGGCGCGGTCTCGGAGATCCTGCCGCTGACCACGGAGGCTCCGATGACCGCGATGTCCCAAGGGGTGGACGACACCGGGCACCTGACCTCCAAGACGGCCACGACCGTCGCCATGGACTTCGGGCGCATCACCCTCGGCTCGGACCTCGTGCTGTACCTGTTCGGCACCCCCGGTCAGGATCGCTTCCAGTTCATGTGGGACGACCTCGTGCGCGGCGCCATCGGCGCGGTCGTGCTGGTGGACACGTTGCGCCTCGCCGACTCGTTCCCTGCGGTGGACTACTTCGAGCAGACCGGCATCCCCTTCGTCGTGGCCGTCAACTGCTTCGAGGGCGTCCGCCGCCACCGCCTGGCCGACGTGCGCGAAGCCCTCGCCGTGCCCGACGCCGTGCCGATGACCTACTGCGATGCACGCGAGCGGCTGTCGACCAGGGACACGTTGATCGAGCTCGTGCAACACGCCCTGCTCCAGGCCACCGCCTGAGCGACGACGCACCGCGCGGTAGCGTCGGCCCATGAGCCGACTGTCGAAGCTTTCCCGTTCCCTGCAGGGCCGAACGGCCATCGTGACCGGCGCGGGATCCGGCATGGGACGCGCCACCGCCCACCTCCTCGCCGACGAGGGCGCCAAGGTGGCGGTGGTCGACGTGAACGCCGCCGGCGTGCAGCAGGTCGTCGAGGAGCTCACCGGGGCCGGGTACCCGGCGAAGGGCTACGTGGTCGATCTGGCCGACGCCGCCCAGATCGAGGCGCTCGTCCCCCAGGTCCGGGCGGATCTCGGGCCGATCGACATCCTGATCAACAACGCCGGCGTCAGCGTCCCCGCCGATCTCACCTCTGCCGGCTGGGAGGACTCCTGGGCGTTCACCTTCGAGGTCAACCTCACCGCCCAGGCCCGCCTGGTGCGCGCCTGCCACGAGGACCTGGTCCGAGCGGAGCTCGCCGCCGAGGGCGGCGGCCGCATCGTCAACATCGCCTCGACCGAGGGGCTGGGGGCGACCAAGGGCATGAGCCCGTACACCGCGTCGAAGACCGGCGTCATCGGCCTCACCCGATCGCTGGCCCTGGAGTACGGCGAGACCGGCGTGACCGTGAACTGCATCTGCCCGGGCCCCATCCGGACCGGTATGACGGCCGAGATCCCCGATCGGCACAAGGAGAAGTTCGCCCGCCGCCGCGTGCCCAAGCGCCGCTACGGCGACCCTGAAGAGGTGGCCCAGATCACCGTGTCGCTGGTGCTGCCCGCCGCCTCCTTCCTCAACGGCGCCATCATCCCCGTCGACGGCGGCATGATCGCCCAGAACACGTAGGAGCTGGCGGCTTCGCCGCGCCCGGATGGGGCCCCAACCCCATCCTCCTCCCGAGC
>JADLEF010000443.1 GCA_020846295.1 Acidimicrobiales bacterium
CTCGGCCCGGGCCCGGCGGCGGGCGCCGGCCGCCAGCAGGTCCACCGGACGCAGGCCGTCGTCGGTGGCGAAGGTGACCTCGTAGGCGGCGCGGATGCGGCTGAAGTACTCCACGACGGTGAAGCCGTCGGGCCCGGCCACGTGCGGGCCGTACAGCTGGTTCGGTTCGGCGATCATCACGTCGCCCACGCCGAGCTCGCGGTCGCCTTCGCCGGGGCCGATGGCGGTCATCGAACCCTGGGTGATGACCTCGAAGCGATGGCAGTCGTGGCTGTGGCGGGGCAGCACCTCGCCCGGTTTCATCGAGAACACGGCGAACCCCGGCGTCTCGGGGTCCTCCGGGTCACCGGCGGCGAAGAGGCTCAGCGGCATGCCGAGCTTCTCGCTGTCGACGATCAGCGGCCGTAGGTACTCCGCGGGGTAGCGACCCCAGAACGACGGCTCCTTCGGTGACAGATGCATGGCCGGCCCTCCGACTCCCCCGGTGGAGGGCTCACGCTACCGCGCCCGCGATCGGGGCAGCGCCGATCACAGCACTTTGGCGCCGTACATCTGGCCCCGTGGCTCGGCCAGCAGCTCGAGTCGCTCGCCGTCCGGCCCGCTGAAGTAGAGCGACGTGCGGTGCTCCCAGGTGGGCACGCCGGCCGCGGCCAGCTTGGCCTTGATGCGCTGCCAGTTCTCCGGCGGCATCGAGATGGCGAGGTGGTGGTGCCCGCCCAATACCTCCTGGTACGGACCGAGGCCGAGCCCGGGGAAGTCGAAGAAGGCCAGCGCGTTGCCGTTGCCGAGATCGAAGAAGAAGTGCGTGGAACCCTCGTAGTCGCGGTTCTGGAACAGGTCGGTGAGCGGGAACTCCAGCAGGCCCTGGTAGAACTCGATGGTGCGCGCCACGTCGGTGCACAGCAGCGCCTGGTGGTGCACGCCGGTCGCCGACGAAGCCGGCCGTTCGACGGCGGGGCGCAGGTACCGCTCCCGCAGCTGCTGCCACTCGGTGGACCGGTCGGGATGGTCGCCGTCGTGGGTGGATCCGAAGTGCGGGGCGTCGGTTGCCATGACGCCATCCTCGCGCCGAATCACCGGTCGGCGCGCAGCAGGAACCCCTGGGAGTTGAAGTAGTACCCGCCCGGCGTCACCAGCGCGACCTCGGCGCCGGGCACCTGGCGCGGCCCGGCCTCGCCGCGCAGCTGCAGGCAGGCCTCGTAGAGGTGGCCGGCGCCCTGCGTGCCGCCCTCGGAGAGGCTGCCGCCGTGGGTGTTCACCGGGATCCGCCCGTCGATGACGATGCGCTGTTCGGCCTCCACCCAGTGCTGGGCCACGAAGGCGCCGCCCTCGCCCCGCCCGCAGTAGCCGACGTTCTCGAACCAGGCGAGGGCGATGTTGGAAAAGCCCTCGTAGGGGAAGAACACGTCGACGTCGGCCAGAGTGAGCTCGGACTTCGCCCACAGCTTCCGGGTCACCACCACCTGCCCGGCGTGATCGAGGTCGCGCAGCTGTTCTTCCGAGCCGTAGTCGGTGTGGCCCAACGTGGCGGCGTGCACCAGCACCGGCGGGCGGGGAAGGTCCCGGGCCCGTTCGGTGGTGGTCACGATGAACGCGTCGGCGGCGTCGACGGGGATGTCCATGTCGTACACGCTGAGCGGGTCACGCACCATGCGCCCGGCGAGGTAGGCGTCCATGGTGAGCGGCTCGCGGTACACGGCGTTGGGGTTGGCCGCCGCGTTCGTTCGCGAGTTCAGCGCGACGCGGCCCAGCGCCTCCCGGGTGTAGCCGTGGTCGTGGAGGTAGCGCCCCGCCCACGCGGCATAGGCGTTGGCGCCGAACATCGAGTTCGGCCCGGTGTCGACGTGACCGGTGCCGTACCAGCTGCGGGCGTCGGCGACGCCGAGGGTGGCGCGGCGACGCATCGGGTCCTGCGCGGCGGAGCGCGACGCCCACGGCAGCCGGTAGGCGTGGTGGTACACGAGGGCGACGTCGCACATACCGCTGTGCACGGCGGCCACCGCGGCGACGAGTTGGTTGCCGATCACCGCCTGCGGGTTGGCGAACCAGCTCACCGCCGGGATGCCGAGCGCGGCCTGCACGTACTGGGCGGCCACCATCGAGCCGCAGATGCCGTCGATGTCGGTGGCGCCGAGGCCGGCGTCGCGGGCCGCGGCGATGCACGCGTCGAGGACGAGCGAACCCGGTGTGCAGCCGGCCCGGTCGCGGCTGTAGGGCGAGCGGCCGATGCCGACGATGGCGACCTGGTCCCGCGCCGGGTTGCGGGCGGCGCCCCGGGTTCCCGTCGCGCTCATCGGACGACCTCGAAGTCGGGGCGGGGCAGGCGACCGGGCAGGTCCCGCCACAGCAGCCGAACCCGGTCGCCGACGCGCAGCTGCTCGGCCGGCGCGCCCACGACGGTGCCGGCGATGCGCAGGCCGGGCTGCTCGTCGAGCTCGACCGCGACGAGGGCGTGACCGGCGGCGTAGTCCACCCCGGGTTGTGGCGGCCCCTGGCGCAGGATGGTGATGAGCGCCAGGAAGCCGTCGCCGGCCACGTCGGTCGGCGTGATCGACCGGGACCAGCAGCGCGGGCACACCGAGCGGGGCGGGTGGTGCCAGGCGGCGCACGAGTCGCAGCGGTTGATCAGCAGGCGGCGTTCCAGCAGGCCGCGGTGGTACGCCGCGTTGTCGTGGTCGATGCGCACGCCGCCGAAGGCGTCGAGCAGTTCCTCGTCGTTCACCGGGGCGCCCTCAGCTGCCGGCACCGAGGGTGCGGGCCGAGAGCGAGGCGATGCCCTCGAGGGCGAGGCCCAGGTGCAGGTCCGCCGCCATGGCCTTCTTCCACGGGCGGGTCAGCACGTGGCGGGTGTGGCGCAGCAGGATCGGGTTGCGCTCGGCCAGGTCGTGGGCCAGCTCCATGGCCCGATCCATGACCTGCGCGGCGGGGAGCACCTCGCCGACGATGCCGAGGCGCAGC
>JADLEF010000444.1 GCA_020846295.1 Acidimicrobiales bacterium
CGAGCGAGGTGATCGACTCGTCGAGGGCGACCGGGGTGCGGCACAGCCGGCGCAGCGCAGCCGTTTCGAGCAGGGCGTCCGGCCCGTAGGGCTGCTCGAGGTAGGCCAGGGCCAGCTCGTCGAGCCCGGCCTCGCACAGCGCCTGGGGGGTGATCGCGTCGAGCGATCCGTTGGCGTCGGCTGCCACCGGTGCCGTGGGGCGCTCGGCCCGCAGCGCCCGGAAGGCGGCCAGGTCCTCCGGGCCGGCCAGCTTGAGCTTCACGATCGCGGCGCCGGCGGCCAGCGCGTCGTCGACCGCGGCCACCAGCTCGGCGTGCGAGCCCCGGCGGCCCAGCACCGCGGTGCGCTCCAGGCGACGCCGGGTCCCGCCGAGGTGCTGGGCGAGGGAGCGGCCGTGCGCCCGCAGGCCGAGGTCGAGCCGAGCCGCTTCGAGCGCGGCGCGCGCCATCGGGTGGAAGCGGGCGGCCGGCGGCAGGGCGGCGCCGGGGGCGGCGGCCAGCACAGCCGGTCCGAACTCGTCGCGGAGCACCGCGAACGCACCCCGCGCGTACTCGTGGGTGTAGGTGGGACGGGTCAGCGCATCGCACTCGCCCCACCCTTCGGCACCGGCGGCGTCGGTCAGCCGCACGACGACGACCTCGCGGCGCTCCTCGGTGCCATGGGACGCCTCGAAGGGCAGCCGCAACGCGATGGCGACCCGCCACAGCTCGATCCGGCACAACGCAGCCGGTGTCGTGTTCGCCTCGGTCATGCCGACAGCAGCTGCTCGCCCAGGTACGGCTTCCAGTGCTCGGGGATCCGGTCCAGTGTGATCAGCAGCCAGGAGAGCTGCCGGGGCTGCACCGGCGGCCGGCGCAGCACCATGGTCGTCTCCGACACCAGGCGGCTGCCCTTGGCGAGGTTGCACCGGCGGCAGGCCGCCACCACGTTCTCCCAGGTGTGGGTGCCGCCCCGCGACCTCGGGACGACGTGGTCGATGGAGTCGGCGTCCTTCCCGCAGTACTGGCAGCGGTTGCCGTCCCGGTGCAGCACGGCGCGGCGGCTGAGCGTGACCCTCCGCTGGTAGGGCACCTTCACCACGTACCGGAGCCGGATGACGGAGGGCACGTCGACCACGAGGCACTGCGATCGCAGCTGCTCACCGCTGTGGTGCAGCACGTCCGCCTTCTCATCCAGCACGAGCACCAGCGCCCGCCGGGCGTTCACCACGCCGAGCGGTTCGTACGAACCGTTCAGCACGAGGGCCCGTCCCATGTCGGAATCGTAGCGGTCGGTCCGGACCCGGGCCTCGGATTTGGGCGGAGCGTGCGACCAGCCCGAACGGCTCCGATCAGCCCGAACGGTCCCGGCGGGCGGTCAACCCAGCAACTCGCCCAACTCGGCGGCATCGGCGTTGCGCAGCTTCTCGGCGATGCCGATCCCGCTGCGCCACGGCTGGCCGTTGACCAGTTCGGCGAGCCGTTCCCGCTCGGCCACCCGCTCGCAGAACGCAGCCAGCCGGTGGACCCGCGCCCGGAACCCCTCCCGGCCGACCACCCGGGTGGGCACCTCGGCCAGGCGTTCCAGCAGCATGCCGACCGCCACGATGAACACGTGCTCACCGTGCGGCTCGCGCACCGAGCCCATCCCCCCGGCGATGGCGCAGCACGACATCTGGTGGGGCCCGCCGTGGCGGCAGAACGGCACCGTCGGCATGACGATGCCCCAGCGCAAGGTGAAGCGTCGCTCGTCAGGATGGTCGGACTGGGTCTCGCGCAGCTCGACGACGATGGTGCGACCGCCCTCGGCACGGCGGTTCCAGACCCCGGTGGCGAGCTGGTCGAAGTCGAACGTGGCCAGCACGTCGTCGAGCTCCTCGCAGATGGTGTCCCACAGCAACGACGAGCTCGGGTACTGGTGCAGCAGCTGCCGGCCGATCGACTGGGCCAGGGTCAGCGCGAAGCGGTCGAAGGCGTCGGCGTCGTGCAGCGCGGCGTCGCGGGCGCAGGCCACGTCGGCGTCGTCGGTCCGCAGCGGCTGGTCCACGCCGAGCGCAGCCCGCAGGTGCTCCAGCGCCAGCTCCCGGTCGGCGACCGGATCGGCGGACTGTTCCGCGGCCAGCAGCCGCCCGGCGGCGTGCCGAAGGAGCTCGGGGATCGTCGAGGGCCACAGAGAGCTGTCCATTGCCGGTCAACGTTGGGCGCTGCGGGCCGGGGGCGCAGCGGGCCGTTTTCCCCTGTTGCGGGGACCTCGCCATCCCCCACCGGCGTGGACCCGCAGGCCGGCGTGCTTCGATCGGCGCGCGCCGCCCTGTAAGAATGGCGGGCCGTGAACTCGACGCCGCCCCCCTTCGCCCACCCCCGCCCCGGCGCGTGATCCCCGAGGCGCTGGCCGGCAAGCGACTGTTCATCACCGGCTCCACTGGTTTCCTCGGCACCGCGCTGGTCGAGCGGCTGCTGCGCGGTGTGCCCGATGCCCAGCTCACGCTGCTCATCCGGCCCGGCCGGCGGGCCTCCGCGGCGCAGCGGGCCCGGCGGGAGCTGTTCCGCAACGACGCCTTCGAGCGCCTGCGGGCGGACCGCGGCAGCAAGGAGTTCGACGCCGAGGTGGACCGTCGGGTCAGCGTGGTCGGCGGCGACGTGTCGGTCGACGGTCTCGGTCTCGACGACGCCGGCCGGGCCGCCCTCGCCGCCGCGGACATCGTCATCCACTCCGCCGCCGCGGTCAGCTTCGACTCGCCCATCGACGCCGCGGTGGAGATCAACCTGCTCGGGCCGTCCCGCATCGCCCAGGTCCTCAACGAGCTGGGTGTCGCCCCCCACTACATCGCGGTGTCCACCTGCTACGTGGCCGGCAGCCGTCGGGGCAACGCCCTGGAGGAGCCGGTCGACGCCAGCCCCTTCTACGTCGATGTCGACTGGCGGGCCGAGGTCGCCGGCGCCCGCCGGGCGCGGGCCGATGCGGACGCGGAGAGCCGCTCCGCCGAGTCGCTCAGGAAGTTCCGCCGCGACGCCCGTTCCGAGCTCGGCGCGGCCGGTGGCCCGCTGCTGGCGGCCAAGACCGAGCAGTTGCGCCAGCGCTGGGTCGACGACCGGTTGATCGAGGCGGGCAGGGCCCGGGCCGCGTCGGTCGGCTTCCCGGATGCCTACGCCTTCACCAAGGCGCTGGCGGAGGTGGCGTTGGCCGAGACGCACGGCGCGGTGCCGACGACGATCCTGCGGCCGTCGATCATCGAGTCCGCCCTGGCCGAACCGTCGCCGGGCTGGATCCGCGGGTTCCGCATGGCCGAGCCGGTGATCATCTCCTACGCCCGTGGCCTGCTGCGCGACTTCCCCGGCGTGCCCGAGGGCGTGGTGGACGTGATCCCGGTCGATCTCGTGGTGGCCGGCATCATCGCCGTCGCCGCCGCGGAGGCGAACGAGCCCCGGCCCGACCCGACCGTGGCCCCGCCGGTGTTCCAGGTGGCGTCCGGTTCGGCCAACCCGCTGCGCTACCGACAGCTGGTGGACCTGGTGTCGACGTGGTTCAGCGAGCACCCGCTGTACGACTCGATGGGTCAGCCCATCAAGGTGCCGCAGTGGTCCTTCCCCGGCCGGGGTCGGGTCGAGGGGCAGCTGCGGCGCACGCTCAAGGTCATCACCAAGGCGGAGAACACGCTCAACGCGCTGCCCTTGCGGGGCCGCCAGGCCGAGTTGGCCGCCAACCTCGAGGAGAAGCGGGAGCTGGCCGAGCGGGCCAAGGGCTACGTCGAGCTGTACGGCAAGTACGCCGAGTGCGAGGCGATCTACGGGGTGCAGCGCCTGCTCGCCCTGTGGGACCGGGTCGAGCACGCCGACCGCGAGCAGTTCTGCTTCGACCCGCGGGTCATCGCCTGGGACGACTACGTGCGCAACACCCACCTGCCGTCGGTGGTGCGCAACGCCCGGGTGCGGACCTCACCGGGTGGCCGCGGCGGTGAGAGCCGCACCGATCGCCTGCGCCGCCAGGTGCTCGCACCGGAGCGGCAGTTCGCCGCCTTCGACCTGGAGAACACGCTCATCGCCTCGAACGTGGTGGCGTCCTACGCATGGCTCGCCTCCCGCCAGCTCGACGGGAGGGACCGGGCGCGCTTCGT
Source organism: Acidimicrobiales bacterium (assembly GCA_020846295.1). Lineage (GTDB taxonomy): Bacteria > Actinomycetota > Acidimicrobiia > Acidimicrobiales > CAIXPF01 > CAIXPF01. Next base: position 4,094 of record JADLEF010000444.1, read on the forward strand.
GGCCCGCACGCTGGCCGAGGGTCCGGCGCTGCTGCGCCTGGACAAGGCGGACCGCAGCGACTTCCTCCGCTACTTCTACCGTCGCTACAAGGACGCACCGGTGGAGCAGCTGCAGGCCGACAGCGCCGAGATGCTCTCCGAGCTGATCCTCACCCGCTCGTTCCCCGCTGCGCTGCGCCGGGTCCGGGAGCACCGGGCGTTGGGCCACCGCACGGTGCTGATCACCGGGGCGTTGGACTTCGTCATCGACCCGCTGCGCCCGTTGTTCGACGACGTGGTGGCCGCCGAGATGACGACCAGGGACGGCCGGTACACCGGCGAACTGGTCGCCGCGCCGCCGACGGGCGAGAGCCGGGCCCAGGCGCTGTTCGACTACGCCGCCGAGCACGGCTTCGACCCCGCCGAGGGCGTCGCCTACGCCGATTCCACCAGCGACCTGCCGATGCTCGAGGCGGTCGGCTTCCCCGTGGCGGTCAACCCGGAGACCCGCCTGGCCGCCCTGGCCCGCAAGCGCGGCTGGCTGGTCGAGCAGTTCGACCGGGCCCCGGGGTTCCGTCACGCGCTGTTGCCGCTGGCCCCCGCCCACCGATCCCTCGCCCAGCCCTCCCCCTCCCCCAAGTAAGGACCGTTCGCACGCATGGCTCCCCGTCCCGGTTTCGTGTTGGAGGTCGACGGCTCGACCCCGCCGATCCTGTTCCACCACGGCGAGGGTTTCCGCCTCGAGAAGTTGCCCGCCGGCCGCAGCCGGGTCATCTACCCCGCCGAGCCGCTGCCCGGTCTGAAGGACCCCGACGGCGCCATCCGCCACGCCCTCGAGCACCCGATCGACAGCGATCCGTTGTCGGCATTGCTGTTCCCGGGCATGAAGCTGACCATCGCCTTCGACGACATCTCGCTGCCGTTGCCCCCGATGCGCCGCCCCGACATCCGCCAGCGGGTCATCGAGGCGGTGCTCGACACCGCGGCCGCCGCCGGCGTGGACGACGTGGAGATCATCGCCGCGTTGGCGCTGCACCGACGGATGACCGAGGCCGAGTTGCGCCACGCCGTCGGCGACCGGGTGTACGACGCGTTCGCGCCCAGCGGCAAGCTCTACAACCACGACGCCGAGGACCCCGAGGGCATGGTCATCCTCGGCACCACGCCGCACGGCGAGGACGTGCAGATGAACCGCCGGGCGGCGGAGAGCGACCTGCTCGTGTACGTCAACATCAACCTGGTGTCGATGGACGGCGGCTGGAAGTCCACCGCCACCGGCCTGTCGGGCTACACCGCGCTGCGCCACCACCACAACGTCAACACCATGCGCAACTCCAAGAGCTTCATGGACCAGCACCGCAGCGAGCTGCACTCGTCCAACTGGCGCATGGGCAAGGTCATCCGCGAGAGCGGGCCCAAGGTGTTCCAGATCGAGACGACGCTCAACAACG
>JADLEF010000445.1 GCA_020846295.1 Acidimicrobiales bacterium
CGCGTACGCCTAGCCGCCGCACCCGGCGCGGCCGCCGCCCGGGAGGCCGGGCGGCGGCGCGCCGGCAGCGGTCGGCGAGGGCGTTGGGCTCCCGGATCGCCTTGATCACCGCGTCGGCGTTGGTCAGATCGGCGAAGGTGGCATCCGGTCCGTGGGCGTCGAGCTCGTCGACATCGAACCGGCCGGTGGCCACGGCCACGACCCGGGCGCCGGTCTCCCGGGCGGCAGCGATGTCGGCAGGGGTGTCCCCGATGACCACGGCGTTGGCGGCGAGGAAACGGCGGCCGTAGCGGGAGGTGGCCTCCTCGACCGCCCGGCGGACCAGGCTCGCCCGATCCGCCACCTCGTCGCCGAAGGCGCCGACCGGGAAGTAGTCCCGCAGGCCGGAGGAGGACAGCTTCAGCTCGGCCACCTCGCGCACCGAGCCGGTGGCCACCGCCATGGCGATGCCGGTGGCCCGCAGCTTGCGCAGCACGTCGCCGGCGCCCGGCAGCACCCACGAGGCCCGGTCTCCGTCCTTCACCCGGAGCCGGTAGAACCGGCCCACCACCGCGACCCACTCGGTGAAGCGCCGGTCGGCCTCGACATCGGCGATGCCGGCCGACGCCGCGACCTGGTGGTAGAGCCGCCGGTCGACCGCGCCGGCCAGCTCGAGCGTGGTGATGTCCAGCTCGATGCCGAAGACGAGGCGGGTGGCGTGCTCGAACGCGGCGTGGTGCACCGGGTCGCCGACGCGAAGCACGGTGCCGTCGAGGTCGAACAGGGCGAGGATCTCGTGGTTGGCGGCCACCTGCTGATCATTGCAGGCCGGCGGCCCTCCACTACGATCGCCCGGCTGTGACGCTGCTCGACGTGCACGAAGCCTGGGCCTGGGTGGTCATCATCGGCAACGGCCTGGCCGGGCTGTGGGCGCTTGCGGCCCATCGGTTCGGCGCCCTGCGGAGCCGGGTGCTGTGGTGGTTCACCGGTGCGGTCGAGCTGTCGGTGTTCGTGCAGGTCACACTGGGCGTGGTGCTGGTGTCCGCCCAGGACCGGCCGGTGCCGCAGTTCCACATGTTCTACGGCTTCGTCGCCCTCATGGCGATCGCCATCATCTACAGCTACCGGCTGCAGATCGCCCAGTACCGGTACCTGCTCTACGGCGGCGGCGGGCTGTTCCTGATGGGCCTCGGCATCCGGGCCATGCTGCTCGGCCCGCGCTGACCTACAAGGTGGCGTGCGGGTGGCTCTCGGTGAGCCCCGCGGCGGTGACCCTGATGAACTCGGCGTTGACCCACAGTTCCTCGATGGTGTGGGCGTCGCAGTAGCTCATCGCCGAGCGCACACCGCCCATCAGCGTGCCGATCAGCTTGCCGACCTTGCCCCGGTAGGGCACCGAGCCGGACACGCCCTCGGCGGCGCGCTGTTCGAAGTACTCGGCGTCGATCGACTCGCCGGCCCGCTCGGCCCGCGCCTGCACGGCCTCGAAGGAGGCCATGCCCCGGATCGTCTTGACCAGGCCCCGGGGGGACTGCTCGATCTCACCGGGGCTCTCGTCGGTCCCCGCGAACAGCGAGCCGACCATCACCGTCGACGCGCCGGCGGCCAGCGCCTTGGCGATGTCGCCCGAGCGGCGGATGCCGCCATCGGCGATGACGGGGATGCCGAGGCCGGCGCAGTCGTTGATGGCGGTCAGCTGCGGCACGCCGACGCCGGCCACCAGCCGGGTGGTGCACACCCCGCCGGGGCCCACGCCGACCTTCACCGCGTCGGCGCCCGCGTCGATCAGATCGATCGCCCCCTGTCGGGTGGCGACGTTGCCGGCGATGAGGTCCACGTCGTCGCCGAACTGGCGTTTGAGGTTGCGCAGCTCCTCGATGGCGTGCTCGGCGTGGCCGTGGGCGATGTCGAGCACCAGCGCGTCGGCACCTGCGTTGACCAGTGCCTTCGCCCGCTCGATGGAGTCCTCCGACGTGCCCACCGCGGCGCCCACCTGCAGTCCCAACGCCTTGACCTCGGCCACCATCGAGGCCTGGCTCTCGACCGGCAGGAACCGGTGGATCATGCCGATGCCGCCGACCCGGGCGACGGCGATGGCCATCGGCGCCTCGCACACGGTGTCCATGTTGGCGGCGACGATCGGAAGCTCGAGCGTGACGCGACGCGTGAGCTGGGTGCGCAGCGAGACGTCCTGGCGGCTGCGGATGCCGCTGCGCCGGGGGACGAGCAGCACGTCGTCGAACGCCAGCCCGATGCGGAGGTTGTCGAGGGACACGGTGACTCCTAACTGGAACCCCGCGTACCGACCCGACCGAAGTTCCGATCGATCCTAGCGTGAGCCATGTGCCCGGCGACGCAGCGGCAGGCTCCTCTGCCACCGGGGCGCGACCGGGGCCCCGCCCGTCCGTGACGACGAGCGGGGCCCCAGCACCGGCGTGGATCAGTTGGCGGAGACGCCGACCTCGACGGGCTCGGCGCCGTTCACCTCGGCCGGCGCCGGACGCCGGCCGTTGATCTCGATGCGGCGTGGCTGGGCCAGTTCCGCCACCGGGATCGTCACCACCAGCACGCCGTGCTCGTAGGCGGCGCTGATGCGCGAGGCGTCGAGGCCTTCGGACAGCACGAGCGTGCGGGTGAAGTCGCCCGCCGGGCGCTCGCGCACGACGAAGCGCTCGCCCTCGCCGAGGGCGGTGCGGCGGGTGGCCTTGAGGGTGAGCTGGTTGCGCTCGACGGACAGCTCGACGGTGTCGGGGTCGACACCGGGCAGGTCGAAGTGCAGGGTGACGGCGTTGGACGAGCGGACGACATCGAGCGGGACGCTCACCGTCGAGCCGGTCTCAAGGGCGCCGTTCACGAGTCGGTCGAACTCACGGAAGGGATCGAAGCGCAGCCTTGGTTGTAGGCCTCCACGTGGGGTGCTGACGAAAGCTGAGTCAATGCGACTCAGCTTTTCCAACTCCTGGACGCTGAGGCCTATTCCTGGCGGCGGATGAGCACCAGTGGCGTGCTCTCTGCGCCGTTGCCGGCGGGGTTGCGGCGCAGCGCGGCCGCCACCATCGCGGGGTCCACGCCGTCCGTCGCCCCGATCACGTCGACGAACCCGAGGTCGTTGGCGTCCACCACCGCCACATCGATCCCGATGGCGCGCCCCACCGCTCGAGCCGCCTCGTCGGCCCGCACCGGACCCAGCACCAGGAAGCGGTCGTAGGGCGGCAGGGTGCCGGTGACGTCGTCGATGAGCCGGGACTGCTCGCCGAGCGTGCGGTAGAAGTCGCCGTTTCGCCCGGCGAGCTTGCCGCTCGCCCCTCGGGCCAACGCCCACAGCACCCGACGCACCCCGACCAGGTCGATCAGGGTCTGCAGGCCCGGAGCGGTCCCGAGCGATCCGGTGCCGCTCAGCAGATAGCACAGGCGGTGGGTGAGCCAGGACACCCGCACCTCCGACGGGTGGCGGAACCGGCCCTGCATCACCGCCAGCGGGCTCTCTCCGATGGCCAGCACGTCACCCGGACGGGCGTGTGCGGACGCGTAGCGGCGCGCGACCTCGACGGGATCGTCGACCGGCGTCAGGAGGTGGGTGCGCACCGCGGCCACCTGCAGGCGGCCGTCGTCGGCGTCCTGCCACTGCAGCGACGGGGCCGGTTCGACGAGCCGCAGCGGCAGCACCACGTGGTGGACGCGGCGTCGCAGGCCCTCGGCACCGTAGGTGTCGATCCGCAGCAGCACGCAGACGGCGTACAGACCGGGATCCGCCGCCCCGTCGAGCAGTCCGGTGACGACGACCTCGACCTCGAAGGCGGCCGACTTGTGCGGCTTGACCACGAAGGCGGTCCAATAGCGGTCCGGCCGAGGCGGGTAGTCCGGGTCGAGGCTGCGCACCTCGGTGCGCACCGTCAACCCGTCGACGCTGCCCTCGGCCAACAGCTGCGTCTCCGGCATGACGTCGAACAGCATCACCTCGCGGTCACCGGCCCGGTTGGTCACCCGGACCGTGGCGCGGATGCGCATCGCACCCGCATCGCGCTCGACGGCCCAGTCCTCGTTGGTGAAGCTCGCCGCGTTGCCGGCAGGGTGCAGCGCCGGTTCGAGGTGACGGTACAGCGTGCGCAGATCGGTCATCGTCGGCTCATCGTAGGAGCGCGTCCGGGCTCCGGCGCGGCACCGGCCCGCCCCTCGTCGCCGAGGGGCGGGCCGGACGTGTGCGCGGCGGGTGCAGTCGAGCCCGGCTCAGCCGGCCAAGCGCTTTTCCAGCTCGCGCAGTTCGTCGCGCAGCTCCTCGGGGAGCTGCGACCCGATGAACGAGTAGTGCTGCTCGTAGAGCGGCAGCTCCTCGCGCCAGGCCTCGTTGTCGACCGTGGTCAGCAACTCGACCACCTCGGGGTCGATGTCCAGCCCGGCCGTGTCGATCGCGTCGGCGGTGGGGACCTGGCCGATGGCGGTCTCCCGGGCGCCGGCCCGGCCGTCGAGGCGCTCGATGATCCACTTCAGCACCCGGCTGTTGTCACCGTAGCCGGGCCACAGGAAGCTGCCGTCATCGCCCTTGCGGAACCAGTTCACCCAGTACAGCCGGGGCAGCTTCGCCTGGTCGGCGCCCTTGCCGACGTTCAGCCAGTGACCGAAGTAGTCGCCCATGTTGTAGCCGCAGAACGGCAGCATGGCGAACGGATCGAAGCGGACCTCGCCGACCTTGCCGGCGGCCGCGGCGGTCTTCTCCGACGACATGATCGAGCCCAGGAACACGCCGTGCTGCCAGTCGCGGGCCTCGGTCACCAGCGGGACGTTGGTGGCCCGGCGGCCACCGAAGAGGATGGCCGAGATCGGCACGCCGGCGGGGTCCTCCCACTCGGGCGCGCACGCCGGGTTCTGGGAGGCGGGCACGGTGAAGCGGGCGTTCGGGTGGGCGGCGGGGGTGGAGGACTCCGGCGTCCAGTCCTGGCCGCGCCAGTCGCGCAGGTGGGCCGGCGGGTCGGTGCCGATGCCCTCCCACCAGATGTCGCCGTCGTCGGTGCGGGCCACGTTGGTGAAGATGGCGTTGCGCTCCACCGTGATCATGGCGTTGGGGTTCGTCTCCGCCGAGGTGCCCGGGGCGACACCGAAGAACCCGGCCTCCGGGTTGATGGCGTAGAGGCGGCCATCGGGGCCGAACTTCATCCAGGCGATGTCGTCGCCGATGGTCTCGACCTTCCAGCCGGGAAGCGTCGGGATCAGCATGGCCATGTTGGTCTTGCCGCAGGCCGACGGGAACGCCGCCGCGATGTACTTCTTCTCGCCGTCGGGCGGCGTGATGCCCAGGATCAGCATGTGCTCGGCCAGCCAGCCGTTGTCGCGGGCCATCGTCGAGGCGATGCGCAGGGCGAAGCACTTCTTGCCCAGCAGGGCGTTGCCGCCGTACCCGGAGCCGTAGCTCCAGATCTCGCTGGTCTCCGGGAAGTGGGTGATGTACTTGGTGTCGGCATCGCAGGGCCAGGGCACGTCGGCCTGGCCATCGGCGAGGGGCATGCCGACCGAGTGCACGCACGGCACGAAGTCACCGTCGGCGCCGAGGACGTCGAGCGCACCCTGGCCCATGCGGGTCATGATCTTCATGTTGACCGCCACGTAGGGCGAGTCGGACAGCTGCACGCCGATGTGGGCGATGGGCGAGCCCAACGGGCCCATGGAGAACGGGATCACGTACATGGTCCGCCCCTTCATGGCGCCCGTGTACAGCGTGGTCATCTCGGCCCGCATCTCCGAGGGCTCCCGCCAGTTGTTGGTGGGGCCGGCGTCGATCTCACGGGCCGAGCAGATGAAGGTGCGGTCCTCGACCCGGGCCACGTCGCTCGGGTCCGACAGCGCGAGGTAGCTGTTCGGGCGCTTGCCCTCGGACAACCGCTCAAAGGTGCCGCCATCGACCAGCAGCTGTGCCAGCCGGTCGTACTCCTCGTCCGACCCGTCGCACCACTCCACGGCGGACGGTTGCAGGATCGAGGCCCAGTGGTCGACCCATTCGATGAGCTTGGCGTTGGTGGTGGGAGGCATGACCCCTCTTCCGACATCGTTGTCGTGTGTCCGAGAAACAAACTTCCGAGGTACCCGAGCACACCCGGCGCCAACCGGCCCGGGTGCCTGGGCATCGACCCTGCCAGCTGTCGGCACGGTAGATGTCAGATGAATTTAGCATCAATCGACGAGATGGCCCCAGGGGCCAACGGCGGGCGTCGGCGCCGCCAACGGCGACGGAAACCGGCAAGGTCCCGCACCGCCGACCGCGGGAGCGAGCCGCTACTGGTTGCCGTAGGACGGCGTGGCCATGTCGACCTCGGAGCCCAGGCGCAGCGCGGTGGCGCGGCCCTCCCCGTCGAGGTCGAACACGACCCGCTGGCCCTGTCGGACCATGCGGAAGATCGAGCCGACGAGCGCATCCGCGGCGAGCTCGAGCTCGGCCAGGTCGGTGTCGCGCAGCAGGCTCCCGGTGCGGGTGCCGGGGTCATAGGACTTGATCACGCCTTGCACGCCGCGCAGGCTACCCGCCGTTCGCCCCGACCCGGCGAATCGCCGTCGCCCACGATGTCGTCGCCCACGATGTCGTCGCCCCCCATGTCGTCGCCCACGATGTGGCGCGCCCGTTGCGGCGCACGGCGCCCGTCCAGCGGGGTGCCGCGCCGCCGGGGCCCTCGCCGCTCCGACCGCCGGCCCATGCGCCGAGCTGTCGCAGGCCCACCGCTAGGCTCGCCGCCATGACCTCGGCGGCCGACGCGCCGGCGGGCAGCGACCGCCCCCTCTCCGTGCGAGCCCTGGCCGAACTCCCGGTCACGGTGCTGCGCGGCGTCGGACCGAAGAAGGCCGACGGCCTCGGTCAGCTCGGCATCACCACGGTGCTCGACCTGCTCACGCACTACCCGCGCCGGTACGTGGACCGCACCAGGGAGGCCCTGCTCGGTGAACTGCAGCCGGGGGAGGAGGCCACCGTCGTGGTCCGCGTCGAGCAGGTCACCACCCGGCGCACCAAGCGGGGCCAGGCGATGACGACGGTGCGCTGCGTCGACGGCGCCGGCTCCACGCTCGGGCTCACCTTCTTCGGTCAGCCGTGGCGGGAACGGCAGCTGCACCCCGGCGCGCTCGTCGTGGTGTACGGCAAGCTCGAGCTGTTCCGAGGTGCCCGCCAGATGACCTCCCCCCTCGTGGACCTCATCGGGGACCGCACCGGTCGCATCGTGCCCATCTACCCGCAGTCGGAGAAGGCGGGGTTGTCGACCTGGGAGATCGGCGATCTGGTCGAGGAGGCGCTGCGCCGCGCCGAGGCCCGTCGCGGCATCGCCGACCCGCTGCCCGAGCGCTGGCGCGACGCGCTCGACGTGGTGGACCGTCCGTTCGCCCTGCGCACCATCCACGCCCCCGAATCGATGAAGGCGATGATGGCGGCTCGCAAGCGCCTCGTGCTCGACGAGCTGCTCCGCGTCCAGCTCGCCCTGGTGCAACGAAAGCGCCAGCTCGAGCACGCCGCTCGCGGGGTCAGCCACCAGGTCAGCGGTCCGCTGATCGATCGGTTCCTGGAGGGCCTGCCCTTCCCGCTCACCGGCGCCCAGCGACGGGTGATCGACGAGATCGGCGCCGACCTGGCCCGACCCCTGCCGATGCACCGGCTCCTGCAGGGCGACGTGGGCGCGGGCAAGACGGTGGTGGCGGTGGCCACGCTGCTCATCGCGGTGCAGGGCGGGTACCAGGGCGCCCTCATGGCGCCCACCGAGGTGCTGGCGGAGCAGCACGGCGCCGGGGTGCGCCGCCTGCTCGACGGCCTTACGGTGCCCGACCCGACGTCGCTGCTCGGCGACCGGCCGGTGCGGGTCGAGCTGCTCACCAACCGTACCGGCGCGGCCGATCGGCGGCGCATCCTGGCCGGCTTGGCGTCGGGTGACGTGGACCTCGCCGTCGGGACGCATGCGCTCATCCAGGACGCGGTGCAGTTCGGCCGGCTCGGCGCGGTCGTTATCGACGAGCAGCACCGCTTCGGGGTGGAGCAGCGGGCTGCCCTCCGCGATCGCGGTGGCGAGGGTGCCACCCCCGATGTGCTGGTGATGACGGCCACCCCGATCCCGCGCACGGCGGCCATGACCGTCTACGGGGACCTCGACGTGTCGGTGCTCGATGAGCTGCCGCCCGGACGCACCCCGATCGACACGATCTGGGCGCAGGACGCGGTCGACGAGGCCGAGGCGTGGGCCGCGGTTCGCGCCCAGGTGGCCGAAGGCCGCCAGGCCTACGTGGTGACCCCGTTGGTCGAGGACAGCGAGAAGCTCGAGGCGACCTCCGCCGAGGCCACCTTCGCCCGCCTCGGCGAGGAGGAGCTGGCCGGGCTGCGCCTCGGGCTGCTGCACGGCCGCGTACCCGCCGCCGACAAGGACGCGGTGATGGAGCGCTTCCGGCGGGGAGAGGTCGACGTGCTCGTCGCCACGACGGTCATCGAGGTCGGGGTCGACGTCCCCAACGCCACCGTGATGGTCATCCTCGACGCCGACCGGTTCGGCATCGCCCAGCTGCACCAGCTGCGTGGCCGGGTCGGCCGGGGGGCGCACCGCAGCACCTGCTACCTCGTCGCCTACTTCGACCCTGAGGATGCCACCGCCCAGGTGGCGGCCGAGCGCCTCACCGCCATGGTGCGCACCACCGACGGGTTCGAGCTGGCCGAGGTGGATCTCGAGCTGCGCGGGGAGGGCACGATCATGGGGGAGCGGCAGAAGGGCCGCAACGACCTGAAGCTGGCGTCGTTGCGCCGGGACAAGGAACTGGTGGCGGTGGCCCGCGAAGTGGCGCTGCAGCTGGTCGACGAGCGGGGCACGTTGACCGCCTTCCCGGAGCTCGACGAGGAGGTCCGCACGATGCTGGGCGAGTCCGACACCGACTTCCTGCTCAAGGGGTGAGCCCGTCGCCGGCCGCCTCGACGACCCCGCCGCTCAGGGCAGCAGGTCGTCCGGTTCGATGATCAGGTCCCAACGGTCCAGGCAGTCGCGGCACCGGTAGACCAGCCGGTCGCCGAGGTGCCAGCCATCCTCCGGCTCCTCGGTGAGCAGCGTGGCGGGGCCACCGCAGTCGATGCAGGTGATGACGGCGGGGACGGGCACGGGCACGACGCTACCGTGACCGGCCATGCGCGTCATCGCCGGCACCGCCCGTGCCCGCCCGCTCCGGGCGCCGAAGGGGGACCGGACCAGGCCGACCTCCGACCGCGTCCGCGAGGCGATGTTCAACGCCCTCGGGAGCGCGCTGGACCTGCAGGGTGCCCGCGTCGCCGACCTCTTCGCCGGCAGCGGCGCGCTCGGCATCGAGGCGCTGTCGCGCGGGGCCGCATCGGCGGTGTTCGTCGACGAGGACGGAGCCGCCCGCCGAGCCATCGCGGCGAACCTCGCCAGCACCGGGCTGGCCGACCGGGCCGAGGTGCGGGGCGGGGACGCGGTCGCCGCCGCCGCCGTCCTGGGCCGGGTCGACCTCGCGTTCTGCGATCCGCCGTACCGCTTCGACGGGTGGGACCGGCTGCTGGCCGCGCTCGACGCGGCGTTCGTGGTGCTGGAGTCGGACCGCGACCTCGAGCTGGGGCCGAACTGGGAATTGGTTCGGCGCAAACGGTACGGGTCTACGGTGGTGCACTTCGCCGAACCGGCCGACGGCAGCGGCGACCGTGACGACGAGTAGGGGAGACAGAACGGTGGCGACCGCACTGGTGCCGGGCAGCTTCAACCCGATCCATCTGGGTCACGTCCGCATCATCGAGACGGTGGCGGCCACCTTCGACCGCGTCGTGGTCGCCGCGGTCGGCAACCCGAACAAGGCGCCGGATCCCTTCACGCTCGACGAGCGCCGACAGCTCATCGCCGATTCGCTGCGCCACCTGCCCAACGTGGACACCACGACCGGCTCCGGTCTGGTCGTCGAGGTGGCCCGCGAGGTCGGCGCCACCGCCATCGTGAAAGGCCTTCGAGGCGTGGCCGACTTCGAATCCGAAGTGCAGATGGCCCACATGAACCTGGTGATGAGCGGCATCCCGACGATGTTCGTGCCCACCGCCCTCGAGCACGGCCACCTGGCGTCCAGCCTGATCCGGGAGATCGCCAGGCTCGGCGGTAATGTGGAGGCGATGGTCCCATCCCCGGTCGCTCGCGCCCTGGCCGAGCACGCTCGTCGTTCGTAGGCCCCATGAGCCCCACCGACTTCGACCAACCCGAGCGTGAGGACGACACGCTGGGCGACCTGGGTGACCTCCCGCAGACCGAGACCGAGAAGCTGCTCCGCCGGCTGCTCGACATCATCGAGTCGGCCCGGCCGGTACCGCTGTCCACCTCGGCGATGATCAACAAGGACGAGGTGGTGGCCCTGCTCGAACAGGCGCTGCACCACTTTCCCGAGGAGCTGCGGGAGTCCCGCTGGCTGCTGAAGGAGCGCACCGAGTTCCTGACCAAGGCCCGTGCCGACGGCGAGGAGCTGGTCGGTCGGGCCAGGGCCCGGGCCGAGCAGATGGTGCAGCGCTCCGAGGTGGTCCGTGCCGCCGAGTCCCGGGCCCGCCAGATCGTCGATGCCGCCGAGGCGGACGCCCGCCGCATGCGACTGGAGTGCGAGGACTACTGCGACAAGAAGCTGGGCAGCTTCGAGATCGTGCTCGAGCGCACGATGAAGCTGGTCGCTCAGGGTCGCGAGAAGCTACAGCTCAGCTCGAGTCGCGTGGGCGACGAGTTCGATCCGGCCGAGGTCGCCGATGGCGCCCGCAACGGGCGCGCCGAGGGCCCCGCCGGGTTCTTCGACCAGGACCAGGCCTGACGCCCGGCGGCCCCGCTCCCCGCGGTGGCCGTCGCACAGTGTGGGGAGCGGTGCCATGAGCAACCGAGAATCGCTGTCGATCAGCGTCGCCCAGGTGCTGCGCCGGGCAGGGGTCCAGCACCCGTTGCAGCGCACCATCACCCTCGACGAGCTGAACGTCGGCGCGGCGACCATACCGGCGGGTACGCCCATCGAGCTGGATCTGGTCCTCGAGGCCACCGGCAACGCGGTCGTCGCCACCGGCGCCCTGCGCACGGTCGCCCGATGCGAGTGCCGCCGTTGCCTCGATCTGTTCGACCAACCGATCGTGACCGAGGTTCGCGAGATCTTCGACCCGCGGCCGGTGGAGGGGGAGACCTACCCGCTGCAGGCCGAGTTGATCGACGTCGTGCCGCTCGCCCGCGACGCGCTGTTGCTCTCACTCCCGCTGGCGCCGCTCTGTCGGCCCCAGTGCCCCGGCCCGGCGCCGGAGGTTTTCCCTGCCACCGTCGAGGCGGACGCGGCGGTGGCGGAGCCGGCCGGCTCGCTCGCCGGTGACGCCGGGTCCATCGAGCCCGAACCACCCCGGGACCCGCGCTGGGCGGCGCTGGACAAGCTGCAGCTCGACCGCTGAAGCGGCGTCCGCCCGGGGGGATATCGCCATCAACGGCGCGTACGGGCTAAGCTTTACCGCTCGTGCCCGGCCCTCCGGGCCGTCCGAACGCGTGCCAGGAACCGAGGATCGACGTCATGCCCGTCCCCAAGCGAAAGACCTCCAAGGCCAAGACCCGCAGCCGTCGGGCAGCCGCCTGGAAGCTCGGCACCCCCGCCCGTAGCCTCTGCCCCCGGTGCGGTTCGGCCAAGCTCCCCCACGTCGTGTGCCGCGCCTGCGGCTGGTACGGCGGTCGGCAGGCCATCGAGGTCGGCTGAGCCCGGCCTCCGCCCGTCCGCCCGCAGCGCCCCGTCGCACCCCGGTGAACACCGCCACCGCAGAGACGTTCGCCGACCTCAGCCCACGCGTGGCTGAGCTGTCGGCCAACGCCGGCCACCTCCCGATCGTCGTCGATGCGATGGGAGGCGATCACGCCCCCGGTGCGATCGTGGCAGGGGCCCGCCAGGCGCTCGCCGCGGGCCTCCCCGTCGTGCTGATCGGGCGATCCGCCGAGGTTGGCGACACCGGGGACGTGCCCGTGGTCGAAGCCAGCGAGGTCATCGCGATGGACGCCGATCCCGGCGCCAGCGTGCGCCGTCTCAAAGACTCGTCGATGGTGCGCTGCGCCGAGGCGGTGCGGGACGGCCGGGCCGCTGCCATGGTCAGCGCCGGCAACACCGGCGCGGCGATGGCCGCCGCGCTGCTGCGCATGGGCCGCATCCGTGGCATCGCCCGACCGGCGATCGCCATCCCCATCGCCACGCCGGGTGGCGTCCCCACGATCATGCTCGACGCAGGCGCCAACGCGGACTGCCAGCCGGACTGGCTGGTCCAGTTCGCCCAGATGGGCGCGGTGTACGCCAGGCTCCGCTTCGGCGTGCAGCACCCCCGCATCGGCCTGCTGTCCATCGGCGAGGAATCGAGCAAGGGCAACCAGCTGGTCAAGGACACCATGAAGCTGATGCAGCTCGACGACGCGTGGCTCGCCGCCCCCGATGCCCGGTTCATCGGCAACGTCGAGGGCCGCGACCTCATGTCCACCGACGTGGACGTGGCGGTGGCCGATGGCTTCACCGGGAACGTCGCGCTGAAGTCGCTCGAGGGCGCGCTCATCGGCATGGTGAAGACCATGGAGCTGCTCGCCGCCGGCGACCAGGTCATCATCGACGCCGCCCACCGGCTGCACGCCGAGCTCGATCCGGAGAACGCCGGCGGCGGCATGCTGCTCGGGGTCCGCGGGGTGTGCATCATCAGCCATGGCTCGTCGTCGCCCCAGGCCGTGCACAACGCGGTGCAGCTCGCCCAGGACGTCGTCCTCGCCGACACGGTGGGTGCGCTGACGGCGATGGCGGCCAAGGCCTCGCCGAGCAACAGCATGGGTAGCGGCGAGGACTAAGCTCACCCGGCCTCACCGACTCGGGGCCGAGGCCGATCGGCGCTCGTCACCCGTGCCGCGGGCCGAAGTCGAGGGAGAACGGAGCAGTTCCAGTGCCAGCGGAGACGCATTTGACGCAAGGACCAGTATCGCGGGCCGAGGTGTTCGCCATCATCCGGGACCGCCTGGCGGACATCCTGGAGATCGAGCCGGACGCCATCGAGGAGGGAGCGTCGTTCCGCGACGATCTCGATGCTGATTCGCTGGCTCTGATCGAGCTGGTCGAGGCCATCGAGGAGGAGCTGTCCGACCGCACGGTCGGGTTCCGCATCGAGGACGATGACCTCGAAGACCTCAAGACCGTACGAGACGCTGTCGACTACGTTGTCGGACGCCTCGGCTGACGAGCGGTCCCTTCACGAGGACCTCGATGCCCTGGCCGTCCGGATCGGCCACCGCTTTCGCGACCCCGCGCTGCTGGACCACGCATTTCGTCACCGCTCGTGGTGTGCGGAGCACGACGGGCCGAGCAACGAGCGGCTCGAGTTCCTCGGCGATTCGGTCCTCGGCCTCGCCGTCACCGACCACGCGTTCGCCACGTACCCGGAGCTGCCCGAGGGCGCGCTGGCCAAGATGCGAGCGGCCGTCGTCAGCTCCGTCAGCCTGGCGGCGCTGGCCCGTGAGCTCGATCTCGGTCGCTACCTCCGGCTCGGTCGGGGCGAGGAGACGACCGGTGGGCGCGACAAGGCCTCGATCCTGGCCGATGCGCTGGAAGCGGTGATCGGGGCCGTGTTCGTCGATGCCGGCTGGGACGCAGCTCGTTCGGTGGTGCTCGGCCTGGTCGAGGAACGCATCGCCGCCGCGGCCGAGGGTCCCGGTGTGCAGGACTACAAGACGAGGCTGCAGGAACTGGTGGCCCGCCGCTACGACGGCCCGTTGCGCTATGCCATGACCGAGGACGGCCCCGACCACGACAAGCACTTCGTGGCCGCGGTGGTCGTCGGTGGGGACGCAGTGGGCACCGGGGCGGGGAAATCGAAGAAGCAGGCGCAGCAGGCCGCTGCACAGGATGCCTGGGAGCGACTGGTCCACGTGGCCGGGGAGAGAACGGACGCCGATGCTCGAGCTACCTGAGATCGAGACCTTGCGTCGCGAGACGGAACGGGAGATCGGCGGTCGGAAGGTGAAGTCGATCGTCGTCGACAAGGCGCACCTCGCCGAGGGCATCAAGCTGAGCGACTTCAAGCGCACCGAGGGGGCGAAGATCAACTCGGTGAAGCGGCGCGGCGCCTGCCTGGTGATGAACCTCGACACCGGTGATCGGATCATCATCGACGTCAGCGAGGGCGTGGCGCTGCGCAAGGTCAAAGGTGACGAGCCGGTGTGGGCCGAGTTCGCCTTCAACCAGGGCGGCCCCCTCCGGATGCTGGCCGACATCGGCGACCCGCGGATCGGCGTGCTCACCACGGCCGAGCTGGAGGCGGCGCTGCCGCCGACCGGTGCGATCGATCTCGCCGAGCAGGCGGTGTCCTGGGTGACCTTCGCCCGCGCCCTCGTCGGCGCAGGCGGGCCGTTGCGCACGCTGCTGACCGACCCGGGCCTGGTGGAGAGCATCGGTCCGCTCTACGCGGACGAGATCCTGTGGCAGGCGGGGTTGCGGGCCGATCGGCGGGCGGAGAAGCTCGGCTCCCAGGAGCTGCGACGGCTGTACCGGGCGGTGGCCGAGGTGCTGCACGACTCGCTGAAGGCCGGGGGCACGACGACGGCCGCCAACGCGTTCTCGGACCTGTCCGGCAAGGGCGGTGGGTTCCAGGACAGCCTCGAGGTGTACGGCCGCGACGGTCAGCCGTGCCGTCGGTGCCGCGGCACGGTCGTGCTCGACAAGTTCGACGGCAAGCCGACCTACCGCTGCCCGCAGTGCCAGGTCTGACCACTGCTTACCGCGCCATCCGGTCACCCAGAGTGGTCTCGCCACTGCTACTGAGGGAACCGCCGCCCCTGTCGCGACGAATCGACGGCGATTCGTCGCGACAGGGTACGTCCTGTGCTCCCCGCTGCGGCGCTCGGAGTGGA
>JADLEF010000446.1 GCA_020846295.1 Acidimicrobiales bacterium
ACGACGGGCGGGTGGTCGTGCTGCGCGCCGCGGTGGCCGGCGGAGGGCGGCTCAGCGTGGCGAGCCTCGACGCCCTGCAGCTGCTGGCGGGCCAGGCGACCGTCGCCCTGCGCAACGACGAGCTGCTGCGCGAGTTGACCACCATGCACCGCGACCTCGAGCACCAGGCGCACCACGACGCGCTGACCGGGCTGGCCAACCGGGCGCTGCTGCTGAAGGAGCTGACCGCCGCGCTGGCCGATCAGCGGGCGCGGCCCGCGCTGCTGTTCCTGGACCTCAACGGCTTCAAACCGGTCAACGACCGCCTCGGCCACGAGGCGGGGGACACGCTGCTCCGCCTCGTCGCCGCTCGCCTCCCCGGCGCCATACCGCCCGGTTCGATGGTGGCCCGGCTCGGTGGCGACGAGTTCACCGTGCTGCTGCAAGGTGCGGTCAGCGACGAGGAGGCCCAGCGCTGCGCCGACGCGGTGTACGAGCACGTGTCCTCGCCCTACGACCTCGACGGCGAGTCGGTGCACGTGTCGACCAGCATCGGGATCGCCTTCGGCGACCCGGGGGTCGATGAGCGGGAGCTGCTGCGCCGGGCGGATGTCGCCATGTACCGGGCGAAGCACGGGTCGGCGCGCCGGCCCACGGCCAGCTACCGGCCCGAGTTCGACCACGCCGAGCAACGGCGGGCCCGACTGATCGCCGACATCGGTCCCGCCATCGCGGCGGACCGTCTGACGCTGCTCTACCAACCGGTCTACGCCCGCGGCGCGGCACCGGCGATGCGCGGCGTGGAGGCGCTGTTGCGCTGGAACCACGAGCTGCACGGCGAGATCCCGGCGCCCGAGATCGTCGAATCGGCCCGCGCCGCCGACGCCGGCGGCCGGCTCACCGCCTGGGTGCTGCACGAGGCGTGCCGCACCGCCGCCGGATGGCTCGCCGGGCGGGAGCTGCCGTTCTTCGTGAGCGTCAACGCCTCGCCCGAGGACCTCGCCTCGCAGGAGCTGGCGGGCGCGGCGCAGGCCGCGCTGGAGGTCTCGGGGTTGGCGGCGCGCCACCTGCTCATCGAGATCAGCGAGCGTCTCGTCGCCCCGCAGGCCGCGGTGGTGGCCGAGACGGTGCAGGCGCTGGCGGCCGCGGGCGTCGGCCTCCTGCTCGACGACTTCGGCGAGGGACAGACCTCGCTGTCGCACATCCAGTCCCTGCCGCTGTCGGGGATCAAGCTCGACCGCACGCTGGTGGTCCAGGCCGAACGCAGCGAGCGGGACCGCATCGTGCTGGCGTCGGTGGTCGAGCTCTGCCATCGCCTTCGCCTGGTGGTGGTCGCCGAGGGCGTCGAGACGGCAGCGCAGCTGCGGATCGTGAGCGACCTCGGTGCCGACCTGCTCCAGGGCCACTACCTGGCGCCGGCGCAGCCGGTGGCCGGCATCACCTCGCTGCTGGGCGGCGGCGGCCGCGCCCTGCGCTCCGGGGAGCCGGCGTCGCTGCCGACCAGGCGGAGGAGCTGACATGGCGCGCCCGCTCGACGGTGCCGTGCCCCCCGGCGGGTCCGCGTCGCAGGCCGGGGCGCCGCAGCCCGGGCGCGGCGCGCCCCGGCTCGACCGGGCCGCGGCCCGGGCCTTCGCTGCAGCCATCTCCTCGCTGGTGATCGCCACCCTGGTCGTGACCCAGTCGGCCGAGGCGCTCGATCCGAAGGGCACCGTCACCGGCAACGCCGTCGAGGCGGGAACGGTCAGCCTCAGCGACGACGACGCCGGCCGGTCGCTGCTCGAGCTGACCGACATGGCGCCGAGCCGGCCGGTGGAGCGCTGCATCGCGGTCCGCTACGACGGCAGCGTGGTGCCCGCCGATGTCAGCCTCGCCGCCACCAGCAGCGGCACGCTGGCGCCCTACCTGCAGGTGGTGGTGGAGCTGGGCGGGGGCGCCGCCTTCGGCGACTGCGCCCGGTTCGTACCGCGCGGTACGGTGTTCAGCGGGACGGTGGCCGACCTGGTGGCGGCCGGCCCGCTGCCGGTGGCGGTGGCGCGCAACAGCGGCGATGCGCTCGGGTTCCGCTTCCGCTTCGAGCTGGTGGACGACGGCCGGGCGATGGGCCAGGCCGCGGCGGTGGACCTGGTGTGGGAGGCGGTGCCGTCGTGAGCGCGCTCCTCCGCTTCGCGGGCGGCCGGCGGGGCCTGGTGGTGCTGCTGGCGGTGTGCGCGGTGGCCGCCTCCAGCGGACCGTTGGTGTTGGTGTGGCTCGGCTCGCGCAGCGGTGCCGAGTTCGCCGCCACCAAGGTCGTCGGCATCAACCGGCTGTCGAGCGCCACCGTCGACATCGAGACGGGCCCGGCCGGGGTCGCGGAGGCGACCGGGGCGACGGCGGCCATCATCGCCACCAACTTCGCGCCCGGCGACCGCAAGGTGGGGGCCATCGAGGTCCGCAACGCGGGGTCGGTGGCGTTGCGCTGGAGCGTGCAGGCGGAACGCAACGCCGATCCGCTCGCCGCCGCGCTCCGCTGGGAGCTGTGGCCGGCCGTGGACCGGGCCGACTGCGCTGCCGCGGCGGGTGGTGCGGGCGCGGCTGGTGCGGGCGCGGTCGGCGGTGCGGGCCCGGCGATCGCCCTGGCCGGGTCGGGGGGGCGCGTCGCCCTGCTGGGTGACGCCGAGCCGGGACCCGACCCGGGCGACCAGGAGCTGCCCGTCGGCGGCCGCGCCGCCGTCTGCGTGGCGGCGACGTTGCCGATCGACGCGACCGACGTGCTGCAGGGCCGCGCCTTCGAGCAGGTGTTCGTGATCGCCGCGGAGCAGGCGGCGCTCGTGCCGGCCGGGGAAGGGGCGCGATGAGCGCGCCGTCGCCGCGACACCCGACCGGTTCGCCCGGCGGAGGGCCGATCCGCCGCCGGCGGGCCGGCGAGGCGGCGGTCGCCGTCGCCGCCCTCGCCGTCATCGTGGCCGTCATCGTGATCGGTGCGGGCCTGGTCCTCGGGTACCGCCCGGTGGTCATCACCAGCGGCAGCATGGGCGCCGCCGCCCCGCAGGGCGCGATGGCGGTGGCCGGCCCGGCCGACTCGATCGAGGTCGGTGACATCGTGGTGATGCGGCGCGCCGGCCGCGCCACGGTCACCCATCGGGTGGTGGAGCTGCAACCCGGCCCCGACGGCACCACCCTCGCCGTCACCCGCGGCGACGCCAACGCCGAGCGCGATGCGGTGCCGTACCGCCTGGGCGACGACGAGCTGGTCGTTCGCTGGGTGCTGCCCGGCGCCGGCGCCGCGGTGCGCTCGCCGCTCACGCCCTACGCCGGGTTGGCGGTGGTCTCGCTGGCGGTGGCGCTGGCGGTCACCGCCGCCCTGCGGCGCATCTGGCGTTCGGGACCGGCCGAGCGCGACCGTGCCGTACCGGATGGTCCGCCCGAGCCGGGCCGGCGGAGCGTCGCCGACCGGGCCCGGTTCGCAGTGCGCATCGCGGTGGTCGGCGCGCTGGTGTGCGGCACCAGCGTGGCCTTCGCGCTCTACCAGGGGGTGGAGAGCGTGGGCGGCAACACCTTCACCACCGCCGAGTGCTACGACGCGCGCCTCGGTGGCGTGCAGCACGGCGCGCTGGTCAGCTCGCCATCGGGAAGCTCGACGGCGACCATCGCGCCGGTGGATCCGGCGTCGGCCTTCCTGCTGTTCTCGGTGCGCAGCGCCGCCGGCGACGCGGCCGCCTCGATGGTGGTCGGCCGTCTGAGCGATGCCACCACGTTGCGCTTCGAGCAGGCCACCCCCGTCGGCGGCAGCGCAGCACCGGTCGCGATCGAGTGGTCGGTGGTCGCCTACGACTGCGGCGTGTCGGTGCAGCGCGGGCTGGTGGGCGGGGACGGCGACGAACAGCTCGACGTCGCCATCGCGCC
>JADLEF010000447.1 GCA_020846295.1 Acidimicrobiales bacterium
CTCGACTTCCTCGCCGCCCCCTGACCGCGAACAGCGGCACCGTTCGGCCCGACGTGCCCGCCTGGGTGGTATCGGGAGCGGTCGCCCTTGCCCGGGGCCGGTGCATGAATGCTGTGAAAAGGTCGGAGATTGAACGTTCGGCGACATCAACGGGCTGATCCGCGCGACCACAGCGCCGAGTTGTCGACGCAACGTGAACCGAGCACGCCGAAGCGTCGACGAAACCGGTCATCGTCGTGAGGTCCATCGCGCGGATCCGCCCGTTGGGCCCCGACGCCCCCCTGGCGGTGGTGCAAAGGCGTCGGGAACACACCAACTCGGGCCCGTCCGCGACCTCGGAACAGGCCCGCAGGCCCGCCACGGCTCAGCCCGTCCGGCCCGCTTCCGGTCGGGGCCGGGTGGCCAGCCCGAGCAGCAGGGCCACGGCGGACAGCGCGGTCACCGTGCCGTAGGAGAACCGGCAGCCGCGCAGGAACGCGGCCGCTGCGCCGTCGGTGTCGGCGATCTTGGACAGGGGGATGTCGAGCCCCTCGGCGGCGAGGACGGCGACCACGATGGCGGAGGCGACCGCCTGGCCGATCACGTTGCCGATGTTGCGGGTCAGGTTCAGGAAGGCGCCGACCACCCCCAGGTGCTCGACGGGCACCGCGGCGAGGATGGCGCTGCTGTTGGGCACGTTCCACAGCCCGAAGGCGATGCCGTTGAGGAACAGCAGCACCATCACCGTCCACAACGGCGTGCTCCGCCCGATGGCGGTGATGCCGGCCAGCGTCAGCACCTGCAGGCCGAACCCGGCGAGGTAGATGGGCCGTTCCCCCAGGCGGTCGGTTCGGCGGCCGGCCTGGTTGGCGGCGAGGCCCATGCCCACCGACGCCCCGAACAGCACCGCGCCGGTGGCGCCCTCGCGCAGGCCGCGCACGCTGATGAGGAAGATCGGCATCAGGAACGTGATGGCGGTGTACGCCACGAAGCTCAGCGTGCGCGACGCGACCGCCATGGAGAACACCGGCCGGGCGAAGAAGCGCAGCTGCAGCATCGGTGTGCGTTGGCGCAGCTCCCACAGCACGAAGGCCACCAGCGCGGCCACCATCGCCGCCGCCCCGGCCAGCATCGGCGGCGAGGTCCAGGCGAGGGCGAAGGGGTTGCTGACGGTCAGCACCATCGCCACGATGAACACGAAGGACAGCGCGGCGCCACCCCAATCGAACGGGGGGCGGGACTCGTCGCGGGCGACGCCCACGCCGGCGCCGCTCACCTGCGCCTCGTCGAGGTAGCGGTGCCCGGCGACGTAGGCGATCACGAGGGGCGGCAACAGCAGGAGGAACAACGCCCGCCAGGGCAGCACCTGGAGGATGAACCCGCCGCCGATGGGGCCCATGGCGGCGCCGATGGCGACGACGGAGGTCTGGCTGCCCAGCGCCTTGCCCCGCTCCTCGGGCGGGAAGATGGCGACCAGCATGGCGGTGCCGACCGCCTGGCCCATGGCGTTGCCCACCGACATCACCACTCGGGCGGCGAGCATCAGCCCGAAGGTGGGCGCGAGGGCGACGCCGAGCGAGCCGCCGGCGAACAGGACGAGGCCGATCAGGTGGATGCGGCGGCGGCCGACCATGTCGGCGATGCGACCCATCGGCATCATCAGCCCGCTGATGACGAGCGACTGGATGATCACCACCCAACTGACCGAACGCAGCGTGACGCCGAAGTCGTCGGCGATGGCCGACAGCGCGACGAACACCATCGACATGCTGAACACCATCGTGACGAACGAGATGGCGATGGCGGTGAAGGCCCGCCACTTGTCCCGGTCGGACTGCCGGGCCGGGGCGGCGTCGCGGCCGGCCTCGGCGGCGGTCGGACCCGGGTCGGTCTGGGTCACGCGCCCGGCCGGCGGCTGGTGCGCAGCTGGCTGAACGGCAGGTCGCGCGACTCGTCGGGCTCCTTGGGTAGGCCCAGCGCCCGTTCGCCGATGATGTTGCGCTGCACCTCGTCGGAGCCGCCGGCGATCGAGCTGGCCGGCACGAACAGGGCGTAGCGGTGGAAGATGCCGCCGGCGGGGGCGTCGCCGTCGGCCAGCATGCCGGCGGGGCCCATCGCCTCGAGCCCGAGGTTGCGCAGGTCCCGCCCGACGTTGGAGCCGCCGAGCTTGAGGGTGGACACCTCGGGGCCGGGCTGGCCGCCCTTGGCGTTGGCCTTGCCCCGCGCCCCGGTCCAGCGCTGGGTGAGGCGGTCGCTGTGCAGCTTCGCCCGCCGCTGGCGGAACACCGGGTCACCGGCGACGCCGAACTGCTGCACAAGCTCGTCGAACAGCGCGCCGGCCCCGCCGCCGATGGCGAAGGAGAAGGCGTCGATCTCCTCGGACTGCCGGCGCCGGTACTCGGCAACGGTCAGCGTCAGATCGGGCTTGCCGAGCATGCTGCCCCCGCCGGGGCCCATGCCGGGGTTGTTCGGGTCCCGCTCGTTGGACAGCGTCGTCATCGCCACCCGCCAACCCTCGCCCTGCGCGCCGAGGCGGTCGGCGTCGGGGATGCGGGCGTCGGTGAAGAACACCTCGTTGAAGGCCGCCTCGCCCGTCATCTCCCGCAGCGGGCGCACCTCCACGCCGGGTTGCTGCATGTCGATCAGGAAGTACGTGATGCCCTTGTGCTTGGGAACATCCGGATCGGTACGGGCGATGAGGATGCCGTAGCGGGCGAACTGGGCGCCGGAGCTCCACACCTTCTGCCCGTTGACCACCCACTCGTCGCCGTCGCGCACCGCCCGGGTCTGCAACGACGCCATGTCGCTGCCCGCCTCGGGCTCGGAGAACAGCTGGCACCACACATCCCGACCGGTGGCGATGCCCGGCAGGAAGCGCTGCTTCTGCTCGTCGGTGCCGTAGGCGAGGATCGTGGGGGCGGCGAGGAAGGTGGAGATGCCCGTCGGCGGGCCGAACACGTCGCGGCGGAGGCGCTCGCTGATGACCCGCCGGGCGGCATCGCCCCGCAGGCCCTTGCCGAACCAGCGCTCCGGCCAGGCCGGGAACCCCCAGCCCGAGTTGCCCAACCGGTCCCACCAGTCGCCGACGGTCAGCTCCGGGGACCAGTGCTCGTCCAACCAGGCGCCCGCCTCGGCGACGAGGGCATCGACATCGGGGTTCGCAGTAGCACCGGCCATGGCTGCACCGTATCCGACCGGCCGAGTGGGCCGCGGCGGCCGCGGCGGCGCTCCGGCCGCCCCGCTCTCGGCCCGGGTGCTAGACCGCAGCCATGGCGTTCGATCCCAACCGGCCCGACCTCACCCCGTTCCTGCCACCCTCACCGGGGGGTCGGCCGGCTCGCTGGGTGTCGGCGGAGACGGCGGTGGCCGCCATCGCCGACCGCAGCCGCATCTTCATCGGCGGTGCCGCCACCACGCCCCTGCACCTGATCGCGGCGCTGGACGAGGCCCGTGGCCGCTGGAGTGACATCGAGATCGTCAGTCCGATGCTCCAGAAGCGGTTGCCGCTCTTCCAGCACGCCGGCGCGCCGTTCCGCTTCCTCACCAGCCAGGCGTCGCCTGCGTTCAAGTACCTGTGGGGCAGCGGCCACGTGGAGGTGCTGCCCTCCAAGTACTCCGATCACACGTCGTTGCACGTCCCGGGGGGTCCGGTGCCGGTGGACGTCGCCATCGTGGCGGTCAGCGCCCCGGTCGACGGCCGGGTCAGCCTCGGCGTCAGCGTCGGTAGCACCGTGATGCCGGCTCGCACCGCGCCGCTGGTCATCGCCCAGGTGAACCCGACGATCCCGTACACGTTCGGCGCCGGGGAGCTCGACCTCGACCAGATCGACTTCCTCGTCGAGGCGGATGAGCCGATCTCCGACAGCCGGGCCGCGGAGGGCGAGCTCGACGAGCTGACCCGCACCATCGCCGCCGCGGCCGCCTCGGTGGTGCAGGACGGCTCGACGATCCAGTTCGGCATCGGGTCGATCCCCGACGCCATCCTCACCACGCTGCAGGCACGACGGAACCTGCGGGTGCACTCGGGCCTGGTGTCCGATGCCTGCATCGACCTCTACGAGGCCGGCGCGGTGGAGGGGCTCATGGTGGCGGCCGAGGTCGTCTCCACGCCACGCATGCGGCAGTGGATCCACCGCAACCCGGCGGTGTTGATGGGCCCGCCCAACCTCACCCACGGCGCGGCGGAGCTCGCCGCGCTCCCCAGGTTCGTGGCGCTGAACTCCACGGTGGAGATCGCGCTCGACGGTTCGGCCAACTCGGAGGTGGCCGGCGGGCAGATCATCTCCGGGCCGGGCGGCGCGCCCGACTTCGGCTTCGGCGCCAGCCTGACCAGCGGCGGCCGTTCGGTGCTGGCGCTGCGATCGACGGCGGCGCTCGGCGCGGTGAGCCGGATCGTGCGGCGGATCGAGCCGCCGAACCCGGTGACGCTGCCCAACTACCTGTGCGACGTGGTGGTCACCGAGTTCGGGCGGGTGGACGTGCGGGGCCTCGCCGGCGAAGCGCGGGCGGCGGCGCTGCGCAGCATCGCCCATCCCGATCACCGGGCGGACCTGACCCTCGCCTGATCGGTCCGCCGCCTCGGCCGGAGCACGGCGGGAACGGCGGGGACGGTGGGAACGGTGGGAACGGTGGAAAACGCGAGACGGACCGCACCACCATACCCAGCAGGATGGTGCGGCCCGTTCGGAGCCCGGTGGGGCTGCGGCGATCAGCTCACGGTGATGTTGAGCACCTGGCCCTTGCCGGCGTGGCTGTTCGGCCCGACCGCGATGTTGCACAGCAGGACGTACTGGCCGGCGGCGAGGTCCACGGTCAGCGTGGCGTTCGACCCCGATTCGATGCGGTCCGTGCGGTCGATGACGGTGCCGGCCGGCAACTCGGTCTCGATGACGGCGCCGATGTCGGTCTTGGCCAGCGTCTCGTAGGTGCCCTTCATCACGGCGAACTCGTGGGGGAACTCGCCGCCGTTGGCCACGTCGAAGGTCACCGAGCCGGCCTGCAGCGTGGCGGGCGCCTCGAGCGACCACTCCTTCAGTGTGACCGCGACGGGTCCGGCGGCGGTCGCCGCGCTGGTGGTCGTGGTCGCCCCGGTCGAGGCGGCGGTGGTGGCCGCCGCCGTGGAGGCGGTGGCCGCCTCGGTGGTGGAGGACTCGGTGGTGGAGGACTCCGCGGCGCTCGCCGCCGAGGAGTCGGTCGTCTCCGCGGCGGCCGCCGCGGTGGTGCCGGTCGAGTCGTCGCTCGATCCGTCGTCCCCTCCGCAGGCGCCGAGCAGCAGCCCGGTCGCGGCGAGGAAGGCGATCATCGTTCTGTTCATGGTCCGCTCCATGGGGTTTGTCGGGCCGGAACCGGTCCAGCAAGGGTGGCCGTGGGCCAGGAGCCGACCATGATGGCAGAGCCAAACCTATAGTTGCGGTCACAACCATGGTTCTTGCGGTTGTCTTACCCGATTGCCCGGTTCGCCGCCTCCGCAGCGAACCCGGCCTGAGTACGGTGCGAGCCCGATGGAATCCCTCTTCGATCTTCCCGCCCACCCCCTGTTCGTGCACGCGCCCGTCGTGCTGATGCCCTTGGTCGCGCTCGCCGCGCTGGCGCTGGCGGTGCGCCCCCAGTGGCGCGCCCGCTTCGGGTTCATCACCTCGGCCGGGGCGTTCGTGCTGCTGGTGGCGACCGTGCTCGCCACGCAGTCCGGCGAGGCCTTCGAGGAGGCGCTCGACGAGCAGGGCATCCCGGTGCCGGTGGAGCAGCACGCGGAGCTGGCCGAGACGGCGCGGCTGTTCGTGCTGCTGTTCTTCGTGTTCGTCATCGCCATGGTCGCCATCGCCATGGTCCGCCGCGGCAAGGGCTCGGGGGCGCCGGCGCCCCACGCCGCGGGCGCGGCCCGACCGGCCGGCTCGGGTGGCGCGCTGGCGATGGCGGGCCACGCCTGCGCTGCGCTGGCGGTGCTGTTCGGGGCGCTCGGCACGGTGTGGATGGCTCGCACCGGCCACGAGGGCGCCAAGGCGGTGTGGGACGGCACCCTGGTGACCGACGGGTCCTGACGCCCGCCGGACTCGCCCGGTGGTCGCGTCCGGGGTGGGCCGGGTCAGGCCCGGGTCAGGCCCGAGCGGTGAACAGCAGGGCCCGTTGGTCGATGCGGCGATCGGCGGGCACCACCGCAGCCAGCGCGGCGGCCATGGCGGTGCGCCGGCTGCCCTCGGCGTGGGGCACGGCCAGGGTGACCGGGATGGTGGCGAGCCAGTGGGCCACGGCATCGTCGAGCGCATCGGGAAGCGCGAGGGTGGCGTGCAGGTGCTCCACCTCGACGTCGCGCCAGCCGGCTGCGGCGAGCCGCGCCATCGTGTCGGCCTCGTCGCCGAGGGAGAACGGGTTGGGCGATCCCGCCGGTGCCGACGGCGGCAACGGCACCACCCCGGCCAGCGCCCGCAGCGGCACCAGCAGCACCGGGCAGTGCTCGCGCGCCGGCCAACAGGTGAACGCCAGCCGGCCTCCGGGACGGGTGGCCCGGTGCAGGTTGGCGAACGCCGCCCCCGCATCCTCGAAGAACATCGTGCCCAACCGGGAGAACACGACGTCGAAGTGCCGCGCCGGCCACGGCTGGGTCTGGGCGTCGCCGTGCAGCCACGTGATCGTCGCGCCGTTGGAGGACGTCGCCTCGGCGCTCCCGCCCGCGATGGCGAGCACCTCGGCGTTGGCATCGATGCCGGTCACCGATCCGGCCCGTCCGCTCAACCGGGCCAGTGCCCGGGTCGTGCCGCCGTTGCCGCAGCCCACGTCGAGCACCCGGGTGCCCCCGAGCGGGCCGAGCCGCCGATAGGTGGCCTCGCTGAGCCAGCCGAACTGTGCGTCCGCGGTCCCTGAAGCGGCCGCCCATCGCCGTCCGACGTCGCCGCGCCACTCATCGAGCCCTTGCCAGCCGGTGCGATCCCGTGGCTCCGGGTCGTCGTCGCGCGGCACCGGCTCCGTGCCTCGTCCGCCGCCCCTGCCGGTCCCGGACGCTGACCCAACCCTTCCCTTCGGTGCTCGTATTCGGGGTGATCGCCCCGCTACAGTGTCAGTAAGTCGGACCCCCGATCCCAACCCCTCCGGGCTCGGGGGTCCGGCGCGTCCGGGCACCGATCAGCCCGCCGCGGTGGCCACGTCGAGCACGACGCGGGGCGGCCCGGTGAGGGTGAACACCCGGTAGGCGTGGGCGCCGTCGATGCCCACCGCCCACGACAGCAGCGCCTCGAAATCGCCGGCCCAGGACGCATCGACCACCGCGGTCGAGCCGCCCGACACCGTCAGCGGCCCGTCGTAGACCAGCTCGAGCTCACCGCTGGGCGTCACGCGGGCTCGGCTCGCCGCCTGCATGCGCACGACGAGCGCCCGGTCCCCGCCGACCGCCACCGGCAGATCCGATGGATCCTGGGTCACGGGGAGGGCCTGCGGGCGCACGAGCACACCCGGTAGCTCGTCGTCGGGCCCGAACTCGAAGACGACTCGATCGAAGCCGGGCTGGCGGCCGATGCGCACCGCCCGCAGCGTCGCCAGCGCGTTGGTGCCCGGGAAGCCGAGGTTGACCGTCTCGCCCGCCGCGGTGAAGGCGGGCAGCCCGGCCGGCTCGGTGCTCGACGTCGGCGGCCCGCCCGTCGGTGGTGTCGTCGGCGCGACCGTGGGTGGGGTCGACGCCGAGCCGCTCGACGGGGTCGAGGGGCCGGGTCCGGTGGTCGCCCCGCCCGATGTGGCGCTCGGTTCCGGGATCGAACCGGTCGTGGCCGACGGCAGGGAGCCCTGGGGGCCGACCACGTCGCCTGCGTTGCTGCACGCCGCGAGCACCAACGCGGCGACCAGCACCGCCGGCGCAGCGGCGTGACGCATCACGGGGCCAGCAGCAGGCGGGCGGCCTGCTCCAACGGCGCCCGGGCCTTGGCCTCGAGCTCCTCGTCGCTCACGCTCGACATGGGGTGGCTGATCACCGCGAACGGGTAGCCCGCCGCCCCCAACGCCTGGGCCATCAGCTCGGCGCCGTCCACGAAGGTGGAGGTCATCACGCCGACCGCGGGGGTGCCCACCCGCTCGCCGCTCACGGCGTCGTGCAGACTGCACGACGAGCAGCTGCCTCAATCGCCGACACCGGCGAACATCGCCGCCCAGCCGGCCGCCTCGTCGATGAGCTCGGCCTCGGCCGGGGCGGAGTAGTTGCTCTTGGTGCGGCGAACCACCTCGGCCACGCCCCACTCGTCGCGCAGCAGCCGCTCGAGGTGGTCGAAGTAGGGGCGGGTGTTCTGCTTGCCGTTGGAGATGATGCCGACGGTGGCGCCGGCCAGCGACGACGGCCGTTGCGGCAGCGTGAAGCCGGCGGCATCCTCCTCGAAGCTCGGGTCGAGCACGGTGAAGCCCATGGGTGCGGTTCCTAACAGTCGATGCAGACGCCGATGGCGGCGGTGCTGGCGGCGGATTTGGGGCCCAGCCACGGCGGGATGACCGAGGCGAAGCCGCCCGCCTCGCCACCGGCGGCGATGACGAGCAGGTGCTCGGGGGTGGGCAGGGCCCGGTACTCGTAGTGCCGGTTGCGGTCGGTGACGACGGCCGCCTTGCCGACCGCCTCCCAGTCGGTGCGGCGCACCACGGCGTGTTCGTGCACGAAGGCGCGCAGATCGGCCTTGGACCAGCCGGCATCGTGGAACACGGTGCGCAGCTGTGGCGGGACCACCACCGCGTAGTTCCCGGGCCAGATCGAGTAGTGGAGCATGGTCGCCTTGATCTCGGCCACGATCGTGGTGGCCACCTCGGCCGGATCGGTCGTCCACTCGTTCATGATCTGGCGTGGGCCCGACGCGGCGAAGGCGGTCACCGAGGACACATCGGCAGGGATGCCGCGCTCGGCGGCGAGCGAGCGCCACGGCCCGGCGCCCTCCTCGTCCTCGGCGACGCACCACGAGATCTTCCCCGGGTGGCCGAGCGTGGAACGGTCCAGTTCGCCGGGGCGCACCTCGAGCAGGTTGCGCAGCACCAGGCGAACCGCCCGGCCGATGCAGATCGAGGCGCGGTCGGCGCCGGCGAGCACGGAGTGCGCGCTCGACATGCCGAGCTGCCGGCGGATGGGCCCGTTGACGACGAGCAGCACCGCGCACCCACCCGTCGACGCGGTGGCGCCGTGGACCAGGAACTCGGGACGGCACATCGCCTCCACCGCGGCCGCCACCACCGGGAAGTCGGGCGGGAGGCAGCCGGCGAGCACCGCGTTCACGGCGACCTTCTCGGCGGTGAGCGCCCGCTGCTTCACGCTCTCCACGCCGATCACCTGGTCGGGTGCGAACGCCGAGTGGCTGAGCATGGCCTCGACGCGGGCCGGGGTGGGGGCCACCACGGGCAGCCCGTCGGTCCAGCCCCGCTCCCGGAACAGCTGTTGGAGCTCGTCATCGTCGGAGACGTCGAGCGTGCGGGCGAGCAGTTTCACCGGGCCCGTTGTAACCGCTGCGGGCCACGCCGTCCACCGACTCGGCCCGCACCGGCGGCCGGGGCCCTCAGGGCAGCTCGACGATCCGATCGGTCGGTGCGGGCTGCACCGGCGAGTTGGCCTCGAGGTAGTCGGTGAACGCGACGAGGTCGTCGCCGCCGCCCAACCGGTTGGTGCCCTCGGTGAACACGGTGAACGCGTCCCCGCCGTCGGCGAGGAAGTTGTTCACCGTGACCCGGTAGGTGCCGGCCGGGTCGATCGGTGCGCCGTCGAGCTGCATCGAGGCCGGATCGATCCGCTCGCCGAACGGCGCGGAGGCCGCGTAGCTGAACGTGAAGCCCTTCGACACGCCGAGCACGAGCACCGGCCGGGACCGGGTGGCGACGGCCTGCTGCTCGAGCACGTCGTGCAACTGGGCGCCGGTGAGGTCCATGGTGACGAGCAGGTTGCCGAACGGCTGCACCGCGAACGCCTCGCCGAAGGTGATCTGCCCGGGCTGCTCGCCGCCGGAGATCTGGTCCACCGTCAGATCGGCGCGCACCCCGCCCGGGTTCATCAACGCGATGCGGGCCCCGCCGTCGCCGGGCGCCGCGGTGGCGGCGAGCTGCGCGTCGGCGATCAGGTTGGCCAGCGACGATTCGCTGTCGCGGTTGGGGGAGCGGGTGATGTCGGCGGTGACCGAGCCGACCACCTGGTTGCCGCGGGGTGCGGCCAGGGCGGACCACTTGGCGATGATGGCGGTCTGGGTCGGGTCCTTGGCCACCGTGCGGGTGACGAGGTGGTTGGTGGCGGTCACCGCGCTGCGACGCACCTGGCCGGTGCGGGCGTCGACGGGCAGCGTGGTCTCGGTGACGACCCGACCGTAGGAGGACGCCGAGGTCACCAGACGGGGGTTGCCGTTCGGATCGGCGATGGTGCACACGTACGGCTGGTGGGTGTGACCGGTGACGACGAGGTCGATCTCGGGATCGAGGTGCTCCGCGATGTCCACCACCGGACCGCTGATGCCGGCGCACCGGTCGTAGGTGCCGGTCTGGAGGCCTCCCTCGTGCAGGAGCACGACGATCGACACCACCCCTTGTGAGCGCAGCAGGGCGGCGGCCCGGTTGGCGGTCTCCACCTCGTCCTCGAAGCGCAGGCCCTGGATGCCGGATTGGGCGACGAGCTCGGGTGTGCCCTCGAGCGTCATGCCGATGAAGCCCACCTTCACGCCGTCGACGGTCCTCACCGAGGTACCGGGGAGTATGGTCTTGGCCGAACGGGCGTAGCGCACGTTGGCGGCGAGCCAGGGGAAGTCGGCGCCGTCGTAGGGGTCACCAGGGAAGTAGCAGCCGTCGAAGGGGTGGCAGCCGCCCTGTTGCATGCGCAGCAGCTCGGTGAGCCCCTCGTCGAACTCGTGGTTGCCCACGCCGGACACGTCGAGCTGCATCGCCTCGAGCGACTCCACGCTCGGCTCGTCGTGGAACAGCCCGGACAGGAACGGCGATCCGCCGATCAGATCGCCGGCGGCGACGGTGAGCGACGCAGGATGGCCCTCGCGCAGCTGCGCCAGGGTGGACGCGAGGTACTCGGCCCCTCCGACGGGGGTGGCCAGCGGGTCGAGCACGGCGGAGAGGGTGCCGTCGGCGCCGCCCGGCGGCTCGAGGTGACCGTGGAAGTCGTTGAACGAGAGGATCTGCACGTTCACCGTCTCCGCCGGCCGGGTCCCGTCGTCACCGGGGCTGTCCTCGGCGCCCGCCGTGCCGACGAGGACCCCCGCCAGCGCCATGGCGCCGAGGGCCGCCAGCGCGCCACGGCGCGGGCGGCCGCGGCGGACCAGGGGCCGGGCCCGGACGGTGGATCGGTGAGCGGCAGGCGACGTGCGTCGGGTGGCCATCGTGCTCCTTGCGTTGCAGCGGCGGGTGTCGTCGGGGACCCTACCGTCGCCGGTGGTGGAGATTGACCGCTGATCACCGTTCGTCTGCTACAAGTGCTGGACACGGCGCCGCGTCCCACACGGGGTGGGACGCGCGAAGGGGGATGCGATGGATGTCGGACTGCAGATGATCTTCAGCTCGGGCGGGTGGGACGACACCATGACCGACGGGCAGACCTACCGCGAGGAGGTGGCGCTGGCCAAGATGGCCGAAGACCTCGGTTTCGACGCCATCTGGCCGGTCGAGCACCACTTCTACGACTACTCGTTCTGCCCCGACAACCTGCAGCTGCTGTCCTACCTCGCCGGCTGCACCTCCACCATCGGACTCGGTACGGCGGCCATCATCCTGCCGTGGAACGAGCCGCTGCGGGTGGCCGAGAAGATCCTCATGCTCGACCAGCTGTCCAACGGCCGGGCGCGGGTCGGCTTCGGCCGGGGGCTGTCGCGCCGGGAGTATGCCCACTTCCGCGGCATCGGGATGGACGAGGCCCGCGGCCGCTTCGACGAGGCGTCGATGATGATCGTCGAGGCCATCGAGAACGGCGTCATCAAGGGCGACGGCCCCTATTACCCGCAGCCCGTGACCGAGCTGCGGCCCCGGCCCGAGAAGTCCTTCAAGGGACGCATCTACGCGGTGGCCAACTCGGCCGATTCGGTCGACGCCTGCGCCCGGATCGGCGGTCGCATGATCATGTTCTCCGAGACGAACTGGGAGAAGCGCATGCCGTCGGTGCAGCGCCACCAGGAGATGTTCCGCGAGCAGCACGGCTTCGACGCGCCGCCGGTGATGACCGCCGACTTCACGTTCGTGCACCCCGACGCGTCGTACGCCAAGGAGAAGGCCGAGCAGTGGCTGGCCGGCTACCTCTACACGCTGCTCGAGCACTACGAGCTGATGAACGACCACTTCAGCGAGATCGAGGGCTACAAGGGGTACGGCAAGCAGGCCCAGGTCCTGCAGAAGATCGGCATGGAGGGCTACATCAAGGGGTTCCTCGCCGCCAACGCCTACGGCACCCCCGATCAGATCCTGACCCGCCTCGAGGAGCGCAAGGCCGTGCTCGGCGATTTCGAGCAGTGCACCTGCTTCCGCTTCGGCGGCATCCCCTTCGAGGAGGCGAAGGCCTCGATGGAGCTCTTCGCCAAGGAGATCCTGCCCGTCCTCAAGAGCTGGGACTGATCGCCGGCACCGTGTTCCCGCCGTTCAGCGCGGGAACACGGTGCCGTCGAACAGCTTGCGGGCGGTGCGCAACACGCCGGCCCGTCTGGAGTTGGGCAGCCCACCGGCCGGCGGCACCGCCAGTTCCACCACCGCGTCGAACGTGCCGGTGGGGTGCTCCAGCACGATCGGGCGGGCCGGGTCGGGTCCGCCGCTCAGCTCGTGGGCGGGGGTTCCGGGGGTGAGGCAGGCGGTGGCGACGGACACCGCGCCGAGCACCCCGATGGCGTCGTGGCAGCGGTGGGGGATGAAGGTGCGGGTGCCGGCCGTGCCGCCGTACCGGGCGGTACTGAGCAGGGTGAGCTTGGGGACGGTGAGCGCGGCGACATCGCCGAGGCCCATGGCCGGGCCGAGCCGCAGGCGCACCGCCTCGATGCGGCGGCGCAGCTCGTCGTCGGCCTCGAGCTGCGCCGGGGTCTCGTCGCCCCGCACGCCGAGCTCGGCGGCGACGAACACGATGGTGGGCATGCCGTTGTCGACGCAGGTGACGTGCAGCCCGTCGACGATGTCCACCGCGTTGCCGGTTGGGAACAGGGCGCCGCAGCTGGAGCCGGCGGTGCCGTCGAAGTAGAGCGGGATCGCGGCGGCGGTGCCGGGCACGCCCGAGATGGCGGCGTCACCGTCGTAGCGGACGCGGCCGTCGCGGGTGTCCACCACCGCGGTGGCGAGCGAACCGTCGTTGCGTTGGAGGATGCGCACCTCGCTGCGCTCGCCGCCGATGGGGACCAGGCCGCGCTCGAGCGCGAAGGGTCCGACGCCGGCGAGCAGGTTGCCGCAGTTCTGTTTGTCGGTGATGAACGCCTCCGCCACCCCGGCCTGCAGGAACAGGTACTCGACGTCGGCGTCGTGGCGGTCCGAGCGGCGCACGAGGGCGATCTTGGAGGTGAGGGGGTGGGCGCCGCCGATGCCGTCGATCTGGCGGGGATCGGGGCTGCCCATGATGCGCAGGAGGATGTCGTCCCGTTCGGCGGGATCGGCGGGGAGGTCCTCGTCGAGGAAGTAGGCGCCTTTGGAGGTGCCGCCCCGCATCAACATGCAACGGATCCCGTCGCTGGGTTGCATCGTGCCTCCTCGTCCGGCCGCCGCGCCGCCGCTGCGCACGCTAAACCATGGTCCATGACCGACGTGACCGCTGAGATCAGAGCGATGGAAGATCGCCGCTATGCCGCCATGATCGCCGCCGACCTGGCTGCGCTGGACGAGTTGCTGTGCGACGACTTGCAGTACACCCACTCCAACGCCGTGGTCGACACGAAGGAGTCACTGTGCGGGCTGCTCGCTTCGGGCAAGCTCCGCTACAAGGCGGCCCGACCGTCCATCGACACGGTGCGGGTGTTCGGGGACTCGGCGATCCTGACCGGCTCGATGGAGCTCGACGTGTCGGTGGGCGGTGCCGATCGCACGGTCAAGGGCCGTTTCACCGATGTGTGGGTGAACGACGGTGGTCGCTGGCGTTTCGCCGCCTGGCAGTCGACCCCCCTGCCCACCTGACGCCAAGCCCCGCCGCCGGTGGGGTTGGGGCCTCGACCCGGGAGCGCCGGAGGCGCCAACAAACATGGCTACCTACATCACAGACGAGTGCATCGGGTGCGGGGCGTGTCTGCCTGAGTGTCCGAACAGGGCGATCTCGGAGGGCGACGAGATCTTCCACATCGACCCCAGCCTGTGCACCGAGTGTGTGGGGTTCCACAACGAGGAGCAGTGCGCGGCGGTCTGTCCGGTGGACTGCTGTCTGCCGGACCCGTCCCGCCCGGAGTCCGAGGCGCTGCTGTTCGAGCGCGCCCTGCGCATCCACGCGGATTGGGCTGACAAGATGTCGCTGGGGCCGGATACCTCGCGGTTCCGGAAGGCCTGAATCGAGGGGAGAACGATGCTGTCGCACGAGGACAACGAGCTGCTCTGCCGGGTTGGCCCGGGCACGCCGATGGGCGACCTGCTTCGCCAGTACTGGGTGCCGGCGCTGCCTTCGGCCGAGTTCCCCGGCCCGGACAGCCCGCCCAAACGGATGCGGCTGTTGGGTGAGAACCTGGTGATGTTCCGGGATTCCAACGGTGAGATGGGTTGCGTCGTGGAGGCGTGCCCGCACCGTGGCGCCTCCATGTACTTCGGGCGCAACGAGGAGTGTGGCCTGCGGTGCGCGTACCACGGCTGGAAGTTCGACACCGCCGGCACGTGCGTCGATCTGCCGACGGAGCCGCGCACGTCACGGTTCAAGGAGAAGATCAGGATCCGGGCGTTCCCGTGCCGGGACGTGAACCACATGGTGTGGGTGTACCTCGGCCCCCGCGAGACGCCGCCGCCGTTCCCCCGCTTCGAGCTGACGACGTTGCCGCCGGAGCATTGCGCCAGGCCTGCGATCATGATGGAGGAGGCCAACTGGGTCCAGAACATGGAGGGTGACCTCGATTCGGTCCACCTCGACTGGATCCACAAGCGTCTCTCGAAGGACGCCCCGCCTCCGCCGGTCGGGATCCCCGGCTTCTACAACCCCGACCCTGATCCGCCTCGGCTCGATGTGGTGCGCACCGACTACGGCGCCTACTACAGCGCAGCCCGCCGGTTGGGCGACGGCACCGACTGGCATCGCATCAACCAGTTCATCTTCCCGTTCCACACCATGATCTCGGTGGGTGACATGGTGAACCTGCGTTCGTTCGTGCCGCTGGACGATCACTACGCCATGTTGATCTCGCACTCGGCGTTCCCGAACAAGGTGTTCCCCGAGGACGAGGCGCTGGCCATGGCCGATGCGTTCGCGCCGGTGGGCGGCTACCTGCCGCGCACCAACGATCCGCGCAGCTACTTCAACACGGCGGCGAACAAGCGCAACGACTATCACCGCAACCTCGAGGTCGAGAGGGAGTCGATGTTCAACGGCATCCCCTTCGTGTTGAACCTGCAGGATCGGGCCATGACCGAGTTGATGTGCGGCCCGAACGACGAGCCGCTCTACGACCGTACCCAGGAGCACCTCGGATCGAGCGACGCCATGGTGATCGCGGTGCGTCGCCAGCTGCTCAACGCGGTGAAGCGCTTCTCCGAGACCGGCGAGGTGCCGGCCAACGTCGACGATGTCGAGCTCGACCGGGTGCGTGCC
Organism: Acidimicrobiales bacterium; assembly: GCA_020846295.1. Taxonomy (GTDB): domain Bacteria; phylum Actinomycetota; class Acidimicrobiia; order Acidimicrobiales; family CAIXPF01; genus CAIXPF01. The sequence continues at coordinate 15,653 of JADLEF010000447.1, forward strand.
GCGACGTTGGTGCTGCCCGAGGGTGCGGATTGGAGGGCGCTGTCGGCCGACGGTCGCAACGCGGATTCGGGCCTGCCCCCGAGCGCCGACGTGCCGCTCATCATCTGAGGTCGTCGCGCCGCGCCCGGTGCCTGCCGGGGGCCGGCCTCGGTGGTTGTGTGCGGAAACCTTCGTTCGGCCGAGAAGACCGGGCCTCGACAGGGCGCTGACCAGCACCTCTCCCGCTGGGCTTCGGGCCCGATCGCAGGTTTCCGCACACATGGCCATCCGGATCCGCACACAGTGGCGAGCTTTCGGTACTTTTCAGTGCATGTCATTGACTTGGGTGGTGGTGACGGTCGCCGAACTGGCCGAGGCCGGCCTGGACGAGCGGGCGATCCGCGCCGCGTGCCGCTCCGGCCGCCTGACGCGGCTGGGTCGCGGCGTCTACCTCGACGGCCCGCGCCTGGCGGGGGTCGAGGGCTGGCAGTAGGACCTGCACGCCGCCGCCCTGCTGCACCCGCAGGCGACGATCACCGGGTCTGCGGCGGCGGCCGTCTACCGGCTCGACGGGTTCGACCCGCCGCAACCCATCGTCCTGCAGGCCGCCCGCACGACCTCGTCCACGTCGCACGCGGTGCGGCGGCGCCGGGCGCTGCAGCCGCCCAACACCGTCGGCCGGCTCGTGGTGGCCTCCGTCGAGGACACGCTGCTCGGCCTGGGCGAGGACCTCACTCCCCGGCCCGGCGGTACCGCGGCGGATGCCCCGCTGGATGCCGAGCTGCTGGTGGAGCTGGCCGTCGAGGCGGCACTGAGAGCGGGGCTGACCACGATCGAGCGGTTGGCCGAGGCGGTGGCGGCCACCGACGGCCGCCGGCCGGGCCGCGGGGTGCTCCGCGAGGTCCTGGGCCGACGACCCGACGAGCCGCCGACCGGTAGCTACCTGGAGACGCGTTGCCACCAGGTGCTGCGTGCGGCCGCCCTGCCGGCGTTCCACCGTCAGGTGGAGCTGCGTGACGGCGGCGGGCGCATCGGCATCGTGGACTTCGCGCTCGGGTCGGTGGTCATCGAGGCAGTGGGCGAGCGGTGGCACCTCGAGCGCTTCCACCCCGACCACCGGCGCTACGCCCGGTTGGTGGCGGCCGGCCACCGCCTGCTCACCTTCACCTTCGAGGACATCGAGCACCGGCCCGACCACGTCGTCGACGCCACCCGCCGGGCGCTGGGCCGCGCGCCGCTGTGCTAGGACGACCGGATGGTCGTTCGTGGTACCCCAGTCCTCCGTCGGGAGGACCACGCCCTCATCACCACCGGCGGCACGTTCGTCGGTGACCGTCGCCTGCCCGGGTGCCTGCAGGTCGCCTATGTCGTGTCGCCCTACGCCCATGCCCGCATCCGCAGCATCGACACGAGCGAGGCGCGGCGGGCGCCGGGCGTCGTCGCCGTGTTCACCGGACAGGACACCTCGCACCTCGCCCCGTTCGCCGTGCCCAGCCCCGACGTGGACAAGGCGATGGTTCGGCCGCTGCTGCCGACCGACACCGTCCGCTTCGTCGGCGAGGCCATCGTGGCGATCGTGGCCGAGACGGCGTACCAGGCCGCCGATGCCCTGGAGCTCGTCGACATCGACTTCGAGCCGCTGCCGGTGCTGGTCGATCCCGAGCAGTCGCTGCGCAGCGAGGTCAGGCTCCACGAGGGGGCGGCGTCCAACGTGGCGTTGCACCTCGACGCCCCCGCGCTGACGCCGGATTGGGACGGTTGCGAGGTGATCACCGAGGTGCGGGTGGTCAACAACCGCCTCGCCCCCGCCCCCATGGAGCCGCGTGTCGCCGCCTCGGAGTGGGTCGACGGCCGGATCGTGCACTACAACGCCGGCCAGGGTGCCCATCCGGTGCGGGCCGGCCTGGCGCGCACCTACGGCGTGGAGCCGGACCGGATCCGGGTCATCGCCAAGGACGTGGGCGGCAGCTTCGGGGCGAAGGGCACCCCGCACCCGGAGGAGTTGCTGCTGCCGTTCATCGCCCAGCAGGTGGGACGGCCGGTGATGTGGATCCCGACCCGCAGCAACGACATGAACGGGCTGCACCACGGGCGCGGGCAGGTGCAGTACCTGAAGATCGGCGGTGGCCGGGATGGCCGCATCCACGCCTATGAGGCGTACATCATCCAGGATTCCGGGGCGTATCCGGCCGGCGCCACCGGCCTGCCTTCGAACACCAAGGCCATGTTGACCGGCTGCTACGACATCCCGACGGCCGGGTTCCGCTCGGACTCGGTGGTCACCAACACCACGCCCACCGGTGCCTACCGCGGCGCCGGACGGCCCGAGGCCGCGGCCGCCATCGAACGGGCGGTGGACGCCTTCGCCGCGGCCATCGACATGGACCCTGCCGAGGTGCGGCGCCGCAACTTCATCGACCCCGACCGGTTCCCCTTCACCACACTCGGCGGTATGTCCTACGACTGCGGCGAGTACGAGCGGGCGCTCGAGCTCGCCCTCGAGGCCGCCGGGTACGCCGAGCTGCGCGCCGAGCAGGCCCGCCGCCGGGCGGCGGGCGCCACCGAGCTGCTCGGCATCGGCCTGGCCGTGTACGTGGAGCGCACCGCCGGCATCCTGCGCCCCGACTACGGCTCGGTCGAGCTGCGACCCGACGGCAGCCTCTACGCACTGACCGGTTCCTCGCCCTACGGCCAGGGTCACCACACCAGCTGGGCGATGCTGATCTCCGATCGCACCGGGGTGCCGATGGAGCGCATCGAGCTGTTCCACGGCGACACCGACATCGTGCCCCGCGGCGGCGTCACCGGCGGGAGCCGCTCGGTGCAGTCCAACGGTGTGGCCATGTGGCAGGCCGCGGGCCTGCTCGTCGAGGAGGCCAAGCGGGTGGCCGCCGAGCTGTTGGAGGCCAACCCCGACGACGTCGTACTGGACACCGCATCGGGCCGGTTCCACGTGGCGGGCACGCCGGCCATCTCGGTCGACTGGGCCCGCATCGCCACCACCTTGGCCGAGCGCCGGGCCGCCGAGGCCGGTGGCGGCAACGATCGGCGGCTGCTGCACGCCGAGACCGACTTCCAGGCGGAGGCCCCGACGTTCCCGTTCGGTGCCCACGTGGCGGTGGTCTCCATCGACATCGAGACCGGCAGGGTCCGGTTGGAGCGCCTGGTGGCGGTGGATGACGCCGGCACCATCCTCAACCCGCTGCTCGCCGACGGGCAGGTCCACGGCGGCCTGGCCCAGGGCGCGGCGCAGGCCCTCATCGAGGGCGTGGTCTACGACGCCGACGGGAACCCGCTCACCGGCAACTTCGCCGATTTCGCGGTGATCTCCGCCACCGAGCTGCCGATGTTCGAGCGCATCGAGATGGAGACCCCCACGCCGCGCAACGAGCTCGGCGCCAAGGGCATCGGCGAGTCCGGCACGGTGGGGGCGACGCCGGCGGTGCAGAACGCGGTCGTCGACGCGCTGGCCCACCTCGGCGTGCGCCACGTCGACATGCCGTTCACCGCCGAGACGGTGTGGCGGGCGATCCGGTCCGCGTCCGCTCCGCGCTGACGAGCTCCTCGATGTCCTCCAGCCGGTAGCTGTGGGGTGGGCGATGGGCGCGGGCCAGCTCGTTCACCACGCGCTGCAGCACGGCGTTGACCGGTGTCGGCACGCCGTGCAGCCGGCCCAACAACACGATCTCGCCGTTGAGGAAGTCGGCCTCGACGGTCCCGGAGCCCTTCACCAGGCTCTGCCACGACGAGCTGCCCCGCTGGTCGACGCCCTCGAGCGCGACGATCCCCACGTCGGCCACCCGCTGGGCGTAGCTCGCCTGGTCCCGGCACTCGATGCCGGCGGCCTGGTAGCAGGCCTTGCCCTCCCGGCGGGCCGCCTTGGCGAGCTCGCTGCCCATGGCGCCTCGCCCGACGGCGGCGTCGAGCGCGTTGCCGAGGTTGCCGAGCAACTTGGCGTACTTCGACGCCATGATGTCGGGGATCGACTCGGACTGGAACCCGGCGGCTCGGAGCGCGGCGGCCAGCGCGTCGCCGGTGGCGTCGGTGCCGTTCGGGTAGCGGCCGACATCCAGGCAGCCGAGCGACGGCGAGCCGTGGCAGGCCACCTTTCCCGGTTCGAGGAACGTGCCCGGCAGCTGCACGCACATGCCGTACACCGCGTCGAAGCGGCGCAGCGCCTGACGCTCGTTGTCCACACCGTTCTGGGCGCACACCACCGACCCGGCGAACCCGGTGGCGGCCAGGGCGTCCAGCGCACCGGCGCTGTCCTGGCTCTTCATGCACAGCAGGACGACGTCCTGTGGTTGCAGACCGGCCTCGCCGGGGTGTTCGAACACGGACACGCGGTGGACGGCCACGCCGGCGGGGGTGCGAAGCTCCAGCCCGGACGCGGCCATCGCCCGGGCGTGCTCGCCGCGGGCGATGAGCGAGACGGGCAGGCCGGCCTCGGCCAGCTGCCCCCCGATGGTGGCGCCGATGGCGCCGGCGCCGTAGATCACGTAGGTCACGACGACGAGCATATTTTGTTTGCGGGCCCGGCTCGGCCCGGCTCGGCCCGGCTGCGCGCCGAAGGCCCCGACCTGGTCGGTCGGGGCCCCAGCGGTCGAACGGTCGGGCTACCGGGTCGGGCGGTTGCCGAAGGTGACGTGCGCCAGGCGTCGCCGGGCGCCGAGCACCAGCACCACACCACCGGTCAGCGCCAGCGTACCGATCAGTACGGTCATCAGCGGGTCGGCGCCGGTGAAGGGCAGCTGGGCCGATGCCGGCAGCACCGCCGGTGCCAGCGTCGTGACCGGAGCCGCCGTCGTGGTCGGCGCCACGGTGGTCGTCGACGCCTGGGCCGGCAGCGCCGCGGCGTCCTCCGGCACGGCCAACGCCGCGGCCATCCACACCAACGAGGCGGGCAGATCGCCGGTGTCGTCGTACTCCGACACCATCTGCATGGTCAGGCTGTCGGCGCCGGCGGGGATGGTCACCTCGACCAGCTTCGAGTCGAACTCGCGGCCTTCGTCGTCGAGGAACGGATCGTTGAACCGGGTGGTCACGCCGCCGGTGGTGATGAGCAGGGCGCTCGGCCGGTGCGTCGGCGTCGCCTGCGGCACCGGGTCGTGCACGCTGTTGACCATCAGGCCGAGCGTCGCCGTGCGCTACTTCGTCGCGGCGGTGAACCGGAACGTCTGGGGCACCGTGGTGTCGAGGGGTGCGTCGAAGTTGACGAACGCGATGTCGTTGCCGTCGGCGACACCGATGTGCGCCGCCTTGTCGGCCTGGCGATAGATGACGACCACGCCGGCGCCGTCGCGGATCTCGTCGTCGTCCAGCCCGTCGACGGTCAGCGTCGAACGGCCCGGGGTCACCAGACCGAGTGCGGTGATGTCGTGGCGCATCGTCGCCGTCTGCACGTCGCCGTAGAAGCCGGTCGGCCCGCCGATGAGCGCGCCGGTCAGTGCGATGCCGTTGACGGTGACGGTCGCATCGGGCAGCTCGCCCGATGCATCGCCGACGCGATGGCCGGCCTCGACGTAGAGCAGGACCTGCTCGACGGTCGCATCGGCCGGCACGTCCACCGTGAAGGTGCCCGGCTGGTTGAACAGCCCCGTTCCGGCCACCGTGATGCCGGTTCCTTTGGCGATGGCGATGCTGGGCGGACCCAGTGTTTCCGTACCATCCGCTCCGGCCGGCACCGCTGCCCCCACCAAGAGGGCGAATGCCGCTGCTGCGGTTCTTCCGTACTTCATGACCGCCTCCTTCCCACCTGTGTCCAATGTATGACGGACGGTGGGGGAACGGCTGCGGCCGAACGTCGCCATCCCGAAGGGTCCAAAGGGCGCAAAGGGACCAGCGTGATGGTGTCGCTCGTCGGGCCGATCAGGACGTGCGGCGGGTGCAACGGTCGATGAGCTCGATGAGCTCGAAGACGTTGCCCGCCTTGCCCAGGCAGGCGGCCGCACCGGCGGCCAGCACCTCGCGCTCGACCTCGGCGGTCGGATCGCCCGTCAGCACGATGACCGGCAGGTCCGACGCCATGCCGTGCAGCGCCGCGATGGTCTCGGCGGCGGAGGTCCCCGGCATCCGGTAGTCCAGCAGCACCAGGTCCGGCCGCCGGGCGCCGACCCGCCGCACCGCCTCGGCCGCGGTGGCCGCCGTCCCGACCTGCAGGGTCGGATCCACGTCCTCCAGCAGCTCGCGCAGACCCTGCCGGGCGCGATCGTGGTCGTCGACGAGCAGCAGGCGTCGCGCCCTCGGTCCGCGGTGCTCCACGGTGCTGCACCCTAACGCACCTGCATCATGGCGATGCAGTCGCTCCAACGCGGCGCGTGGTCACCGGTAGAGTCTGACGCATGGTGCGCCTGGCCGCGGCCGCCCGCAACGACAACGGCACCGCCCCCGGTGACCGTCCGGTCCGACGCGACAGCGCCGGGGTGCTCGGCGCACTGCGACCGACGGGTTCGGGCCGGAGGACCCCCGGGTTCGTGGTACTCGGGTACGTCGCCCTGGCGGTGCCGTGGGTGCTGGTCAGCCACAGCGTGCTGCCGGGCATCGACGGCCCGGTCCTGCTGGTCGAGGGGTTGGCCTTCGTGGCGGTGACCTCGATGGCGCTGTGGCGGCTGCTCCGCCGCCGCGATGCGGCGCTCGTGCGCCACGAACGCGACCTGGCCCGGGTCCGGCTCCGGATCGAGGCGATGACGGAGGACTTCGGGCACGGCACGCTGCTGGTGCAGCGCAGCCGCATCGCCTTCGCCAGCTCGTCGGTGGCGGCCATGGTGGGCCGCGAGGCGGCCGATCTGCTGGGCCGCGATCCGTTCGAGCTGCTCAACCCCGACGATGTCGAGCCGGCGCGGCGAACGCTGCAGAGCATCTCGTCGGGAGGGCAGCGCCAGTGCACGATCAACGCTCGGCTGCGCGTTCCCGGCGGGGGTGAGCGTTGGATGCGCGGCGTGGTCACCGACCACTCCGACAACCCCTCCGTGCGTGCCGTGGTGGTCAACGTCCACGACGTCGACGACCTGCAGCGCCGTGAGCACCTGATCTCCGCCCTCCTGCGCGGCGCGACGGCCATCGCCGCCGCACCGACGGAACGGGCGGTGTGCGATGCCTTCCTCGCCGCGTGCGTCGATGCAACCGGCGTGCGGCTCGGCTCGGTGCGGCTGGTGCGTGGCGAACTGCTCGTCGTCGTCGCCGCCATCGCCGACGAGCTGCAACCGCGGCCCTGGCCGTTGCGCTGCGACGGCGCGACCCTCGGCGCCCAGGTGGTGCGTTCGGGGCGACCCGTCTTCCTGGAACGATCCGAGGACCGTGCCGGGCTGCCCGCCGGCGCCGTACCGGACGGTGTGTCGTCCTGTGCGTACATGCCCATGGGGACGCCCAACGGCAGCGTGGGGTACCTGGCCCTCGCCTCGGCCGAACCCCAGCGCTACGACGCACCGACCCGCGACGCGCTGCTCACCTTCGCCCAGCAGGCCGCGCTGGCGGTGGAACGGTGCCGGCTCGAGGTGGCCAAGGCGGACGCCATCGGCGCCCTCACCGAGGCGGCCCGCCGGGCCGGGGCGGTGCGCCGCGTGACCGGGGCGTTCTCGCGTGCCGTGCGGGTCCACGACGTGCTCGACGCCGCCACCCAGGCCATCGAGGACGCGCTCCAGCCGCAGACCGTCGCCGCGGTCGGTGTCGACGAGCACGGCGAGAACACCGTGGTCCAGCGGGGCGAGGTGCGGATCGAGGACGCAGCCGGCCGCTACGCCGCCTACTCCGGCATCGCCCGGCGCGTCTACCAAGCCGGCGAGGCCCGTTGGTACAACGACCTCCGCTCGATCGACGCCGACCTCGACGCCGACCTCGACGGGGCGGTCCGGGAGCGGGGGCCGTGGCGGGCCGGCTGTGCGCTCCCGCTGCGCTTCGACGGCGAGGTCGTCGGCGTGCTGATCGTCGGGTTCGTGCGGGAACGGTCGTGGCGCGACGCCGAGCGCCGCCTGCTCGAAACGATCGGCACGCTCTGCGCCGAGGCGATCCGCCGGGCCCGGATGCACGATGCCGCCGAGCAGGCGGCGGACCGGCACCGGACCCTGTCCGAGCAGTTCGAGCAGCTGTTCCGCACCCACCCGCAGCCGATGGTGGTCTACGACGTCGAGACCTTTGCGGTGCTCGCCGTCAACGCCGCGATGGTGCACGAGTTCCGCTACGGGAGCGAGCGCGAGCTGGTCGGTCGCAGCGCCCTCGACCTGCTCGGCGACGAGGAGCAGCGCCAGCGGCTCCGGCTTCGGGCGGGGAGGGAGGCGCCGCCGAGGGGCATCCGGCGCGTCGAACTGCAGCGCATGGTCCGCAAGGACGGCTCCACGTTCGTCGCCAGCAGCACCGGGCACACCGCCGAGCGGTTCGGTGGTCGGCCGGCCCGGGTGGTGTGCCTGGTCGATCAGACCGCCCGGGTGCAGGCCGAGGCGGACCGCCGGCGGCTCGAGGAGCGGATGGTCACCGTGGCCGAGGAGGAGCGCCGCCGCGTCGCCGAGGACCTGCACGACGGGCCGGTGCAGAGCCTCGCCGTCGCCGCCATGTGGCTCGCGTCGGTCCGCCGTCAGCTCGAACGCGGTGAGCCGCCCCACCAGGGGCGTCTCCGCCAGGCGGAGACGGGTGTGATCGACACCATCGACGAGCTGCGCAGCACGATGATGCGCCTGTACCCCCCGGCGCTCGACGAGCTGTCCTTGGCCGAGGCGATCCGCGACGCGATCGCCGAGTCGCCGATGCTCGCCGGGCTCGATGTCGCGCTGGAGGACAACCTCAGCGCCGCGCTCGCCGGGCCGGTGAAGGCGGCGCTCTACCGGCTGGTGGTGGAGGCGTTGACCAACGTTCGCAAGCACGCCGGCGTGTGCCACACCACGGTCCGCCTCGACGAGGCCGACGACGCGGTCGAGGTGAGGGTCATCGACGGGGGTGTCGGCGTCGCCGCTGAGGCGCAGGCCTGGCGCAAGGCCGCGCACCTCGGGCTGGTGAGCATGCGGGACCGCATCACGGTGCTGGGCGGTGACTGCAGCATCGAGCGCGTGAGCGAGGCGGGCGGCACCGTCGTGCGGGCCCGGGTGCCGCTGGGTGCCGGCGTGGCCGCAGGCGCCAACTGACCGGGAACGCGTCGAGCGGCCGACCTGCAGGGCGGCGCCGGCGTGCTCGTCGGCGCCCGTTGATCAACCTTGATCGACGCAGTTGCGTGTTTCTGACACAATCGGCCACCGGACACTGGCGCAACGGCCCGCACCTCGGGGCAGACTTGAGCGTTCGCGTCCGGTCGCCTGTGACCGGCCGCAGCGGCCGACGATCGGGAGGGGGGAACGGGAGCCGTCATGCTCGACGCAACGCCGCGGTACCGGGTCGTGATCGC
>JADLEF010000448.1 GCA_020846295.1 Acidimicrobiales bacterium
CATCGGCGCCACCAGCCCGCCGGCGGGGCCGCTCAGCTCCGGCCTCGGGAAGCGATCCCCGGCGCGCAGCAGCACCGTACCGCCCGGTAGGTCGACGGACCACCCGCCGTCGACCGGGGTCACCGCGGCCGGAACCCGCCGACCGTCGAGGATCAGCTCCAGGCGTGGGCCGTCCACCGCCACCAGCCGGGCCCGGCCGCGCTGCTCGCCCAGCGCGACCTCGAAGCAGCCATCGCGGTGCGACGCGTACTCCAACCGTTCGCCGTCGGCCAGCTCGACGCGCTGGGGTGGCATGGCCGAGTTGCGCCAGCCGGTGGGGATGGTGCCCAGCACCGGCGCTGCCGCCCGGTTGGCCGCCTGCTGCCACAGGGCCACCGCCACCGCGGCACAGAAGCGCTCGTGGTCGGTCGGCACCCGCTGCGGGGTGGGCGCGTGGCGGGCGATGAAGTCCGTCGTGGTGTCCCCGGCGAGGAAGGCGTCGTGGCGCAGGGTCGCCACCAGGAAGTCGCGGTTGGTGATCAGGCCGGCGAGGCGGGTGCGCTCGAGGGCGAGGGCCAGCTTCAGCGCCGCCTCCCGCCGCGTGGGTGCGTGAGCGATGACCTTGGCCAGCATCGGGTCGAACTCGACGCCGATCACCGAGCCGGTCTCGATGCCGCTGTCGTACCGTACCGCGGGGGATGTCGCGGGCTCCCAGGCCAGCACCGGGCCGGCCGCGGGCAGGAAGTCGTTGGCCGGGTCCTCCGCGTAGAGGCGCACCTCGATGGCGTGCCCGGACGGCTGCAGGTCCGCCTGCCGGTAGCCGAGCTCGGCTCCCTCGGCGACGCGCAGCTGCTCGCGCACGAGGTCGATCCCGAAGATCTCCTCGGTGACGGGGTGCTCGACCTGCAGACGGGTGTTCATCTCGAGGAAGGAGAACTCGGCCCGCTCGTCGTCGTAGAGGAACTCGACCGTGCCGGCCGAGTGGTAGCCGACGGCTCGCGCCGCGGCCACGGCGGCGATGCCGATCTGCGTTCGGGCGGCGTCGTCGAGGGCGGGCGACGGCGCCTCCTCCACCACCTTCTGGTGGCGGCGCTGCACGGAGCACTCGCGCTCGCCGAGGTACACCACGTTGCCGTGGGTGTCGCCGAGGACCTGGACCTCGATGTGGCGGGCCCGGGCCACGTAGCGCTCGAAGAACACGGTCGGATCGCCGAAGGAGGCCTGGGCCTCGCGCTGGGCGGAGGCGACGGCGTCGGCCAGCTGCTCGGCGGACTCCACCACCCGCATGCCCTTGCCGCCCCCGCCTGCGGATGCCTTGACGAGCAGCGGGAAGCCGACGGTGGCCGCGGCATCGGCGGCGTCGACGGCCATGGGCAGGGTGGGCACCCCGGCCGCGATGGCGAGGCGCTTGGCCTCGAGCTTGTCGCCCATGGCGGAGATGGCCTCGGGTGACGGGCCGACCCACACCAGGCCGGCGTCGAGCACGGCACGGGCGAAGGCTGCGTTCTCGGAGAGGAACCCGTAGCCGGGGTGCACCGCGTCGGCGCCGCTGCGGCGGGCCACGTCGAGCACCTTGCCCGCGTCGAGGTAGGTCTCCGCCGACGATCGGCCGCCCAGACCGAAGGCCTGGCCGGCCTCGGCCACGAACGGGGCGGTGGCATCGCCGTCGGCGTAGACGGCGACGGTGGCGATGCCCATCTCGTGGGCGGTGCGGATGATCCGCCGGGCGATCTCGCCGCGGTTGGCGACGAGCAGCGTGCGGATCGTGCGGTCCTGCGTCATCGTGCGGTCCTGCGTCATCGTGCGGTCCTGCGTCATCGTGCGGTCCTGCGTCATCGTGCGGTCCTGCGTCACGGCCGGAACACCCCGTAGTTCGGTGCACCTTGCACCACGTTGTTGTGGCAGTAGGACAGCGACATGCCGATCACGGTGCGGGTGTCGCGCGGGTCGATGATGCCGTCGTCGCTGACCCGCGAGGTGGCGTACAGCGCCAGCGACTGCTTCTCCGCCCACTCCTCGACGAACGCGGCCCGTTTGGCATCGGCCTCCTCGTCGAACTCGACGCCCTGGCGGGCCGCCTTGTTGCGCTCCACGATGCTCATCACCCCCGCCATCTGCTTGGGGCCCATGACCGCGATCTTGGCGGTCGGCCACAGGTAGGTGAAGCGGGTGTTGAAGCCGCGGCCGCTCATGCCGTAGTTGCCGGCGCCGTAGGAGGATCCGATGATCACCGTGATGTGCGGCACGGTGGAGTTGGACATGGCGTTGATCATCAACGAGCCGTTCTTGACGATCCCGGAGTGCTCGAAGTCCTTGCCCACCATGTAGCCGGTGATGTTCTGGAGGAATACCAGCGGCACGTCGATCTGGTTGCACAACTGGATGAACTGGGTGGCCTTCTCGGCCGATTCGGAGAAGATGGCGCCGTTGTTGCCCAGGATCCCGACGGGGTAGCCGTGGATGGACGCCCAGCCGCACACCAGCGTGGTGCCGTAGCGGGCCTTGAACTCCTCGAAGCGGCTGCCGTCGGTGATGCGGGCGATGACCTCGCGGATGTCGAGGGGCTGGCGCAGGTCCTTGGACACCATGCCGAGGAGGTCCTCGCCGTCGTGGACAGGTTCCTCCACCGGCAGGGTGGGCCCGGGCCCGAGTTTTCGCCAGTTCAGGTGGGAGATGACCTCGCGGCACAGGCGGATGGCGTCGGCCTCGTCGTTGGCCAGGTAGTCCCCCAGGCCGCTGATCTCGGTGTGCATCACGGCTCCGCCGAGGGTCTCGTCATCGGACTCCTCCCCGGTGGCCATCTTGACCAGCGGCGGGCCGCCGAGGAACACCTTGGACTGATCGCGGATCATGATGTTGTAGTCCGACATGCCGGGCTGGTAGGCGCCGCCGGCGGTGGAGCTGCCGAACACCACCGACATGGTGGGGATGCGCAGCTTGGAGAGCTCGGTGATCTCGTAGAACATCCGCCCCGACTCACCGAAGTGGGTGGTGTTGGTGCGCATGGAGCGTTCTGGATCGGGGTCTCCCCGCAGGTCGGCACCGGCCGATTCCACGAACTGGATGTAGGGCATCCGGTTGTGGCGGGCGATCTCGAGGGCTCGCATCAGCTTCTTGACCGCGAAGCTGGTCATCGCCCCGCCGAGCACGGAGGGGTCGTTGGCCAGCATCACGCACTCGGTGCCGGCGATGACGCCGATGCCGAGCACCATGCCGCTGCCCACCGTGTAGTCCGACCCCCACGCGGCGAGGGGGCTGATCTCGAGGAACGGCGAGTCGCGGTCGAGCGCCATCGAGATGCGCTCGCGCACCGGCATCTTGCCCCGGGCGGCGAGCCGCTCGTGCGACTTGGGCCCGCCGCCCGCGGCGGCCTGGCGGTGCAGGTCGGCGAGCACGGCGAGCAGGTCTTCCATGTCTGCCCGGTTGCGGCGGAACTGCTCGGAGCGGGTGTCGAGCGAGCTCGGCAGCGGCCGCGCCTGCGGGAGGTGCGTGGGGGTTGGTCCCATGGCGGAATCCTGGTCGGCGGACCACGACGGCACCAAGTCTCCAGGCGGGGTCGCCCTTGTCCGATGGCGGCTCAGGTGCCGGCGGAGCGGCCGGCGGCGTCGACCAGGCCGGCCACCAGCGTGGCGAGGAGCCGGTCGGCGTCCGCCGCGTCGAGGCCGGCCAGCGGCCCGGCCCGACCGATCACCGTGCGGACCGCGCCGGACGCAGTGTCCTGCGTCAGCGCGTCCGGCGTCGGCGCGGGGTCGAGGACCTGACCCACCCACCAACGGGCGCCGCCACGGGAACCGACCGCCACCAGCACGGCGTCCCACCCGCCGGCGCTGCCGGCCTGCGCACCGACCCGGATGCGGGCCGCGGCGAGCACGTCGGTGGCGGTGGGAGGCAGCGCGGCGGCCGCCGCGCCGGCGACGGCGAGATCGGCCGCGTCGAGGTCGCGTCGCCCGTCGAAGCCGATGTCGAGGCCGTAGGCGGCGAGCCGGGCCACGGTCAGCTCGATCATGGGGACGAGCTGGTCGGCGAGGAAGAACCTGGCCTGCTCCCGTTGGCGGGTGAGCTCATCGGCGTCGAGGCCGCTGGCACCGCGCAGCACCGACAGGTGGGCGAAGGCGTCGGCCAGCTCGTCCTCGAAGCCGCCGTAGCCGAGGCCGGAGGCGGCGGGCATGGCGGACCACAGCATCGACAGGGGTACCGCGTACAGCTCCCGTCCCAGCGGCAGGACGACGGGGCCGAGGTAGAGCACGATGAGACGGAGGTCGAGGCCGGGCTGGCGGCGCCGCAGGGCCTGCAGGGATGCGATCGCCGCCTGGGCCTGCTCGTCGTCGAGGCGGGCGGTGGCCGCGATGGTCACCGCCAGGGTCCGTCCGTCGGGGCGGGTCAACAACAGGTCGACCTGTTCGCTGCCCCGCGAGGCGTGCCACGTCCACACGTCGCACGGCCGGCGGATCCACTCGTTCTGGGTGAGCAGTTCCGACAGCGCCACAGTGCGCACCAGCGCCAGGCGGGTCTCGCCGCTCACCGCGTCGGGATCGACGGCCGCGCCGCCGAGCGAGAAGGCGCGGGCGACGGCGGGCACGTCGGTGGCGACGAGGCGCCCGAGCGCGCCGCCGTCGTGGTGGGTCCCGTCGCGGTAGGCCCGATCGCGGTTGGCCCCGTCCGGCTGCGCCCCATCGCGGTGGGCTGCGTCGTGGTGGGCCGCGTCGGGCCCGTGGCGGTTGGTCAGCCGCCGGAGGCGGCCCCGTTGCTCGAGTTGTTCGACGGCGCGTCCACAGTCCTGGGGGTGGGCGTCGGCCGCAGCGGCCAGCGCGCCCCGCTCGAACCAGCTCCCGGAGCGGCGCAGCACGGCGCGCTGCACGGCCAGTTCGAGGGCGTCGAGGTGGTCGTCTCCGCCGTCGCCCCGACGATGCCCGAGGAGGTCGGCGAAGTACTGGGTCTCGGTGAACGGCGTGGCCGCCCAGGCGGCGGGCTCGGCGTCGAAGAGGGCGGTGAAGCACGGCTGGCCGCGCCCGAGCCGCTCGGTCAGGGTCAGCGGGCGCAGCACGACGACGGCCTCCGGCGCCACGGTGGACGGGACGTGGTCACGCCGCTCGACGGTGAGCAGCAGCTGACCGGGCAACGCCGAGCCGGAGGCGGTGACCGCCCCGCAGAGCACGCCGGCCAGCCCCGGGAGCAGGTCTGCATCGGTGAGGACGCTGCGCAACGGCAGCTCGCGGGCGAAGCGGTGCTGATCGGCCCGGGCGGGGACGTAGACGGCCTCCTCGGCCAGCGAGCGGGGCGGGAGCCACGTGGTGCCCACGGTGAGGGTCCGCAGCAGCTCGAGGGTCGCCTCACCCCGAGGGGCCACGAGCACGACGACGGGCTGGCGCGCCGCCGCGGCGGCGAGCTGGTCGCCGACGGGCCGGCGCGGGGGCGCGGAGACTGACACGGAGGGTTGTCGGCACGTTCGGGGGCGGGCCTTGACCGGCGACCGCTTTTCTCCCCGGTGCGGCACCTGACAGGCTGATCAGGTTCAGCACCGACGACGGGAGCACGACGTGAGCTGGGATTTCGAGACCGACCCCTCCTTTCAGGCGGAGCTGGACTGGGTGCGCGACTTCGTCGAGGCAGAGGTCGCGCCGTTGGACCACATCGTCGAGTCGCCCTACGACGTGCGCGACCCGATCCGCCAGGCGGTCATCCCGCCGCTGCAGGCCCAGGTGCGGGAGCGGGGCCTGTGGGCCTGCCACCTCGGCCCCGAGCTCGGCGGGCCGGGCTACGGGCAGGTGAAGCTGGGGCTGCTCAACGAGATCCTCGGCACCGCCAAGTGCGCGCCGACGGTGTTCGGCTGTCAGGCTCCGGATTCGGGCAACAGCGAGATCCTCGCCCACTACGGCACGCCGGAGCAGAAGGCGCGGTTCCTGGAGCCGCTGCTGCGCAACGAGATCGTGTCGTGCTTCTCGATGACCGAGCCGCAGGGCGGAGCGGATCCGAAGGTGTTCACCTGCCGGGCCGAACAGGACGGCGACGAGTGGGTGATCAACGGGGAGAAGTGGTTCTCCTCCAACGCCCGCTACGCCGACTTCTTCATCACCATGGCGGTCACCGATCCGGACAACCCGCCGTACCAGCGCATGTCGATGTTCCTCGTGCCCGCCGACACACCGGGCATCATCAACAAGCGCGACGTCGCCCTGGGCTACCAGGCCGAGCGGGAGGGCAGCCACGCCTACCTCGAGTACCGCGACGTCCGGGTGCCGAGGGCGAACATGCTCGGCGAGCGCGGTGGTGCCTTCCTCGTGGCCCAGACCCGCCTCGGCGGCGGGCGCATCCACCACGCGATGCGCACCGTAGGCCAGGTGCGCAAGGCGTTCGACATGCTGTGCGAGCGCGCCGTGAGCCGCCACACCCAGGGCGAGATGCTGGGCCGTAAGCAGATGGTGCAGGACATGGTGGCGCAGTCCTGGATCGACATCGAGTGCTTCCGCCTGCTGGTGCTGCAGACGGCCTGGAAGATCGACAAGTACAAGGACTACAAGCGGGTTCGCAAGGACATCGCCGCGGTGAAGGCGATGATGCCGCGCGTCTTCCACGACGTGGCCGCCCGGGCCTTGCAGATCCACGGTTCGCTGGGGGTGTCCAACGAGATGCCCTTCGCCGGGATGGTCATCGAGAGCTTCCACATGGGCCTGGCCGACGGGCCGACCGAGGTCCACAAGGCGACGCTGGCCCGCCTGGTGCTCTCCGAGTACGCCCCCACCGACGGGCTGTTCCCGACCCAGCAC
>JADLEF010000449.1 GCA_020846295.1 Acidimicrobiales bacterium
CCCGGTACCCTCCTCGGCGTGTCGCCGGTCCCCCCGAGTCCGCTGCGCGTCCTCGTCGTCTGCACGGCCAACATCTGCCGCTCGCCTATGGGCGCGGCCTGCCTTGCCGCCGCGTGCGCGGCACGGTCGGTGCCGGTTGACGTGGCGAGCGCCGGGTTCATGTTCGACGGTCGTACGGCGTCCGACACCGCCCGCAAGGTGATGCGAGAGCGCGGCCTTGATGTCGAATCGCATCGGAGCCGCATCGTCGCCGTCGATGTGCTCGACGGGATCGACCTCGTGCTCACGATGGAGCGGCGCCACGCCCGAGACCTCCTGATCGACCACGCACCGGCCAGCGCGGTGCACACGTTCAAGGGCTTCGCTGCGGCCGCCTCGGCGTTCGTGACGAACGACGCGGCGTCGGTGCCGCTCCTCCAGGGCGACCTGCGGGCCTTCGTGCGCGCGGTCGATGCCGCGCGTGCGCCACACGCGCTGCTCGGCGACAGTCGGCCCGACGAGGTCGACGATCCACACGGTCGCTCGACCCGCGTGCACCGCAAGGCGGCCGACGAGATCGAGTCGGCTGCCGTGGCGATCGCCGCTGCGCTCGCAGCTGTCCAGGACGCCGCATGAGAAGCCCTATGTCAAGCCGTTTGGTTTCAGGTGGCGAGGAAGCGTTGGAGGGCGCGGTGGTTGGCGGGGTTGTAGGCGACGCCGTCTTGCCAGCAGTGCCAGATGATGTGGAGCCATGCTCGGGCGAGGATGCGCACGGCGTGGGGGTGGTCGTGGCCGCGGGCGCGTGCTCGGTCGTAGAGGTCGGCGGCCCAGGGGTTGACGAGGCGGGTGTCGGCGGCGAAGTCGCAGACGGCATCGCGGAGTTGTTTGTCGCAGGACCAGCGGAATCCGACGACTCGGGACTTGCCGGACTGGCGGGTCGACGGCGCTGCGCCGGCCAGGCAGGTCAGCGATTCGGGGGTCGGGAAGCGAGCGCGGCAGTCGCCGATCTCGGCCAGCAGACGGGCGGCTCGGACGCGGCCCGAGCGGGGCAGGCTGGTGAAGATGCGGCTGTCGGCGTGGGCGGCGAGCTGCTGTTTGATCTCGGTTTCGAGAGCCTTGATCTGGGTGACGAGGGTGCTCAGCAAGGCGACGTAGCCGGCGGTGATGTGGGCCTGTTGGGTGGCGTGGACGCCGGTCGCTCCGCGGGGCGCGTCGAGAAGGCGCTGGTGCAGCACGGCGGGGTCGACCTTGCCGGAGTAGCCCTGCTTGGCCAGCCAGTCACCGAGTCGCTTGGGGGTCAACCAGTCGGTCTTGTCTTGGGTGTCGAACCGAGCCAGGAACGCCAAGTTGATCGGCGAGTCGATCTCGGAGAACAGGCCGACCGCGCCGGGCAGCACGTTGCGCAGGTGCGCACGCAGCTGGTTCGCGGCGGCGACGCGATGGCGGACAAGGTCTTTACGGGCCCGGCAGGCGCGTCGCAAGGCGACGGTGGCGTCGGTGTCGGGGATCAGCGGACGCAGCCGAGCCCGGTCGGTGCGCAACGTGTCGGCCAGCACGTAGGCGTCGAACCGGTCGTCTTTGTTGCCCGCCGAGCCGTAGCGGCCGCGCAGGTGCTTGACCTGGTTCGGAGAGACCACGACCACGACCAGGCCGGCGTCCAAGAGAGCATCGACGAGGGGGCCGTCGGGCCGCTCGATCGCGATCTCGCCGACACCGTGGCGGGCGAGCACACCGATCAGCTGTCGCAGTCCGGCGGCGGTGTGGTCGACGGTGCACCGGTGGATCTCGCGGCCGCGGCCGTCCACGACGGCCAACGCGTGATCGTCACGGGCCCAGTCGACCCCGGCGGTGACGTCGTTGGGTGGGACCTCGGGCAGTCCGTTGATGTTGCTGGCAGACTTCACGTCAGCCTCCTCGCTGCTAGCTCCAGTGGGGAGGCACCCAAGTTTTGTGCCGTTGGTGCCGGGACACGCCTGCCGGTTCGCTCACTGATCGGCGCTCGCAGCCATACCTGGCGTTGGCGCTCAGCCCTATCGACGGTCTGCGCATCCCGGGCAACCACCAGGCCCTGCAGATCTCATGCTGGACATCAACCGCGTCAAGCGAGCAGGGCAGTGACCTGGCGGCACCTCGGGTGCATCAACGCTCCATCGCAGAACGCTGACAACGGAATGGTGGCCCAGTGAGCACCACCGCGGCCGACGTTTCGCCGGCCACATCGATCGACCCGACGTCGGGATATCGGGCGGTCGAAGCCCGCCTCGCCCGCACCGGCGATCCGCGCAAGCGCGCGCTGCTCGAGGTGTTGCGTGATCACCTCTACGCCGAGTGCACAAAGGACTTCCCGTTGCTGCTCAGCACGCTGAGCGACGACCCGGACTACCGGTTCTGGATCGACGGGGCCGGCTTCGGCGCGGGGCCGAAAGGGCTCGGCCAGGTGACGTCGCACTACGAGAACCTGTATGCCGAGAACCGCCACGTGTGCGACTACCGCATCGAGCGCATCGTGGTCGACGACGAAGAACCGATCATCGTCACCGAGGGCTGGTTCGATCAGGTCTTTCCCGGCGGGGTGCTCGTGGCCCGGGGCGCGGACATCGACGATCCTGACGCGGTCTACGTGCTGCGCATGCGTCTGTTGCTCCTGTGGCCGTTCGGTCCGGACGGCAAGCTCATCGGAGAAGACTCGTACTCGAACGGCGCGATGTACGCCCCGGGCAACATCCGCA
>JADLEF010000450.1 GCA_020846295.1 Acidimicrobiales bacterium
AGCCGTCAGGCGGTCGACCTGGGCCGTGTGCGTAGCGGCCAGCGTGTACGTGCGCGCCGTGACGCCGGTGCCAGTAGCGGCAACGTCGGAAACGAGCGCCGTACCGGACGACGATGAGACGGTGAGCGTGACAGCGCCAGAGATGGAGCGGGGCAGACCGTCACCGTCGAGCGGTTGCCACGAGAGCACGGCAGGGGCGCCCGCGAGTGAGCGCTGGTCAGAGCTGAGACGCATAGGACACCCCTTCCGTGGTCAGGACTTCTTGGACTTGGGCTTCTCCGGAGCGGGCTCCGGTTCCTCGGCGGGCGCTACGGGCTCCGCTTCGGCTCGGACCTCGATCGGGTTCGACGTGGCGCCGAACGTGACCGGGGCAGCGGCGCGCATCAGGCGTTCCACCGCTTCGCTCGCGTCCTCGAACAGATCCGCATGGGCGGTGACGATCTCGTGATCGTCCGGGAGCAACAGGCCCTCGGAGACAGTCACGCCGCCAGCGCCGTGGAACGTGGTGATGGCTCGTTTCATGGTGCCCTCCTTGGGCGCGATGAGGGAGCGTCCACAACGGGACGCTCCCTCTCTGGCGGGTGGATCAGGTGACGTTCAGGACACGCGCGGCGTCGGCGTTGGTGAGCACGGAGCCCACGCGCCAGCGGCCGAAGATCCCACGCTGTCCACTCGGCAGGTTGTTGGCCGTGTGGAACAGGTGCGGGATCAGCTCGACGGTCATGCCGAGCCGGTCGATGATCGAGAAGGCCTCACCGATGTCGCCGTAGACGCCGATGTAGTTGTCGGCCGTGGCGTTGATGACACCGTCGAGCGACGACCAATGCTCGATCGGGGCGCCAAGGAGATCGAGCCCGTTCGAGCCATCGGCCAGGCGGGTCAACAGCGCGTGGCTGTCGGCCGTGCCGAACTGACGGATGAGGTTCACGATCTTCTTGTGCAGCAGCCAGGTGGCCGTGTCGTCGTACCGGTCCGGGAGATCGCCCTGCAGGTTGTACAGGTCGGCCACGGCGAACGTGTCGGTGGTGGCCGAGGCGACGGTCTTGGACGCAGCGACGAGCAGGGTGATGATCCCGGGGGGCACGGTGGCCGAACCGGCAGCACCGGTGGCGAACGCCGCCGACTCGAGCCGATCCTTGGAGCGGCCCATCGCCGCGGACATGCCGGCGAGAACCTGCGGGATGTCGTCCTCGTGCTCGAGCGAGAACGGGACGAACACGCGCGGGTGCTTGATCGTCGCCGCGACCTGGGCGAGCGTCGGCGTGTCGTCGCTCACCTCGCTGAACTCGGCATCCCACGAGGCCGTGACACCGGCGTCGGTGACGCCCTGCCAGTTGTCGGTCATCGTGGTCCGGACGCGGGCCACCCGACGGATCGGGTTGGCAACACCGGCGTTGATGTCGATGAGCGTGGGGTCGAGCGTGAACGGCATGAGGTAGCCGCCCGTGCCGTCGGTGCCGATCGACAGGGCGCGGTACTCGTCCTGTGCGGTGCGGAGGGCATCGGCGTGCGCCCGCTCGATGTAGCCACCGGTCATGGTGCCGAGCGCAGCGATGAACGCCGCCCGGTACTGGTCGGAGCCGGTGGCCAGCAGGTGGCGCCCGAGGGTGCCACGAGCGTTGATGCTGTCGTCGTTGAGACGCCGCTCGACGTGGGCCTTCTGGTCGTCGTTGAGACGCATGTGCTCCAGCGCCCGGCGGGCACGGGAGTCGATGTCGCCCGCTTCGTCACCGATGCGGATCGAGCGCAGGTTCACGTCGAACACGTCGGAGCCGGTGCCGGGGGTGGCGCCGGGGACGACCGGGCGAGGAGCGTTGGCGCGTGCGGCCACGATCGTCTCCATCTCTTCGATGCGGGAGCGGAGCGCTTCGGCCTCGGTGTTCACCGACGCAGCGTCGGCCTCGAGCGAGCGAGCGAGCTCGGTCTCTTCGGTGGTGGTGGCGGTGCCACGCGACTCGACGTCGGTCGCAAGTGCGTCGAGTTCGTCGAGGTACGCAGCGTGGCGCGTGAGCAAGGCTGCGAGCTGGGCGCGCAGCAGTTCGAGATACTTCATCAGGGGTTACGCCTTTCGGGCGAGACGTGCGCGCATGGCGCGCAGCTGAACGGATGACAGGCCAGCGAGTGCCGGGGCGGGCGGCTCGATGGTGGGTTCGTCCGCAGTGCCAGAAGGGGCGGCTGCAGGTGCGATCGGAGCGAATTGGCGGGCGGCGCGAGCAGATTGCCCAGTGCGCTCGGCCTGCTTGCGGAGGTACTCGTCGGTCAGACAGATCGACCGGGCGCCGGCAGTAGCACCCGGGTCAGCGGGGAACACGACCGGGCCGAACTCGTAGAGAGTCACCTCGCGGATGGTGCGCTCTGGCAACTTCTCTGCGTTGTAGTCGGTCGCCTTCTTGGGCTCGACCCACTCTTCCTTGGTCACTCGGAACCGGTACGACGCGCCGAGCAACGATCCAAGGGTGCGGCCGTCGAGCGTGCGGCCCTGGAGCATCGGGAGGATGCGGTCGCGGTTGTACTCGGTGTCGAGCAAAGGGACCTCGTAGTACGGGC
>JADLEF010000451.1 GCA_020846295.1 Acidimicrobiales bacterium
CCGCCCCGTGGCCGAGGGACGGGTCGGCACGCAGCATCTGCATCTGATCCCGGTTGCGCAGCAGGCTGATCAGGCCGTTGCCGATCAGGTTGGTCGTGGTCTCGAACCCGGCCGCGAACAACAACACGATCGTGGCCACCAACTCGTCCTCGGACAGCCGGTCGCTGCCGTCACGGACCCCGATCAACCCACCGATCAGATCATCCGACGGTCGATTCCGCCGCTCGGCGATGAGCGACCGGAAGTAGTCGTTCATCGTGTTGCTCGCAGTCTCAGCGGCGGCGATCGTCTCAGCGCTCGCCATCGGCTCGAGCGCGCCGGCCGCGTCGCGCACGATCCAGCGGAACTGCTCACGGTCCTCGATCGGAACACCGAGGAGCTCGCCGATCACCCGCACCGGCAACGGAAACGCAAGCACGTCCATGACGTCGCCGCCACCCGCGTCGGCGAGCTCATCGAGGACCTCATCGACCATCGCCGCGACCGCCGGACGCAACTCCTCGACCCGCCGCGGCGTGAACTCGCGGGCGACAAGGCTTCGCATCCGGGTGTGATCCGGCGGGTTCATCCGCAACATCGAGTACCGCGAGATGATCGGCACCTCCCGATCAGCGCTCTGCGCAGACGACCCAAAGATGCGCTGCACCTCCTCGCTCTTCCCGAACCTGGGATCGCGCAGCACCGTGCCACAGTCGTCGTATCGGGTCGCGACCCACAACGGCAGGACAGCACTGTGGTGCACCGGCGCCGTCTCGCGCAGCTGGCCGTAGGCGGGGTACGGATCAGCACGAACGGCTGGGTCGCTGAACAAGCTGACCAACACGTCATCCGCGGTCCCGATGGTCTGGTCGTCGGTGGTGGTCATCGTGCGTCCCTTTCTGGCTCGGGTGTTCGTGGTCGGGTGATGAGCACCGTTCCTTGACCAATCGCGACGAGTCGATCGAGGTTGCTGACATCGATGCGGACCACAGCGGTCCGCCGGGTGATCGACACGACCTCGGCGACGGCCGTCACCTGTCCGGCCGAGATCGCGGCGAGCAGGTTGAGTTTGAACTCCGTCGTGGCAGCCCACGCCCCTTGAGGGATCAACGGGTACACGACCGCGCCTAGCACGTGGTCGACGAGTGCGGACACGACGCCACCGTGGAGCGACCCGAACGGGTTCAACAGTTCCGCCCGTGCGTCGAGCGAGCACACCAAACGTCCGGGTCCGATCTCGTCGGCGCGGATGCCGAGATAACCCGGCAGCCCGGCGATCTGCGCGTGGTTGGCCAAGATGCCGGCCGCCATGTTTGCGTCGTAGTGGTCGAACTGCGTGCTCATGACCGGCCACGGCGAGGCTTGGGAGTTGTTCCGATGCCGCTCAGGATGACGCCGAGCAACGCCGTCGCTCGGTCCTCGAGTTGCCGGTCGCTCCCGATCAGCAGGTGCTGCATACCGGTGATCAACACCGCGCCGTAGACGATCGACGTCGCCGCGCCGATGTCGTCGACGTGCAACGATCCGTCGCGCTGGCCGTCACGTAGCGCCTCACGGATCGGCGACATGATCGCCAGATCGACCCCGGCAGCGATGTCCACCAACGACGCGGCACGACCGAGCTCAGCGAACAACAACCGGTAGGTCGGCCCGTGGCCGCCGATGAACACCAGATGCTCTCGCACCAGACGGGCGAGGCGTTCCCGGCCCGTCCCCGGTTCCGCCCCGGCGGCTGACAACTTCACCGTCATCTGCCTCAGCGTCCGCGACAGCAGATGAGCCAGAATGTGTTCCTTGCCAGGGAAGTAGTAGTACAGCGTCGCCCGTGGAATCCCAGTCGCTTTGGCCAGATGCTCGATCCGGGTCGCGTCGAGCCCGTTGTCGGCGAACACCTGCGCAGCGAGATCGATCCGCTCGGCCAGATCATCGGGCAACGGCCGGATCGCGTTGGTGGACTGCTGATTCATTCCTGCACCTCCGCAGACCCGGGGACGAATCGCTCAAGCGGGATGATGATGAACGTCGCGGTCGCCTCGGCGATCAACACCCGCCCACCGTCGGCGTGTGCGGACGCGGACATGTGCAACTTGCGTTCCTCCCTCGCGTCGACCCGGGCGCGGAACACCAACGGCGCCCCGATCGGTGTCGGCGCCCGATAGCTGATCTCGATCCGCCCGGTGAACGCCGGCACCTTCAAGATCGACAACTGATACCCCATCACGTCATCGAAGATCGCGGCCACGACACCACCATGCGCCCGACCGGGAGCACCCTCGAACGCAGCGCCCAGCACCACCTCCGCGACCGCCTCGTCGGCTTCACGACGCACCGCGATCGCCGTGCCCATCGGATTCGCCGCACCGGACACCACACAATCCGGAAAGTGCGACAACCGCTCACCATCGCCAGGCGGTTCCCCGAACAGACTCGACTCGGCCATACCAGCCAGGCTCATCGCCCATCGACCCCGCGCCGGCGAAGCCTCGAACCGGGCGACGAGCGGGCCGACCGCCTCACACAACTCGACGAACACCTCATCCGGCGCGTCATGACCGACGAACGCGTGCCCCAACCGCCGCAGTAGCTCGGCGGCCTGGACTCTCGACGGCGTCACTCCGAACCGTTCGTCCGTGACCGTTCCCGCCGTCGAGCCACTTGATCTGCCATCGACCCTCCATCGTTCGACTTGTACGCCCAGGTTGGACGACACGTCTAAGCTAGTCGACCAAACCAACCACACGGCGAACGGAGGGCACCATGAACCTCAGCACAAGTGCCAGCGTCGAACGACCCACGACCGGCTACCGGCGAGTGATCGCACCAATCGATCCCGACCACGCCGAACACCGAGCCCTCACGACCGCGGTCGACTTCGCTCGCCGTGCCCACGTCCCGCTCACGATCATTGCTGTCGGGGAGCGGCATCGCGACGCCAAACAGCAACTTGCCGAGACAATTACGCCGATCAACGACCTCGACGTCGAGATCGAGGTCCTGCCACGCGGCGCCGGCACCGCTGACACGCTCTGCGACCACGTCGACTCCCAGCCCGACTCGCTGGTCTGCATGCCCACACACGCCACCGGTGGACTGCGCGAGGCCCTCTTCCATCCCACGAGCAGCGAAGTGCTCGCCAGGATTCGCCGACCAGTCGTGCTCGTCGGACCACACTGCCGCGCAACGCCCGGTTGGAACGAGATCGCGGTCTTCGTCGATGGCTCGAGGGCCAGCGAGCCGGAAACCCGGTTTGCAACCACCCTCGCCCGATCGCTTGA
>JADLEF010000452.1 GCA_020846295.1 Acidimicrobiales bacterium
ACGCGGCCGGCGAACACGACGAGGAGGAGGAACCCGCCGAGGAAGGCGACCATGACCGCCGCCATCTCCGTGGACACTGATCCGCGGTCGTCTCGCATGCGCGTGGTCATCGTTCGGGCTCGGGGATGAATCGTTCGACGGGCGCCTCGGCGTGGGCGTGCACGCTCCAGCCGCCGGGGAAGACGGAGAAGCCGAGTTCGCCCTGCACGTCGACGGTGACGGTTTCGGCGGTGCGGCTGACGGTCACGGTGACGTTTCGCAGGTTGCCCGCCTGGCTGAGGATTGCGGCCGCGCCGGCTTCGCCGTCAGCTGTGGTCGCGGTGGCGATCTTGGCTGCGTCGACGGCTTCCTCGGCGGCGACTTCGGCTGCTTGCTTGGCGTGCCACCACAGCCCGACCTGGACAGGGAGCATCACGAGCAGGATCAGCACCGGCATGAGCACGGCCAGCTCCGTGGAGGTCGCTCCGCCTTCTCCCCTCACCCGCGGCCGTCGAGACACCCGCATGAGCTTCAGCGCGCCGCAGCGGCTGGGGCGGGCACCGTGTCGGGGATGTTGTTGGCGTTGCTCTGCGCTTTGGCGATGAAGATCGCGCCGAGCACGACGGCGATGGCCACCATCGCCGCGATGACCACGGCCATCTCGGTGGAGACGGCGCCTCTCTCATCGCGAACGGCGACACCGGCGGCGGCGAGGTTGTATTCGACCCCGACGCGAAGGAAGTCGATGGAGTCGCGGATCCACTGCATGGCGTTGTCCTGTCTGTGGGTTGCGGCGGCTACTTGCCGGTCGTGGTGTGGGGTTGGGTGGCGGCGGGCCGGAACGTGCTCGCGCCGTTGTCGGTGATGGCGGACACCGCCCCGAAGGCGATGAACAGCACGAGGCCGAGGATCATCACCACGACGGGAACGATCATCTTCTCGGTCTGGGTTTCGGCCGCCCGCTCGAGCTCGGCAGCCTGCGTTGCACGCAGCGCGTCGGCCTTGGCGGTGAGGGATAGCTTGATGCGAGCGCCGTGCCCGCCGGCCAGCAACACACTGGCCGCGAGCTCTCCCAGCTCGTCGACGCCGATCTCGGCGCCGAGCTGCTCGAAGGCCTCCCAGGGTGAGTGGCGGGTGAAGCGAGCGCGGCGCAGCGCTCGTCGGATCTCTGCGAACGCCCACCCATCGCCGGCTTCGGCGGCGCCTTCGAGCGCGGTTTCGATACCGGCACCGCCGGCGAGGAGGATCGTGACGAGGTCGAGGTAGGAGCTGAACGCGTGCCGGAACGCCCGCCGCCGAGCTTCGACCTGCTCGGCAAGCGGCAGGTCAGGGTAGAAGAACCCGGCTGCGCCCAGCGCCGCCGCAGCGACAAGCCCGATGAGCGGCGACACGGCCACACCGGCGGCGTTGACCGCAACGATCGTGAACAGCGGGAGCGCGAAGCCTGCGACTCCGGCGAGGGTCTTCTCGTAGGCATGGCGCTCGAGCGGCTTGTCGAGCACACGGAGTTGGTCGACGAGCTTCGGCCGCTCCGCTGCGCCGACCACGCGCATCACCGCCATACCGATTGCGGAGAGGTGACGCTTCGCCCCCCTAACCCCGGCATGACCTTCGGGTTCGACGGTGAGCTGGGCGACCGCTACGCCGGGCCGATCGAGGATCAGCGCTAGGCGCTGCAGCGGAATCGCCCGTGGTTGAAGGGCGCGGATGATGATCAGCAGGCCGGCGCCAACGCCGGCACCGCACACGGCGAGCACGATCGCGTTCATCGGGTGGCGCCGCTGCGGTCCGACCGGGCGGCGAACCGCTCCGGCATATCGATCTGCCCGTACACCCGCAACAGCCACGCCCCGGCGGCGAACACCGCAGCGACGAGCACCAGCCACAGCTGCCCGGCGAAGGAGTCGTAGGCATCGAGAAGGCGGCGGGAGAACAGGAACAGGAAGGCCATCGTGGCGATCGTCGTGGCGACGACGATGTGAGCGGAGGTGCGAATGCGGGCCCGGCCAACCTCGACTCGCAGCCGCATCTTGACATCGCCGCGGATCGCTTCGGCGAGCCGGCCGAGCAGCGGGCCCAGCTCACGTGCTTCCATCCGGGTGGCGTTGACGAGGGACACGACGACAAGGTCGGCCGATGGGTGGTCGAGGTCGGCACCGAGGCGGATCAACGCCTCGGTGAGCGGCATCCGGTCGAGCCGGGCGGCGAAGCGCACCAGCTGCGGACGGATGGGCGCCGGCCCGACGTGGGCAGACGCGAGGAGTGCCTGTTCGAGCCCCGCCGAACCGGCCATGTTGTCGCGGATCATCTCAGCCCACGACGCGATCGCTTCGGTCCGGGCGACCGTTGCGTCTCGATGGCTGCGGGCGGCCGACAGTCGTGGCGCCGTCCACACCAGGCCGCCAACCACGACCGCAGCGACGATCCAGCCGGTCAGAGCGAAGACCGACAGACCGGCTGCGAACGCGCCAGAGAGCCAGGCCAGCGAGACCTCGGGCCGAGCCTCCGCAGGTGCCATGCGACGTAGCGATGGGAGCACTCGCTGGCCACGCAAGCCCGCAACGACAAGGAGCGCACCCGCGCCGAGCCCGACGCCGATTGCGACGGCGATGAGCGTGTTCATCGGGCCCA
>JADLEF010000453.1 GCA_020846295.1 Acidimicrobiales bacterium
CGATCCCACCGGCCGAGGACGGCAACGCTGGACCAACCGCTGGAAACCAGCCCTCAACGCCTTTACACTCGCCTTCCCGGGACGTATCGTCCCCACAAGCAAGTAACCGAGATTCACTCAAACAGAGAAGAACCAGTTACACCGAAAACGAGACAGTCCCGCAGAGTTCGAGACAGCGTTCTACGCTGCACAACGAGCCGCCCCAGCAAGGGTTGGAAACCAATAGCCCGAGCCTCCATCAGACCCAGGGCGGTTCATTCCTCTCGGTTCGTCAAATCGACGGTGAACGGTCCGGCAGGCGTCGCGGCGCCGACCGAGCTGACGGTGGCGATCAGCGCGATCGACGGAGCGAGGAGCGCAAGAGCGAAGAGCGACGCGAATCGCCGCAGGCCGACATGCCGTGCTGACATAAGTTCCCAGATCTTTCCGGTTCGGACTTCTCGCACGTCGCCGGCATGCGGGCGGTTCTCGATCGCCAGAGCATGTCGGCCGGGCGAGGTCCCTGGCATCCGACGTCCGCCGTATCTCGAACGGTGCGAGTCGGACGGCAGGGCAGCCGGGTGGCGCAGTTGTCCAACCGGTTGAACAGCCGTTCAGCGTCGGCCTGGCGATCGCCTTGCGCTTCTTCCGTTGGGAGTCGCCGCGACCCGAGGTCCGGCACCGTCGTCGTCAGAGCGACGCGAGGCGTTCCGCGGCGACGTAGGCGAGCGGGTACGCCGCCATGAACGCGAAGACGAAGCTGTTGAGGCCCATGGTGACCGCCACGCTGAGGTGGAAGCAGGCCCCCAGGGCGAGGAAGACCAGCGCCGCCTTCGGCCCGCCCAACAGCAGCAGGGGCGCCGCGACCTCGAAGCCCATCGTCGCCCACGCCATCGCCACCGCGAGCGGGCGGTGCCGCCGGAGCACGCGCACAGTGCGCTCCGATCCGTACGAGCGCGTCTCGCTGATCCCGAGCACGGCCCTACCGCTGCGCCACTCGGGCGAGATGATCTTCGCGACGCCGGCCACGACGTAGCTGAGCACCAGCTGGGCGGTCACGAACGCGATCGTCACGTTCTGCGCCGAGGCGTCGTCGACCACGCTGCCCACGACGATGCCGACCAGGACGATGCTGATCATCTGGTCGGACCCGTCCAGGCCGAACCGGTGGCGCATGTTCGCGACGAGGTGGGCCGCGAGCACCACCAGTGCGGGCAGCCAGCGCTCCTGGCGAAAGGCGAGCGCCGCCAGCGCCACGCTGGCGGCTGCCTGCACGGTGAACAGCCCGAGGACACCCGGATACCCGAAGGCTCGATCGAACAGCGCCGCCGCCGGGCCGTGCACGGTGACACGACTGCGGTGGCGCAGCACCCGCCAGTCGAACACCCCGCCGACGGCGTACTGCTCGCGGCCCGCCAGGGCCTCGAGCGATGAGATCGAGCAACCGGCGGCCGCCACCAGTGCGGAGAGGGTCAGCGCGGCGTCCAACGATGTCATCTCACGCCTGGTTCATTCAGAGCGCATGGAACCACGAGATGAACACGATGGAAGGCGCCCTGTCATCGCGGTAGCCGCGTGAGCGAAGCACCATGAACTGGCGGCGCTGCGAGACGGGTGAGCCATGACGGGTGCAGGCGTGGTTCAGGAGCGCGAGGTAGGCGAGGTCGTAGCTGTAGAGCTCCGGTTCGATATCCCGGTCCCGCAGCAGCTCGCCGACGGAGACGGCGAGGTCGTACACCGCCTTCCGCGGCCGTTTGGCCGGGTGCCAGATCCATCGCCACCGGGATGGAGCGAGCTCGTCGAGCTCTCGCCAGGGTGACTTCGACGATCCGAGGTCATCGCGGATCACCACGTTCACGTCCTGGGTGGCCGGGTTGGGCGCGAAGAACGTCCAACTCGGCACCAGCGCGAACAGGTCACGTCGCCGGATCGGTGCCATCAACTTCCAGCCGCGGAATTGGTTCAGCACGGTGAGCAGCAACCACACCCCGAACACGAGGGCGAGCAGCCACGCCGCTGCGCTCATCGCTGCCGCCTCGCCAGCCGGGATCGAACGGCGAGCAGCTCCTTGACCGCGGCTCCCGGGTCCAGCCCGGCGAGGGTGTCGAGGAGCTCGCCGGGCAGCTCCACCTGCCGTCCGAACGCGCCGGCTCCCAGGTCGTCGAGCGCGGCGATGTCCGCCAGGCGATCGGCGAGCGCCGCCTGATCGATCTGGTTCACCCGGTCGGCGAGCTGCCCCTCTCCCAGATCGTCCACGATCCGCTGGGCCAGGCGATCTGCGATGCGATCCGCGAGCTGTTGCTCGGCCAGGCGCTGGGCCAAACGGTCGACGACCGCCGGATCCACCACCCGCTGCAGCTGCTGACGGGGCACATCACGGGCCAGCCGCTGATCGGCGAGGCGGTCTGCGAGCCGGTCGGCGAGATCCTGCACCATGCGTTGGTCGGCCAGGCGGTCGACCAGCCGGTCCTGAAGATCGTCGGCCAGCCGCCGCTGCGCGAGGCGCTCGGCGATCCCACGGTCGACCAACCGGTCTGCCAGTCGGTCCGCCAGCCGGTCGTTGAGATCGTCGACCTGGCGCTGGGCGAGGCGGTCGGCGAGACGGTCCATCACCGCCCGGTCGGCGATGTTGTCGCCGACGAGATCGTTTCGTCCGGCGAGACGGTCGATCGCGGCGGCCAGCACGTTCGGCCACAGCTGATCCGCCTCGGTGATGGCGAGCTCGCTGAGGTCCGCTGGCAGGCGGGTGACGATCTGCCGTTCGAGATCGCTCAGTTGTGGCTGACCGACGACGACGATGGCTCCATAGTCATCGGGATCGGACGGGTCGGCATACTCCAGAAGTTGGAATCGCTCGAGATCGAGCTGTCCGCCGGCGAAGCGGTACTGGTCGAGCACCACATCGACGCCGTGAGGAAGCGTCAATCCCTGCCGCAACGTCTTGGCGCCATAGCGGACATCGGCGACCAGTCCGAGCTGGCCCGCCACCTGACCGGAGGCGACCCGCCGCAGCAGACGTGCCTTGTTGGCCTCCGCCGCGGTGAGCAGATCCGCGAGCGCGTCGCGATCGCCGCCCGCGGCCGCGTTCGCCTGCGCCTCGGAGCGCGCGCCGACGCGGTACAGCAGGACCGTGACGGCCCCCGACATCGGACGGAGCGCGCCCGCGTCACCGGCAACGAGCTCGATGGCGGCCGGTCGGGACGTGCGCACGGTGCGACCCCGGATGAGCGCTTCGTACCTCGCATCCATTGGTCCCCCCTCGGGCGAGGGCACCGCGAAAGCCGACGCGACGGTGCCGGATGTCACCATACACCGCCGGGGCCCGGGATAGCTCCATAAAATGTGGAGGATCGTGTTCCGTGCCAATTCGGAACTGCTGCGCCGCCGGTCTGGCGAAAATGCCTCTGTCGAGAGGTTCCACCGCAGCTCGGTGACCTGGTAGGTGTACCGGAGGGTCCGCCGGTCGGTTGGTGTGGGCGGTTGAGCACCGCTGTGGGGATCCAGGGCGCCGGCCGCGTCGGACGCGGCCGGCACCCCTTGGCGGGGGGCCGAGCGATCAGGCCTCGATGAGGCCGAGCACCTCTGACTCGTCGAACGGCCCGACCCAGCTCTCGAGCATGGTTCCGTCGGCGGCGTAGAGGATGGCAGCGGGCTGACCCCGCACGCCGAGCTCGATCCAGGACTCGAAGCTCTCGTCCCACAGCATCGTGAAGGTGATCCCGCCCTTCTCGACGAAGTCCTGGGCGTAGTCGAGGTCGTCCTGGGTGCCGAGCCCGATGACGGTGAGCTTGTCTGCATGGTCGCGAGCGAACTGCTCGACGGCGGGCGATTCAGCCCGGCAGACGGGTCAATGCGGCGCCCACATCCACACGAGAGTGGGTTTGGCCGCAGGGAGGTAGCCGGCGAGTTGCACCGTCTCGCCGCTCACCACGTCGAGCACCTCGACCTCGGGCAGCGGGCTGGTGCCCGTCGACGGGCCGGTGTCGGCGGGGGTGGCCGCCTGTGTGGCCGAGGCACTCGAGGCGGAGGTGCTCGCACCGCCGGCACCGGCGCCCGTCCCGCCGGCGCCCGCTCCCTCGGCACTCGTGTCGGTGGTCGATGCGGGGGTGGTGGGCGAGCCGGCCGGTGGCGTGCCGGTGGTAGGTGAGCCGGTCGTCGAGCCGCCGCAGGCGGCGACGGTGATGGCCGTCGCTGCGATGAGCGCGGCGGCTCGTGCTGGTCGGTTCATGATCAATCCCTTCCGATGGAGATGGTGTCGTGATCGCGGGTGGTGGTCGGATGCGAGGCGGCGATCCGGTGGCTGCGGCGCCGTCTGGCCAGCAGGCCGATACCGGTCAGTACGGCGAGGGCGGCGGCCAGCGCGGTGGCGCCGATGGTGTCGAGGCGGTTGCTGAGCTGGGCGGACCAGTCGGTGACCCAGTCCACCGGCCCGCCGGCGATACGGTCGCCGCGGAGCGTGCGGATCTCGAAGTAGCCGTACCAGGCGACGTAGGCGCCGGCGATGACGAGCAGCCCGCCGGCGATCCGGTTGAGGTGCGGCAGCACCGACCGCAGCTTGCGCACGGCTCCGTCCTGGGCGAGGGCGAGGGCGACGGTGAGCACGCCGATGACGAGGCCCATGCCCACCGCGTAGGCCAGGTAGGTTGCCATGCCGCCAAGTATGTTGCCGTTGCGGAACGAGCCGCTGACGGCGGCAAGGAACACCGGAAGGGTGCACGAGAGCGACACGGTGGCATAGGAGGCACCGAAGAGGCCCATGCTGGCCAGGCTGCCGTCCTTGCCGCCGCGCTGCAGACGGGGCAGGTTCACCTTCACGGCCTTGCCGGTCACCATGGCGATGCCGAGTGGGATCATGATGATGCCGATCCCCAGGGTGATCCACGGTGTCCACTCGCCGACCGCCAGGGAGGCCCCTTCGATCGCGAGCCCGGCCAGCCCGAACACGGCGACGAAGCCGGCGGTCATCGCCGCGGTGACCAGCAGCGCTCGGGCGACCGGGTTGCCGCGCTGCTGGTCCCCACCGGCGGAGCCGCCGCTGATGAAGAACGAGAGGTAGGCGGGCAGCATCGCGAACCCGCACGGGTTGAAGGCGGCGACGGTACCGGCGGCGAGCGCGAAGCCGACGGGGGCGTCGAGGATGGCCATGGGGTGCTCCGTTCGGGTGGAGGATCGATCAGTGCAGGGCGGATCAGTGCAGGGCGGGTCAGTGCAGGGCGCGGACGGCCATGAGCGCCACCAGGAAGACGCCGACGCCAGTGGTGAAGGTGCGCAGCTCGCGGTGGCGGCGCAGCGCCACCGCGGCGCCGACGGTGAGCGCCGCCACGACGACGAACTGGGCGAGCACCGCAGCGTCGGTGAGCGGCAGCAGGATGTCGCGCATC
>JADLEF010000454.1 GCA_020846295.1 Acidimicrobiales bacterium
AGCAAGCCCATGATCGTGCGGGGCACGCGCAGGGTGCGCACGATCAGGCTGTCGGCGGCGGTGTCGTCGCGGTGCCACAGCGCGTCCCACACCGTACCGATCGGTATCTGCTTGGATCCGTAGGCGACCGAGGCCATCGCCACCACCGCCAGCACGCCCACCAGCACGACGAGCCCGCCGCTCCTGGTCCACCCGCCGCGCAGCACGCCGGTGCGGGCCCGCGACGATGCCGGCGGGCGCCGGACGCCGGCGGGGATGGCCTCGACCGGCGTGGTCGGCACCGGGCTCAACTGCTCAGTCGGGTTCACGCCAGCGATCTGCCGTTCCGTCGGGTCCGCCGCGCCGGATCGTGCGGCGACGGTGCAAGAGGGTAGATGTTCAAGGTGCCTACGTTCAATCGTTCGAGCGCCTTACGGAGCGGTCGACGCAAGGTCGGCTTCCACCGGCAGCGTAGGCACACTTTACAGTGTGGGCGGGCAGGGCTAGCTTGCGTCAGCCTCAGCCGCCGCGCCGCGCCCCCCGAGGAGCCCCCGTGTCCAGCACCCCCGAGCCCACCTTCGACGCCGCCGTGGCCGACCAGATCGAGGCGCTGCTCGACCAGGTGAACGCCAGCCACGCCGACACCGTTCGCTTCGTCGCCCGCCACGTGGCCCAGGGCAACGGGTTCGAGGCTGCCATCGCCGACGCCGAGCTGACCGGTGCGGACCCCGGCGGGGTCGCCCTCACCGTGGTCACCGATGCCGGCCCGACCCCCCTGCGGCTCACCTTCGACGACCCGGCGTCCTCGCCGGCCGACGTGCAGGCGGGCCTCCTGGCCGTGCTGGGCGCTGCCCGGGCCGCCGCCGGGTCGGACGAGCCGCTCACCTCGCTCGAGCGGGAGTACGCCGCCGCCGCCTCGCTGCCCACCCGCCTCGGTCGCATCGAGCGACGCCGCGCCCTCACCGCCAACGTCGTCGAGGTGACCATCGCCGGCCTCGACGGGTTCACCTTCGGCGGCGGCGACGAGTTCTCCTTCGTGCTGGTCACCAACGACGGCTCCGAGCTCCCCGCCGACTGGACGATGGCCGACTTCCGGATGCGGGCCGACGACCACCCGATCATGGGCGCCTACTACACCACCCGCCGGCTGCGTCCCGACCGGGGCGAGCTCGACCTGTGGATCGTGCTGCACGAGCACGCGGCGGGCGTGGCGTCGCAGCTGGAGCGGGCGCCGCTGGGCACCAGGGTGGCGGTGTGGGGTCCCCGCCACGGGTTCGAGCCGCCCGCCGGCGCTCGTTCCGTGCTCTTCGTCGCTGACGAGACCGGCGCGGCCGCGGTGGCCGCCCTGATCGAGACCCTGCCACCGAGCATCACGGTCACCGCCGTGCTCGAGACGGTCGATGCCGACCACGAGCTGCCCCTGCCCGCCCACCCGTCGGCCACCGTGCGCTGGGTGCACCGCGGCGACGAGCCCGCCGGTGGACCCGCCAACCGGCTGCTCGACGCGGTGCGCGAGCTGTGCGGCACCGCCGGCGGCGGCGCCGGTGGCTCGCCGGCGGTGGTGGTGCCCGACGCCGCCTTCGGAGCGGCCGAGTCGCGCCACATCAGCGCCGTGCGCCGCTACGTCCGCCGAGAGCTGGGCCTGCCCGCCGATGCGGTGCTGATGACCGGCTACTGGCGCCGGGAGCACCCGTGACGGTGGCTCGACCGTGAGCCCCGGCGGTGGTGGTGCCGCTGGCGGCGGATGTGGCCGACGAGCCGCTGCCTTCGTCAGCGTCATCACCGCCACACGCCGCCGCGACCAGCGCGAGCGTGGCGGCGAGGAAGCTGAGGCTCGAACGCTTGATGGGCATGGCGCCAATCGTTATGAAGCTAACCTATCGTTGTCGATTCAGTTCCCTCCACAGCAGAGGCGGAGGGTCGCGCCACGGCGCGTACCCACCAGAACGGAGCGCATGCCATGACCGACGCCAGCGCGTTCACCGAGATCGCCGGCCTGCGCCAGGTGTACCGGATGCCCGGGCAGTCAGCGTGGGACAAGGCCGTGCCCCGCATCGATCCGGCGGCGGCCGCCTTCGTCGCCCGTTCACCGCTGTGCGTGATCGCCACCGGTGACGGAGCCTCGCTGGACGCGTCGCCGCGCGGCGGCCCGCCGGGGTTCATCAAGGTGCTCGACCCCACCCACCTGGCCTTCGGCGATCTCGTGGGGAACAACCGCATCGATTCCTACAGCAACCTGGTGCAGCGGCCCGCCATCGGGATGGTCCTGTTCGTGCCGGGGATGGAGGAGGTGCTGCGGATCAACGGCACGGCCCAGGTCACCGCCGATGTCACCCTGCGCGAGCGGTGTGCCATCGACGGGCGGGTCCCCAAGGTGGCCGTGCACGTGTCGGTGGTCGAGTGCTACCTGCACTGCGGCGCCGCCCTGCGACGCAGCGCGGGGTGGGATCCGAGCACGTGGCCGGAGCGTGAGGCACGGCCCAGCGCCGGCCGGATCCTCACCGAGAACCTCGGCTTGGATGACGCCAAGGCCGAGGGCATCGACGCCGGTCTGGAGGAGTACTACAGCACCGCGGTGTGGATCGTGGGCGGCGGCGCCGACGAGGCCTGACGGCCCACCGGCCCCAGCTGGCACCCTTGTCCATGGTGGGTAAGGGAGCCTAACCTGCGCGCGTGAGCACCATCATCGTCCCTGACGCCGGCCTCGGGCGGCGCGAGTTCATCGTCGGCGGCCTGTCGCTGGCCGCCCTGCTGTCGGCCTGCGCCGATGACGATGCGGGCGACGCGGCGGAGGCGCCGCGCACCCGCACCATCGTCGACTCGCGCGGTC
>JADLEF010000455.1 GCA_020846295.1 Acidimicrobiales bacterium
CCTCGGCGCCGGCCATCCGCACCTCGGGCCGGGCGGCGGCCCGCCGGAGGGCCGGACCTGCCTCCGTCTCGGTCGCCACCACCGGCGTCGTCAGCCGTACCGTGCCGGATGGTACGGCCACCGCCCGAGCGACGCCGGTCGCCGGCACCACCAGCGCGGCCACAGACACCGCAGACACGGTGGACCCGGCGACCGATCGCACCCCGCGGCGCACCACCACCGAGCTGCTCAACGACGTCGACCAGCTCGTCGACCTGCTCGAGGAGCGCATCGTCGCCCAGCTGGAGCGCCGCGGCCTCCGCTTCCGAGACCTGTTCTGACCGACCGGAGCCAGATCGACCATGCCCACCGTCACCTCCGCCCAGAAGGCGTTCCTCGAGACCGAGACCGGCACCCGCCTCCCCTGCCTGTTCAACCCGAGCCAGCTGCAGCTGTCGCGCGCCAACAGCTGGCGGGCCGACGTGGTGCCCGGCCGCGAGGCCCCCGAGCTGTCCTTCACCGGCGGCCAGGCGGGCAGCCTGTCACTCGACCTCACCTTCGACACCACCGCCGAGGGCATGCCCGTCACCAACCACACCACCGCCCTGCTCGACCTGATGAAGATCGACACCTCCCTTCCCGGCTACGACGAGGCGGCCAACAACGGGCGCCCGCCGTGGGTGAAGTTCCACTGGGGCGATCTCCACGGCTTCAAAGCCGTCATCGCCAGCATCGATCTCACGTTCACCTACTTCGCTCGGTCGGGCATGCCGCTGCGGGCCAAGGTCGGCCTGCGGCTCACCCAGTACGAGCCCGACGCCAACTGGGGCCCGCAGAACCCCACCTCGGGCACCCCCAAGCCGCAGCGCACCCACCAGGTGACCCACGGCGAGACGCTGGACCGCATCGCCGCCCGCCACTACGACGACCCCACCCAGTGGCGCCTCATCGCCGCCGCCAACGGCATCACCGACCCCCTCGCCCTGCCCCCCGGCGCCACCCTCGCCATCCCCCGCCGCCGCGGCTGAACCGAGCAGGAAACCACCAGGAAGCCCACGATGCCCAGAGATCCCGGACGCCCGCTCAACCCGACGATCACCGTCAACGGTGGCCCCCTCGAACGCGCCCTGGCCGACAACCTGATCGACCTGCGCGTCGAGCGCCGGGTGCAGCTGCCCGGCACGTTCTCGATGCGCTTCCGCGACCGCGACTTCTCCCTCATCGACAGCGGTGCCATCGCCCTCGGCGCCACCGTGGACATCCAGCTGCCCGACGACAGCGGCGCCGACGTCTCCGTGATCAGCGGCGAGGTCACCGCCGTGGGCGTGGACCCCGGTGCCGGCGAGACGCACGAGCTGGTCATCTCCGGGCTCGACCTCGCCCACCGCCTAGCCCACAGCAAGCAGCACCGCACCTACCTCAACGCCACCCCGCAGTCGATCGTGCAGGCCATCGCCGGGCGGGCCGGGCTCAGCGCCGTCGCCTCCGGCCCGTCTCATACCTTCGAGTACGTCCTGCAGGTGGACAGCGACCAGCGCCTGCTGGACGACCTCGCCCGCCGCTGCGGCTGCGACTGGTGGGTGGAGAGCAAGGAGCTGCACTTCGCCCCGCCGGCGAGCTCCACCGCGGTCAAGCTGACCTGGGGCGACGACCTGCGCCGCTTCACCCTGCGCCTGTCGCTGGCCGACCAGGTGGGCAAGGTCACCGTGGCCGGCTGGAACGCCGACACCCAGCAGACCGTGGAGGCCGACGACGCCGGCCTGGCCGCCGACCCCTCCCCCACGGTCCTCGGCGCCACCAGCCCGGCGGCGGACACGCTCAAGAAGGCCCGCAAGGCGCTGCAAGGCGTGACCACCGGCGTGCGCACCACCCACGTGGACGTGCAGACCGCCGACGAGGCGACGGCGGTGGCCAAGGCGCTGGCCGCCGAGTCCGCCGCCGCGTCGCTGCACGGCCGGGGGGAGGCGATCGGGCGGCCCGAGCTCAAGGCGGGCGGGTGGATCGAGGTGGCCGACATGGGCGAGACGCTGTCGGGCACCTACGCCGTGTCCGAGGTGTGCCACGTGTGGGGTGCCGGCCTGGGCCTCGTCACCCGCTTCGCCATCGGCGGGCGCCGCCCCGACGAGCTGGTGGACCTGCTCGGCGCCGGGACGGGCAGCGGTGGCGGTGCGCCCGGACCGCTCGGAGACCGGGCCACCAGCTTCAACCAGCCGGCGGTGGGGGTGGTCACCAACATCGCCGACCCCGACGGCACCGGCCGGGTCAAGGTGAAGCTGCCCGTGCTGGGCGACCAGCAGGAGTCCGGCTGGTGCCGCGTCGCCTCCCCCGGTGCCGGCTCGAGCGCCGGCCTGGTGCTGCAGCCCGCGGTGGGCGACGAGGTGCTCGTGGTGTTCGAGCGGGGCGACCTGCGCCGCCCCGTCGTGGTCGGCGGGCTGTGGAACAAGAAGGCGGCCCAACCGGGGCCGGTCATCGCCGACACGAAGGTGGCCAAGGGTCTGCTGCGCTCCCGCAAGGGCCACGAGATCGAGCTGGGCGACGGCGATGGCGACGCCGACCAGCACATCCGCCTCAAGCTGGCCAACGGCACCGTGCTGCGCATCGGGCAGGACAAGGTGAGCCTCGAGGTGAAGAAGGGGCCGTTCTCCATCACC
>JADLEF010000456.1 GCA_020846295.1 Acidimicrobiales bacterium
CCGTCGACGGGGCCCACACCGCGCGGTAGCGTCCCTGCCGGGGGAAGGGGCTGCGATGAGCGGGAGCGTGAACGGTATCGCCTACGAGGTGGTGCACGGCTGGGAGCGACTGCCCGAGGGCTGGTCCTTCGTGGAGGTGGCCGGCGTCGCCACCGATTCGGCCGACCGGGTCTACGTGTTCTGCCGGGGCGACCACCCGGTGATCGTGTTCGACCGCGACGGCCGCTTCCTCGACGCCTGGGGCGAAGGCGTCTTCACCAACGCCCACGGCATCTGCATCGGCCCCGACGACACGGTCTACTGCGCCGACAACATGGATCACACCGTCCGGGTGTTCCGCCCGGACGGAACGCTGCTGCGCACCCTGGGCGAGGCCGGGGTCGCCTCCGACACCGGGTTCGTGGCCTGGAGCAACCCGGTGGAACGCGCCGCCGGGCCGTTCAACATGGTCACCAACGCCGCGCCCGGCCCCGATGGCCGGCTGTACGTGGCCGACGGGTACGGCAACGCCCGGGTCCACGTGTTCGACGCCGAAGGCGCCCACCTGTTCTCGTGGGGCGAGCCCGGCACCGGGCCGGGCCAGTTCCGCCTCCCCCACGGCATCGCGGTGGACCGCCGGGGCACCGTGTACGTGGCCGACCGGGAGAACTCGCGCATCCAGCTGTTCGATCCCGACGGGACGTACCGCACGGAATGGACCCACGTGCTGCGGCCCGATGACGTGTTCATCGACGCTGACGAGCACCTCTACGTCGCAGAACTGGGCTACCGGGCCGGGCGCATGCCCCGAACGATGATGGCGCCACCACCCGCCGGCGAGCCGCCGGAACACCGCCCGGCGGCCCGCGTGTCGGTGCTGACCCTCGACGGCGAGGTCGTGACCCGCTTCGGCGGCGAGGAGCCGTGCGAGCCGGGCAGCTTCTTCGCCCCGCACGGGATCTGGGCCGACTCGCACGGGGATCTCTACGTCGGCGAGGTCGGCATGTCGGCCGGGGCGCGCGCCGGGCTGATCCCGTTCGATTGCCACGCGTTGCAGAAGTTCGTCCGCCTCCGTCCCTGAGGCGAATACGCTCCTGGGGCGCCGGGGCGGCGTTCGGGGAGGATGCGCACATGGAGCAGGCGACGATCGCACGCGAGGAGATCGACTTCAGCGACCACGAGCGCTTCTGGCCTCGACCGCTGGACGAGCGCCACGCCGCCTATGCGCTGCTGCGCCGCGAGGAACCGGTGAGCTACCACCCGGAGCGGGCCACGGCCCGGTTCGCCGAGGGGCCCGGCTTCTGGGCGTTGGTGCGCCACGCCGACGTGCTGGAGGCCAGCCGCAAACCGGACCTGTTCTCCTCCGCGCAGGGCACGTCGATCCGGGACCTGCCCGACGAGTACAACGAGTTCTTCGGCTCCATGCTGAACATGGACGATCCCCGCCACGCACGCCTGCGAGGCCTCGTCTCCGCAGGGTTCACCCCGCGCACGATGGCGGCCATCGAACGCGACCTGCACGCCATCGCCTCCGCACGCGTCGACCGGTTGCTCGACGAGGGGCCGTGCGACTTCGTCGACACCGTCGCCGCTCCCCTGCCGCTCACCGCCATCTGCCGGATGATGGGCATCCCCGACGAGTACCACGACCTCGTGCGACACCAGTCCGACATCATCCTGGACCCGATGTCCACCCCGCCGGGCATACCGCGCAGCACGGCGGTGTTCGAGGCGGGACGGGCGTTGGCGTCGCTGATGGACGAGATCGTGTCGCATCACCTTCGGCCTGACGGTGATGACCTCACCTCGGCCCTGCTACGGGCCGAGGTGGACGGCCAACGCCTCACCCAGCAGGAGATCCAGTCGTTCTTCGTGCTGCTGACCGCGGCCGGCAACGAGACCACCCGCAACGCCAGCAGCTGGGGACTTCGCCTGCTGACCGACCACCCCGACCAGCGGGCCCACTGGATGGCCGATCTCGACGGCCTCGCTCCCGGCGCGGTGGAGGAGCTGATCCGCTTCGCCAGCCCGGTGATCCAATTCCGCCGCACCGTGACCCGCGACGGCGTCCAGCTCGGTGGTCACACCTTCGCCGAGGGCGACAAGGTCGTGCTGTTCTACGAGTCGGCCAACCGGGACGAGACGGTGTTCGACCGGCCGGACCGCTTCGACATCACCCGCGACCCGAACCCCCACGTCGGCTTCGGCGGGCCGGGCCCGCACTTCTGCATCGGCGCCCACCTGGCCCGCCGCCAGCTCATGGTGCTGTTCAAGGAGTTGCTCACCCGGGTGCCGACCATCGTGGCCGACGGGCCACCCGAGCGCGGCGTGTCGAGCCTGCTCAACGTGATCCGCAGCCAGCGCTGCACGTGGGAGGGGGCGTGAGCGGCGACCGACCGTTGACCGCTGCGGTGCTCGCGGTGGGCAACCTTGTCGGGGCCGACGTCGTCGCCGACCTCGGCGCGCTGCTGCCCGGCGTGGACGTGCGATGGTCGCCCTACACCGAGACCATCGAGCAGCGGGTCGAGCGTCGCCGGCTCCGCCGCGCCGGCCGGCCGCTCGAACGGACCGAGCTGAGCGACGCGCTGCGCGAGACGCTCCTCGCCGCCGACGCGGTGCTCGCCTTCGACGTCCCGTGGGATCTCACCGTGTTCGCTCCTCGGCTGCGCCTGCTCCAGGCGGTCGGCGCCGGTGTCGAGCAGTACGACCACGCCGGCCTGGCCGCCCACGGGGTCACGCTGTGCAACGCAGCGGGCATCGCCGCGCCATCCATGGCCGAGTACGTCATCGGTCGGCTGCTCGAGGTCTACAAGGGCAGCCGCGCCGTCGAGCAGCTGCAGCGGGATCGCCGATGGAAGCGGCACGAGACCCGTGAGCTGGCCGGTGCAACGGTGGCCATCGTCGGGTTGGGAGCGATCGGCCGGGCGACCGCGCAGCGGCTGCGGGGCTGGGAGGTGACGCTGCTCGGCGTGCGGCGCCGGGTCGACCCTGCGGCGACCGATCCGGATGTGGACGAGGTGTTCGCCGTCGAGGACCTCGATCTCGTGCTGGGCCGGGCTGACGTGGTGGTGCTCACCGTTCCCGCCACCGAGGCCACCAACCGGTGGTTCGACGCCGATCGCTTCGCGGCCATGAAGCCGGGCGCCGTGTTCTGCAACGTGTCCCGTGGTTCGATGGTCGACGAGGAGGCGTTGCGCACCGCGCTCGAGGGCGGGCGGCTCGGCGCAGCGATCCTCGACGTGACCCGGGTCGAGCCGCTGCCGGCCGAGGACCCCCTGTGGGGGGCTCCCAACCTGTACCTCACGCCGCACAGCTCCACCTCGGTGGACCGCTACGCGCCGCGGCTGCTGCGGCTGTACGCCGACAACGTGACGCGCCTGGCCGAGGGCCGGCCGCTGCGCAACCGGATCGACCCCGAGCTCGGCTATCGGGTGTAGCAGGCGACCTCAGTCCCCGAACACCTCCATCGCCACCCGGCCGGCGTTCACCGCGGTGGGCCATCCGGCGTAGAAGGCGAGGTGGGTGATGAGGCCCTTGAGCTCCTCCTCGGTGACGCCGTTGTCGAGGGCACGCTGCAGGTGGCCGCGCAGTTCGTCGGTTCGGTAGAGCGCCACCAGGGTGGCCACGGTGATGAGGCTGCGGTCGCGCTTGGACAGCTCCGGCCCCTCCCACACGTCGCCGAACAGCACCGTGTCGCGCAGCTCACCCAACTTGGGGATGAACTCGTACACGGCGGCAGGGCTGAGGTTGTCGGCCACGGTGGCTCCTCGTCTCGACGGCGCCGGAGTCGGCCGGCCGGGCCTGCATCGTAGGCCCGGCACGACGACCGTTGCGCGCGAACGCCGCCAGTCCAGGAGGGGTGTCGGACCGGCGGCGTTCGACGTGCGAGGCCAAGCTTACACTGTCCGTCGCCTGCGAACGGCCCCCTGGTGCACATTTTCCTCTCACCAGCGCGACCTGGGGATTTTGCTCCACCTTTGCCTCGCTCCGGCTCCAGATGGAATGTTCCACCCGGAGCCGACATCGCCATCAGGACAGCAGGAGCGCGTCCAGTTCGGCGGCGCGCCGGGCCACCTCGGCGGCGGGGACACCCCACGTGGCGGGACGCACGACCATCGAGTCCGCCCGACGCCACAAGCGGTCGAGCACGCCGGCGACGTCATCTCGGTTGCCGCACACCACGAACGTGCGGGCCATCTCATCGGGCACCAGTCGGGCGCACTCGTCGAGCGGCAGGCTCCGGCGGGCCTCGACCAGCCGATCGGCCTCCGCCCCGAAGCCGTGAGCGGCGAAGAACGGTCGGTACTGCTCGATGCCGCCGTAGAAGGCGACGTTGCCTTTGGCCGACTCGGTCGCCCGGCGCCGATCCTCATCCAGCGATACCGTCAACCACAATTGGAGATGGATCGAATCCGGATCCCGTCCGGCGCGTGCCGCACCGCGGGCCAGCGCATCGAGCGCGGGGCCGAGCGTCCAATCCACCGACCACACCGGATGGCCGATCAGCCCGTCGGCCACCTCGCCGGCGAGCTCGCACAGCCGTTCGCGCAGCGCGGCCAGCCAGATGGGCAGCGGGCCGCTGCGCGCCACGAACGTCGGCACGAAGGACTCGTAGGACAGCTCGTAGTGGCGGCCGGTGAACGCCTCGGGCGCACCGCTACCGGTGCGGGCCGCCTCGTCCACCCGCCGGATGACGGACACCACCTCGCGCATCCGTCCGATCGGCGGCAGGTAGGCCATGCCGAAGTAGCGCTCGGTCCACTGCTGCGGGGCGGCGCCGAGGCCGAGCGTGAAGCGGCCCTCGGCCAGCGCATCGAGGTCGAGCGCGGCGCAAGCCGTCTCGAAGGGCGAGCGCACGAAACCCATCACGATGCCCGACGCCACCTGCAGCGTGGTGGTGGCGGCCGCCGCCACCCCCAGCATCGCCCACGGCGGGCCGTAGACCTGCGTGCCGATCACCCCGGTGAAGCCCTCGGCCTCGGCGCGGCGGGCGGCCTCGGCGATCTCGGCGGCGGTACCCGAGCGGGGCAGCGTCTTCCAGTAGGAGCGGTCCATGACGGCAGTCTCGCGGACCGCGCCGCTCAGGGCCCGTCGCGCCGAACCCGGGCCGGATAGGCGAGCAGGAACACCACCGACACACCGACCAGCATGGCCGCGGACAGCAGCCAGGAGACCCGGTAGCCGGACAGGGCGCGCTCTGCGGTGGCGGGCTGTCCCACCACCGCCACACCGACCGCCACGCCGAGCGCCTGAGCCAGCTGGAAGGTGGTCGTCCGCCCGGCTCCGGCCATGCCGTAGCGAGCGGGCGGCACGTCGCGCATGGCCGCACCCACGATCATCCCGAACAGCACGGCCATGCCCAGACCCAGCAGGATGTTCGGCACCAACAGCCCGACCACGAAGTTGGGCTCGGTGCGCAGCAGCAGGGCGAAGCCCGCCCAACCGGCACCGCCGAACAGCCCGCCGACGGCCACGACCCGCTTGTGACCGAAACGGTCCACCACCGAGCCGATGGGACCGGACAGCACGGCGCCGATGAGCGAGCCGGGCATCACCGCGAAGCCGGTGCGCAGCACCGACCAGTCCCACCACCGCTGGATGAAG
This sequence comes from Acidimicrobiales bacterium, assembly GCA_020846295.1. Taxonomy (GTDB): domain Bacteria; phylum Actinomycetota; class Acidimicrobiia; order Acidimicrobiales; family CAIXPF01; genus CAIXPF01. The sequence goes on from JADLEF010000456.1 coordinate 5,584, forward strand.
CTCGGCAGCAGGACCCAGCTGCCGAAGAAACCCGCCGAGAACAGCAGCGAGCCGATCAGGCCGATGCGGTAGGACGGGATGCGCAGCAGGTCGAGGTCGAACAGCGGCGCGGGGTGGCGCAGGGAGCGCAGCACGAAGGCGGCGAAGAGGGCCACGCCGACGCCCAGCACCACGATGAGGCGAGGTGAGCCCCAGCCCCAGTCGCGGCCCTGCACGATGGCGACCACGACCGCGGCGACGCCCAATGAGGCCAGCGGCACGCCGAGCACGTCGACCCGGCGTTCGACGTGCTCCGCCTTCGACTCGACCAGGATCCGGGAGCCGGCGGCGACCGCCGTGATGGCCACCGGGACGTTGATGAGGAACACGGCGCGCCATCCGAAGCCGTCGATCAGGAACGCGCCGAACGAGGGGCCGACCGCGCCGGCCAGCCCGCCGGTGGCGGCCCAGATGCCGATGGCGAGCTGGCGGCGGGCAGGCGGGAAGAGGGCCAGCACGAGCGCCAGGCCGGAGGGGAACAGCATGGCGCCGCCGACCGACTGCACGGCGCGGGCGGCGATGAGCATGGCGACGCTCTGGGCGGCGCCGGCACCGAAGGAGCCGATCGCGAACACGCTCATGCCGATGAGGAACAGTCGTTTGCGACCGAAGAGGTCCGACGCCCAGCCCGCCAGCAGCAGCAGCGACGCCACCCCGATGCTGTAGGCGTTGAAGATCCACGACAGGGTGGAGATCGCCGCCCCGGAGAACGCGTCCTGGATGTCGGGCAGGGCCAGGGAGATGACGGTGACCTCGAGCGCGACCATGAACGCCGCCGCCGAGGAGATGGCCAGCGTGAACCAGGCCAGCCGGGACACGGCGGCCCGGTCGACGGTGTTCGCGGGGGCGCTCACCGCGCCAGCGCCTCGGTGGCGCGCTGCACCAACTCGGCCTGGAAGCGCAGGGCACCGTCGTGGCGGGCGTGGCCGAAGCCGTGGACCTCGCCCGGGTACTCGCTGAGGGCGATGTCACCACCGACCGTCCGGTAGGCGTCGACCAGGTCGTCGAGCATACCTGAGGGTACGTTGAGGTCGGCGCCGGCGCGGACCACCCACACGGGTGGTAGGTGGCGGGCCCGGCCCTCCCGCAGCACGGCGGCGATCGATGCCTCCGCCATGGCCGCCTCGGTGCCGAAGTAGGCCTCGGTGGAGGCGACCAGCCGCTCGGCGTCGAACGCCTGGCCATCGGGGACGGGCGCACCGATGCAATCGCGGGCGTAGCGGCTACGGGTCAGCGGATCGACCGGGGGCCAGAACGCCCCCACCCAGCGGACGTCGACGAGGGTCAGCGCGGCGTACAGCGCGAGGTGTCCGCCGCTGGAGGAACCGATGAGCGCGAGGCGATCGGGTTCAACCTCGAGCTCGACGGCGTGCTCGTGCACCCATCCAACCGCGGCGGCCACGTCCTCCGATCCGGCGGGGTGGTGGGCCTGGCGGCCGTCGCGGAAGTCGATGGCCACCACGGTGAACCCGGCGGCGGCCAGGGCCCGGTCGTAGCGGGCGCCGAGGGTGCGATCCTGGGAGTTCCACGCCCCGCCGTGCACGTCGACCACGACCGCACCGCGGCCGGTCATCGTGCCATGCTCATCGGTATGGCCAGGCGCGGCCGGGCGGTAGATGCGGGCGAGCAGCTCGCCGAGCCAGGCGACGTCGGTCTCGGTTCCGGCCTGTTCCTGCATCGCGCTCCCCCGATCCGCCGCGGCATCACGGCTGGGTGGCACTGTACGCGATGGCGACGGCGGGTCGCCGGGCGGCGCGATCGGGGAAAGGCGGCGGTTGGGCTGGGGCGGGCCCGAACGGGAGGCGGTTCGGTGGGGTCGGGGCGAAACGCCGGGTGCGGGAGAGGGGACGACATGAGGACGGCAACCCCGACGTCAGCGGCTCGACGGTGAGCTACCACGGCCCCGTCGACGTGCCCGGGGCGTCGGCATGCCCGGTGATCCTCGCCGCGCTGGGAGCCCAGATGATGCGGCGGTGCGGGGAGCGGACGGCTGGGACCATCACCTGGATGACCGGGGCGCAGAAGGGGCTCGGTGCCGACGGTCGGAGATGGAACGGCGCGCGTGCGCCGGTCCGGCCGCTTGTCACCGTGCCACTGTGGCTGCGCACCGGACCGGTCGTTCTCGGCGCCGCCCTCACAACGTCGGCGGCATCCCGGAGCGCGGCCTGCTCGGCTCGCGCCGCGTCGGTTCGGGTGGGTGGGGGGTGCCGTCGGGTTGTCGGAAGACGGGTTGTTGGCGGTCGTCAAGGTGCACGGTCCAGTGGTGGGTGTGGATGAAGACGTGGTGCCGGCGGCAGAGCAACAGGCCGTTGGTGATGCTGGTCTCGCCGTGGTGGTTCCAGTGGGTGCAGTGGTGGACGTCGCACCAGTGGGCGGGTCGGTCGCAGTGCGGGAACCGGCAGGTGCGATCGCGTTGGACGATGGCGTTCCAGATCGCTTCGGGCCATTGCCGCGTCGCCCTGCCGACGTCGAGGAGCTCGCCGCGGGCGCCGAGCACGACGCGGACCCAGGGGCTGTCGCACCAGGCTTCGGGTGGGAACGGCCCGTCCGGCTGCACGGTGGTGCCGTCCGTCGCGGGGCGGACGACCAGGTTGATGCGGTAGCGGCCGTTGCGCGACTTCTGCCCCGGTGCGTCGCGCAGGGCTTGGGCGGCGAGATCGACCAGGCCCTGGGCTCGCATCGCGCCCACCGACAACCGTTCGACGGACGGGTCACCGTCGCGTTGGGCCTGCAACTGGCGGGCGATGGACTGATCGAGCGCCTGGTTCAACAGGGCGCCGTCGTGGGGGTTCAACACCCCGTCCAACCGCCACCCGCCGTCCAGCAGTTGGGACAGGTGCACGCTCGCCTGTTCGGGCGGCGTACCGGCTGGCCTGTTCGGGTCGTGACGACGGTCCTCGGCGGCGAGCCTGTCACCTGTTTTGTGTAAGGGTAGTGGCGC
>JADLEF010000457.1 GCA_020846295.1 Acidimicrobiales bacterium
CCGGGCATCACCAAGGCCGGTGCGCCCTCCAAGGCGACGTACGCGATCGCCGACGGCGTGGCCGACCGGGTCCGTGCCCGCTCGGCCGAGCTGCTGGAGAGGAACCCGCTCTATCCCGGGCTCGAGCTGAGCTGAGCCGCCCCGCGCGCGGCTGCCGGACCGGCAGCGGGCGGTGACCTACGGTTGATCCCATGGCAGCGGAGAGCGCGCGGACACCGGCGCGCCGCTGGACCCTCGACGCGGTGCGCCGCGGACTCTGGCGCCTGCTGGTCGCCACCGTCGGCACCTGCATGCGCAACCGGGTCACCGGGCTGGCCGCGGAGGCGGCGTTCTTCGCGGTCCTCTCGCTGCCGCCGCTGATCTTCGCGCTGGCCGGCTCGATCGGCTACGTCTTCGCCCGGCTCAGCGACACCCAGATCGACGATGTCCGCTCCACCGTGATCGACCTGGCCGGCCAGGCGCTCACCCCGGAGACGGTGAGCAGCATCATCGAGCCGACCCTCGACGAGGTGCTGGCCGGCGGCCGGTACGACGTGGTCTCGATCGGCTTCCTGCTCGCCCTGTGGTCGGGGTCGCGGGCGCTCAACGTCTTCGTCGACACCATCACGATCATGTACGGCCTCGGCGGTCACCGGGGGATCGTGGCGACCCGGGCGCTCTCGTTCCTGCTCTACGTGCTGGGCATGCTGACCGGCGTGGTGACGATCCCGCTGATCGTGGCGGGCCCACGACTGGTCGCCGAGGTGCTGCCCGAGCGGCTGGACGTGCTCAACAGCCTCTACTGGCCGACGGTCGTGCTGCTCTGCGCGTGCTTCCTGGCCACGCTCTACCACGTGTCGGTGCCGGTACGGACGGCCTGGCGCTACAACCTGCCGGGCGCGTTCTTCACGATGTTCTGCTGGATCGTCGGCTCGGGCCTGCTGCGCTGGACGCTCGGCAGCACCGCACAGGGCTCCACCTCGATCTACGGGCCGCTGGCCGCCCCGATCGCGGTCCTGCTCTGGCTCTACCTGCTCGCCATCGCGGTGCTGATCGGCGCGGCGCTCAACGCCGCCTTCGACCAGGTCTGGCCGCAGAAGGAGGTCACCACCGCACGCGAGGCGCTCCGGGCGCGCCTGGACGCGGTGCTGCCCTGGCGCCAGGCGGACCGGGTCGAGGAGCCGGCCGACGGATAACCGCATGCGCGGTGTGGCCCGGCGACCTACATTGACGAGGTGAACCGGATCGCGGCCGTCTCGACCGGCCCCTCAGCACGGGTCGGCTGCGTCGTCGGGGTCGAGGTAGGCGTGGTCCGGGTGCTCACCGATCGGGGCGAGGTCCGGGCCAGCTACGGCGGACGGATGCTGGGCCTGATCGCCCGTGACCGGGACGTGCTGCCCCGACTCGGCGAATGGGTCTCGCTGCGACGGTGGAGCGACGGGCGGATCACGGTCGAGGACTGCTGGGCCCACCGCGATCCCGCGGGGGCCGTGGACGCCACGGTGATCCCGCTGCGGCGGCCCTGACTCCGCCCGGGGCGTTGCGCGGTTCGCGCCCGGTCCCGTGCGATGCTCTGCACGTGGGAAACGTGACCCTGCCGACGCCCGTCTTCGTGGCCGGACTCTCCCTATGCGCGGTGGCCGGCTACCTGGCCGGCTCGGTGCTCGGACCGGACACGCCGCAGCGGACCACGGCCAAGGTCGCCAGCTACGAGACCGGCACCGGCCGGCTGTGCCTGACCGGCGAGTCGGTCTCGGACATGGACGAGGCGGACGCCGACGGCACCCTGTGCGGCACCTGGAGCCATTCCGCGGGCGCGACGCTTCCGCGCAAGGGCGACACCTTCCGGTTCGTGACGCTGGACGCGAGCACGTCCGACGGCGCGGGCGAGCCACGGGAGAAGATCGTGATCTTCGGGACCGTGGTCGAGTAGCCCCGTGCCCGAGATCGATCCGAGGCCGACGCCGGGCGTGGTGCCGGGGCATCTGAAGCTCCCGGTGTCGGCGCGCTCGCCCTGGTGGGAGCTGTCCAGGCGGCTGCTGCTGGCGTTGGGGATCCTGGTCTTCACCGTCCTGATCGTCTATCTGGACCGCGACAACTACAGCGACAGCGCCCACCCGGATGCCGACGGCATCACCCTGATCGACGCGATCTACTACGCCACGGTCACGCTCAGCACGACCGGGTACGGCGACATCACCCCGGTCGAGCCGCACGCGCGGCTGATCAATGCCTTCCTAGTGACGCCGCTGCGCATCGGATTCCTGGTGCTGCTGATCGGCACCACGCTGGAGGTACTCGCCACCCAGGGACGCGAGATGTTCCGCGCCGCCCGTTGGAGGAAGCACATGGATCAGCACGTCGTCGTCATCGGGTACGGCACCAAGGGCCGCAGCGCGGTCGACACCCTGGTCAACAACGGCGTCGACAAGGTGCACATCCTCGTCGTCGACCCGAGCAACATCGCGCTGGGCGAGGCCAACGCCGACGGCTTCGCGGTGGTGACCGGCGACGCCAGCCGCCGCGAGGTGCTGCGGCGGGCCGGCGTCGAGCGGGCCAGCCAGGTCATCATCACCACGCCCCGCGACGACACGACCGTGCTGGCGAC
>JADLEF010000458.1 GCA_020846295.1 Acidimicrobiales bacterium
CCGAGACCTTCGCGTGAACGTTCGAGTTCTTCAGATCGTGGATGAGCTGCGCCAAGTCTTCGATCGAATAGATGTCGTGATGCGGCGGCGGCGAAATGAGCTCCACGCCGGGCGTGGAATAGCGCACCTCGGCAATCTTGCCGGCCACCTTGTGACCCGGAAGCTCGCCGCCTTCGCCGGGCTTCGCGCCCTGGGCGATCTTGATCTGGAGCTCGTCGGCGTTCACGAGATAGGCGCTCGTGACGCCGAACCGTCCCGAAGCGACCTGCTTGATGGCGCTGCGACGCAGGTCCCCGTTGGAGTCGGGCACGAAGCGCTCGGGATCCTCGCCGCCCTCGCCGGTGTTCGACTTGCCGCCGATGCGGTTCATGGCGATGGCGAGCGTTTCGTGGGCCTCGGCCGAGATCGAGCCGTAGGACATCGCGCCGGTGGCGAAGCGCCTGATGATCGACGAGATCGGCTCGACCTCCTCGACGGGGATCGGGCTGCAGCGATCGGTGCGCAGGCGGAACAGACCTCGCAGCGTGGCCAGGTGACGGGACTGGTCGTCGACGGCCTGGGTGTACTGCTTGAAGATCTCGTAGCGCTTGTGCCGGGTGGCGTGCTGCAGCTTGTACACCGTCTCGGGGTTGAACAGGTGGTACTCGCCCTCGCGCCGCCACTGGTACTCGCCGCCCCCGGGCAGGTCCCGGTGGGCCAGCAGCAGCGGGTTGCGCGGATAGGCCACCTCGTGGCGCCGCGCGACCTCGGCGGCGAGCTCGTCGAGGCCGACGCCGCCGAGGCGGGACGTGGTGCCCGTGAAGTACTCCTCGACGAGCTCCCGGCCGAGGCCGATCGCCTCGAAGACCTGGGCGCCGGTGTAGGAGGCGACGGTGGAGATGCCCATCTTGGACATCACCTTCAGGATCCCCTTGCCACCGGCCTTGAGGTAGTTCTTCTGGGCGGCCTCGATCCTCGAGGTCAGGTCGTCGCTGTCGTGGCCCTCCGGCTGGAAGACGCCCTGCCGGACCTGATCGGCGACCGTCTCCAACGCCAGGTACGGGTTGATGGCGGCGGCGCCGTAGCCGACCAGCAGGCAGAAGTGGTGCACCTCGCGGGCGTCGCCGGTCTCGATCACGAGGCCGACCCGGAACCGGTCGCGGTTGCGGATCAGGTGGTGGTGCACCGCCCCGACGGCGAGCAACGACGGGATGGGCGCCGTGCTCGGTCCCGTCCCGCGGTCGGAGAGGATGAGGATCTTGGCGCCCCCGGCGATGGCCTCGTCGGCCTCCCGCCGCAGGCGATCGAGCGCGGTGCGCAGCGCCTCGCCTCCGCCGTGGGGGTCGAAGAGGGTGGAGATGGTGGTGCAGGACAGCTCCGGGACCTCGCCGTTGGCGTTGGCGTTGCGGATCCGCTCGAGATCGCTGTTGGCCAGCAGCGGCGACGCCAGCTCCAGCTGGCGCACCGACTGCGGGCCGGGGTCGAAGATGTTGTGGCACGGACCGAGCTCGGTGCCCAGCGCGGTGACGAGCTCTTCGCGGATGGCATCGAGCGGCGGGTTGGTGACCTGGGCGAAGAGCTGGCTGAAGTAGTCGAACAGCAGCCGTGACCGGGCCGACAGCACCGCGATCGGCGTGTCGGTCCCCATCGAGCCGAGGCCCTCGGCGCCGGAGCGGGCCATCGGCGCCATCAGGATCGAGAGGTCCTCGAGCGTGTACCCGAAGGTCTGCTGGCGGGCCAACAGGGTGCCCTCGTCGGTGGCGCCGGGGCCGTCGACGTGCACCGGCAGGTCGTTCATGGTGAGCCGGCCCTGGGCCAGCCACTCGCCGTAGGGCCGGGCTGCGGCGAGGGACTCCTTGATCTCCTCGTCGGCCACGATGCGACCTTGGGCGGTGTCCACGAGGAACATCCGGCCCGGCTCGAGCCGACCCTTGCGCACGACCTGGGCGGGATCGACGTCGATCACCCCGGCCTCGGAGGCCATGACCACCCAGCCCCGCTCGGTGACCCAGTAGCGGGAGGGGCGCAGGCCGTTGCGGTCCAGCACCGCACCGATGACCGTGCCGTCGGTGAAGCCGATCGACGCGGGACCGTCCCACGGCTCCATGAGCGAGGCGTGGAACTTGTAGAAGGCCTTCTTGGCCTCGCTCATCGTCTCGTGCCGCTCCCATGCCTCCGGGATCATCATCAGCACCGCGTGGGGCAGCGAGTAGCCACCGAGGTGCAGCAGCTCGAGGGCCTCGTCGAAGGTCGCCGTGTCCGATGCGCCGGGCGTGCAGATCGGGAAGATCCGGTCGATGTCGCCGGGCAGCAGGTCGGTGGCGATGAGCTCCTCGCGGGCGCGCATCCAGTTGCGGTTGCCCATGACCGTGTTGATCTCGCCGTTGTGGGCCACGAAGCGGTAGGGGTGCGCCAGCGGCCACGAGGGGAAGGTGTTGGTCGAGAACCGGGAGTGCACCATGGCGATGGCGCTCTCGACCCGCTCGTCGAGGATGTCGGGGAAGAACTCGCCGAGCTGCGGCGTGGTGAGCATGCCCTTGTAGACCAGGGTGCGGCTCGACAGCGACGGGAAGTAGATGCCCTGCTCGGTGCCGTCCTCGCCGGCGGCGGACACCTCGTGCTCGAGGCGCTTGCGGGCGGGGTAGACGCGGCGGTCGAGGTCGACGCCGCGCAGACCGTCGGCGGTGACGAACAACTGGCGGATGACGGGCATGACGGCGAGGGCCATCGAGCCGAGGGTGCTCGGGTCGGTCGGCACGTCGCGCCAGCCGAGCACCGTGATGCCCTCCTCGGCGAGGATCTTCTCTATCCCGGCGGTGGCCTCCGCGGTGCCGGGCCCGGTGGGCAGGAAGCAGAGACCGACCGCGTAGCTGCCCTCCGGCGGGAGCTCGAAGTCCACCACGGCCCGCAGGAAGGCGTCCGGCACCTGAATGAGCATGCCGGCACCGTCACCGGTGTTGGCCTCCGCTCCCTTGGCACCGCGGTGATCGAGGTTGCACAGCGCACCGAAGGCGGTGGCGACGAGTTCGTGCGTGCGTCGACCGTGCATGTCGACGATGAACGACACCCCGCAGGCATCGTGCTCGAACTTGGGGTCGTAAAGACCCTGGGCCAGGGGAAGATCGTGATTCTGCATGCTCGTCCGGGAGGTCGTTGGGGCGAAGGGAAGAGTTCCGATTCGCTCCGGCCCGGGACAGCACTGGCCCTGCCGCAGCCGATCGCCAGCATAGTTGCTCGTCCCGTTGGGCATCCATTCGATTGATGAGCACAGGACCTTAGGCGGCCGGCGCAGATGGTGCTCGCGCCGAGGTGTCGCGCGCCGCCCGGCGGAGCCGTCGGAGCGGCCGCGGTTAGCCTTCGGCGCGTGACCGAAGCCCCTGCCGCGTTTGCCGCGTTTGCCACGGAGGCCGCGTCCAACGCGGCCCGACGGCTGATCGAGTTCATCGACGCGTCGCCGTCGCCCTACCACGCCGCGGAGCAGGCCGCGGCCGCGCTCGAGGGGGTCGGCTTCCGGCTGGGCGACCCCGCGTCGGTAGCGATCGCAGCGGGTGGCGGGGACGCGCGCGGCGTCGCCGTGACCGGGGGCAGCGTGGTGGCATGGCTCGCCCCCCGACGGGTGGGCCCGCAGACGACGTTCAGGATCATCGGTGCCCACACCGACTCGCCGAACCTGCGCATCAAGCCGAACCCGGACGGCCGGCGGGCCGGGCTGGCCCAGCTGGGCGTGGAGGTCTACGGCGGCCCGCTGCTCAACTCGTGGCTCGACCGCGACCTCGGCCTCTGCGGGCGGGTCGCGCTGCGCGGCGAGCACGGACCGCAGCTGCGCCTCTTCCGGCTCGACGAGCCGCTGCTGCGCATCCCGCAGCTCGCCATCCACCTCGACCGCGAGATCAACGAGAAGGGCCTGCTGCTCAACAAGCAGCAGCACCTCGCCCCGTTCTGGGCGACCACCGACGTGGCCGGCCTCCCCGAGACGCCGGGGTTCGCCGCGGTGCTCGGTGAGGCGGTCGGCGCCGACGCGGCGGACATCCTCGCATGGGACGCCATGGTCCATCCGCTCGAACCGAGCCGGATCGTCGGGTTGCGCCGTGAGTTCGTGTCGGCGCCGCGCATCGACAACCAGCTGTCGTGCCACGCCGCCGTGTCCGCCCTGGCAACGCTCGCCTCGTCCGGTGATGGCGCGGCGAGCGACACCGTCACCGTCGTCGTGCTGTTCGACCACGAGGAGGTCGGCTCCACGTCGGACCGCGGGGCGGCCGGCGGGTTCCTCGCCTCGGTGCTGGAGCGGATCTGGTTGGCGGCCGGCGGCGAGCGGGGCGGGTTCCTGCGGGCGCTGGCGGAGGGGTGCTGCCTGTCGGCGGACTGCGCCCACGCCACCAACCCCAACTACGTCGACCGCCACGAGCCCGACCACCGGATCGCCCTCAACGGCGGGCCGGTGCTGAAGGTGAACGCCAACGTGCGCTACGCCACCGACGCCGTCTCGGCCGCGGTGTGGGTCGAGGCGTGCCGCCGGGCCGGGGTCCCACTGCAGCGGTTCGTCAACCGCACCGACCTGGCGTGCGGCTCCACCATCGGCCCGCTCACCGCGTCGGCCCTGGGCATCCCCACGGTGGACGTGGGCGCCCCCCAGCTGGCCATGCACTCTGCCCGCGAACTGTGCGGCGTCGCCGATGTCGCCGCGCTGGAGGCGGCGATGACCGAGTTCCTGCGCTGATCACCGACGCTGCTGCGTTGCATCTCTGTTAATCGGGGGCGGGATCTCGGCCATGGCACCGGCGGCGAAGCAGAATGCGCCCCATGGCGATCACCGTGGGGATCCACCACCGCACGACCTACCGGTACGACCGGCCGGTCGCGCTCTCCCCGCACATCGTGCGACTGCGGCCGGCGCCGCACACCCGCACCCCGATCAAGGCGTACCGGCTGAAGGTCTCGCCCCCGGACCACTTCCTCAACTGGCAGCAGGACCCGTTCGGGAACTTCCAGGCCCGGCTGGTGTTCCCGGACAAGGCGGACCACCTCGAGATCGATGTCGAGGTCGTCGCCGAGCTCGACACCATCAACCCGTTCGACTTCTTCCTCGAGGAGCACGCCGAGTTCGTGCCCTTCACCTACGACGCCGACAGCGCCGAGGAGCTGGGCCCGTTCCTGTCGCCGCGCGAGCCGCTCGGACCAGGCCTGCGGGCATGGCTGGCCGAGGTCGACCGATCCGAGCAGCGCACCGTGCCGTTCCTGGTCGGCCTGGCGCAGCGGCTGCAGGGGGAGATCGCCTACGAGGTGCGCTTCGAGCCGGGCGTGCAGAGCTGCGAGGAGACGCTGGGTCGCGGCGCCGGTAGCTGCCGGGACTCGGCCTGGCTGCTGGTGGAGATCCTGCGCCACCTCGGCCTCGCCGCCCGCTTCGTGTCCGGCTACCTGGTGCAGCTGGTGCCCGACCAGGCGCCGCTCGACGGGCCTGCCGGCCCTCCTGCCGACTTCACCGACCTGCACGCCTGGGCGGAGGTCTACCTTCCCGGTGCGGGCTGGTTCGGCCTCGACCCGACCTCAGGCCTGGCCGCCGCCGAGGGGCACCTGCCGCTGGCCGCCACACCCACGCCGCAGTCGGCCGCCCCGTTGAGCGGGGCCACCGACGTGTGCGAGGTGCAGTTCGCCTACACCAACGAGGTGGTCCGCCTCGACGAACCGGCCCGGGTGACCAAGCCGTACGCCGACGAGCAGTGGGCGGCGGTGGACCGCCTGGGTCGCCAGATCGACCGCGACCTGCTCGAGCGGGACGTACGGCTGACGATGGGTGGCGAGCCCACGTTCGTCTCGGTCGACGACATGGAGGGCGAGGAGTGGACCATCGCCGCCGACGGGCCGGCCAAGCGCCGTCTCGCCCAGCAGCTCACCATGCGGCTGTGGGACCGCTTCGCTCCCGGTGGCATGCTGCACGCCGGTCAGGGCAAGTGGTACCCGGGCGAAGCGCTGCCCCGCTGGCAGTACGCGGTGATCTGGCGGCGGGACGGGGTGCCGGTCTGGCGTGACCGCACGCTGCTGGCCGATCCGACTACGCCCCTCGGCCATACCGCGGCGGACGCCCGGCGCTTCGGCGACCGGTTGGTAGTCGCGCTGGGGTTGCGCCCCGAGCTGTTGATCGACGCCTACGAGGACCCGGTCTACAACCTGTGGCGCGAGGCATCGCTGCCGGTGGACATCGATCCGCTCGCCCACGATGTCGACGATCCGACGGTCCGCGTCGGGCTGGCGAGGGTGCTCGAGGCGGGGCTGGGCACGCCGGTCGGCTGCGTGCTGCCCCTCGATGTCGATCCGGTGAGCGGTCGTTGGCGCACCAGCCGGTGGCCGCTGCGCCGCCCGCGGCTCTTCGTGCTGCCCGGCGACAGCCCGCTCGGGTACCGGTTGCCGCTCGATTCGCTGCCCGCTGCGGCCGAGCTGCAGACCGAAGCGCCCACGGAGACCGACCCGCTCGATCCCTCCCCCGCTCGCGCCGTGCCCGGCGCCGCCTTCGAGGTCTCCGATGCGGTGATCCGCACCGCGCTCACCATCGAGGCCCGCGCCGGCGTGCTGCGGGTGTTCCTGCCGCCGCTGGAGCAGCTCGACGCCGCGCTCGAGCTGGTGCGCCTCCTCGAGCAGACCGCCGCCGCGACCGGCCTGCCGCTGGTCATCGAGGGGTACCCCATCCCGTTCGACCGACGGGTGCTGCGTCTGGCGGTCACCCCCGATCCCGGGGTGATCGAGGTCAACATCCATCCGACCGGCTCGTGGGACGAGTACGTGGAGACCACGCGGGACCTGTACGCGTTGGCCCGCGAGAGCCGGCTCGGCACCGAGAAGTTCCAGCTCGACGGCCGCCACTCCGGCACCGGCGGCGGCAACCACGTGACGATCGGCGGACCGACCCCGGCCGACAGCCCGCTGCTGCGCCGCCCGTCGCTGCTGACGAGCCTGCTGACCTACTGGCAGCACCACCCCTCGCTGTCCTACCTGTTCTCGGGGCTGTTCGTCGGGCCCACCAGCCAGGCCCCCCGGGTGGACGAGGCCCGCCACGACAACCTCCACGAGCTGGCCATCGCGCTGGCGGAGCTCGCCGCCGTGGAGCAGCCGTCGCCGTGGCTGGCCGACCGGGCGTTGCGCCACCTGCTGACCGATCTCACCGGCAACACGCACCGGGCCGAGTTCTGCATCGACAAGCTGTACTCGCCCGACTCCGCCACCGGCCGGTTGGGGCTGCTGGAGCTGCGGGCGTTCGAGATGCCACCGCACTGGCAGATGGCCGCGGTGCAGGCGCTGCTGGTCCGGGCGCTCGTCGCCCACTTCTGGGAGCGCCCCTACCGGGGCAAGCTCGTACCGTGGGGTACGGACCTGCACGACCGGTTCCTGCTCCCCCACTACGTCGCGGGGGACATCGCCAACGTGGTGGAGGATCTGCGCCGGTGGGGGTACCCGTTCGACCCGGCGTGGCTGGAGCCGTTCCTGCAGTTCCGTTTCCCGTTGCTGGGCACGGTGACGATGGGTGACCTCAGCCTCGAGTTGCGCACCGCCATCGAGCCGTGGCTGGTGCTCGGCGAGGAGGTCAGCGGCACCGGTACCGCTCGGTATGTCGACTCGTCGATGGAACGGCTGCAGGTGATGGGGCGCGGCTTCGTCGAGGGCCGGCACATCGTGTTGTGCAACGGCCGCCCGGTGCCCATGCGCTCGACCGGCGTGCGCGGGGAGTACGTGGCCGGCGTTCGCTACCGGGCGTGGCATCCGCCCTCGGCGCTGCACCCCACCATCGGCGTGGACGTGCCGTTGGAGTTCACCGTGGTGGACCGCTGGACCCGCCAGTCCCACGGCGGCTGCACGTACCACGTGGTCCATCCGGGCGGGCGATCCTACGACACGTTCCCGGTCAACGCCCTCGAGGCGGAGGCGCGCCGTCAGAGCCGCTTCGACGAGCACGCCCACGTGGTGCAGGCGGCGCCGTCGCAGGATCCGCAGCTGCAGCAGTGGGCCCGACGCCCCCCGCTGAGCGTTCGGGGTCGTCGGGCGGTGCTGCCCGTCGACGGGGTGACCATCCCGGCTGATCTGGAGCTGGACGTGTCCAGCGACTTCCCGCACACGCTCGATCTGCGCCGACGGTCCTGATGGTGCAGATGGGCTGATGGGGCTTCTCGCCACCACCATGCCATTCGGTCTGGTATGTCAACCGCGGGGTTGGCTGCTGAACCACCACAGCGCCCAGGACGTGGCGCGGTTGTCGGCGTCGTAGACGCCGCTGAACAGCGGGTCGACCGCGCCGTCGCCGTCGAAGTCCAGCAGGGTGAGCTGGCTCACCGGTCCGACCGACACCGCGATGCCGTAGGGCGCGCCCGGCCGGCTCAGGGCCAGCACATCGGCCTCCGGGCCGGCGTCCCACCACAGCACGTCATCGCGGCCGTCGCCGTCGAAGTCGCCGGCGACGGGGAACCACGCTCCCTCGCAGCCCTGCACGGGGGCGCCGCGGAACGCGCCCTCGGGTTGACCGAACCAGTAGGCGTCGACCGGGGCGCCGGGGCCGTGCCACAGCACGTCGGCACGGCGATCACCGTCGAAGTCACCCACGACGGGGCGGTAGCCCGCCCCGTGGTCGAGATCCCGCCCGGTGATGGCCCCGCCGGGCTGGAAGAACCACGCCGACGCGTGGCCACTGCGGGCGTCGTAGTACAGCACGTCGGTGGTGCCGTTGCCGTCGTAGTCGCCGGCCAGCAACCGCAGGCGCGCCGTCAGCCGATCCGGGTAGGAGCGGGCCTGCACGCCCTGCTGGGCGCCGTCGAGCAGCTGCAGCAACAGCGCTCCGGTGGCCTCGAGGTACCACAGCACGTCATCGCCGCCGTCGCCGTCGTAGTCCCCCACCGTCCAGTAGGCGGCGGGATCGTGGGCCGTCCAGGCGGCCGGCGCGCCGCCGAACTCGCCGACGGTGCTCGTCCCGAACCAGATCTGACCGTTGTCGGCGCCGCCGCCCGCGGCCGCCCACAACACGTCCGAGCGGCCGTCGCCGTCGAAGTCGCCGATGACCGGCTCGGTGCCGGCCAGGGAGCGCTGCATCTCGCCGGAACGCAGCACCCGCACGGCGCTCAGCGCCACCACCGTGGGGGATTGGCTCCGACCGCCGTACCAGAACCAGAGGGCACCGTTGCGCAACAGCAGCAGGTCATCGGCGCCGTCGCCGTTGAAATCACCGCTGCCGTAGACGGGCGCGGCGTCGGTGAGCTCCGACAGCCAGACCGAGCGGCATGGCAGGGCGACCGCAGCGCAGTTGGGGGCTGCGCCGGCCGTTGAGGCCAGCGCAGTGACCAGGAGCGAGAGCGCCAGGGCTGCACCGAGAAGCGGAGCCCGCGCAGGACGCTGTGTATCCACGGCGCTGAACGCTAGTCATGACGATCGGCGGAGGACGAAAGCATGGCGGCCAATCCCCGATCGAGGCGATCGAGGGCGCGCTCGATCGTCTCGTCCCGCTTGCAGAAGCAGAACCGCACCACGGTGGTGAGCGGGTCCTCCTCGTAGAAGGCGCTGAGCGGGACCGTGGCCACGCCGACCTCGCGCACGAGCCGCTGGCAGAACGCCTCGTCGCCGGCGGTCCAACCCAGCGGGGCGAGGTCCACGTCGATGAAGTAGGTGCCGGCGCAGTCCAGCACCTCGAAGCCGACCTGGCGCAGGCCGGTGGCGAGCTTGTCGCGCTGGCGGGCCATGAACGCCGCCAGCTCGGTGAAGTAGGAGGCGTCCTTGCGCAAGCCGTAGGCCACGGCCTGCTGGAGGTTGGGGGGCGTGGTGAACGTGAGGAACTGGTGCGCTTTGGCGATGGGCTGCAACACCGAAGGCGCAGCCGAGACATAGCCCACCTTCCAGCCGGTCAGGCTGAAGGTCTTGCCCGCCGAGCCGACCTTCACGCAGCGCTCCCGCATGCCCGGCAGCGTCATGAGCGGGATGTGACGGCGGCCGTCGTAGACGAGGTGCTCGTAGACCTCGTCGCACACCACGATCGCATCGTGGGCGATGGCGAACTCGGCGATCAGCTCGAGCTCCTCGCGGGAGAACACCTTGGCCGACGGGTTGAGCGGGTCGTTGAGCACCACGACCCGGGTGCGCGCGGTGAACGCGGCCTCGAGATCAGCCCGGGTGAAGGACCAGTCCGGGAGCCGCAGGGTCACGAAGCGCGGGGTACCGCCGCCGCGCCGCACGATCGGGACGTAGCAGTCGTACAGCGGCTGGAACAGCACGACGTCGTCGCCCGGTTCGATCAGACCGAGCAGGCAGGCGGCGAGCGCCTCGGTGGCGCCCGAGGTCACCATGGTCTCGGTGCGCCAGTCGAGCTCGAGGTCGTAGAAGCGACGGCCGTGCTCGGCCACCGCCTGGCGCAGCTCGGGGACGCCCATCATGGAGGGGTACTGGTTCCAACCGTGCAGCGTCTGGTCGGCGGCGATCTCCAGGACGTCGGCCGGGTAGCCCTCGTCGGGGAACCCCTGACCCAGGTTCACCGCCTGGTGCTCCTCGGCCAGGCGGCTCATCACCTCGAAGATGGTGGTGCCGAGGGCGGAGAACGTGGAGTTGGCCGCGGTCATGGGCCGTCACCGTACTGCCCGACCGGACCGTCATGAACCGGTAACAACCATCATGAACCGGTAACACGGAATGTCCCGGGAAGGTGAAATCCACCCCTGGGCGCGGCATTGAACCCGACGAGAGCTCGACGAGCTCCCAGCGAGATCCGGTGGGAACCCATGGCGGGAACCTGGCGGAAATGGCGGATCGAAGGCGGAGTCGTGGCCGGGCCTGGCGGGGCCGGCCACCGCGGCGGAACACGTTGCGACGGGCACCGGAAACGGCGGAGA
>JADLEF010000459.1 GCA_020846295.1 Acidimicrobiales bacterium
GCGCGGGGGTGCTGGGGCCGGGTCTGGGACGCTCTGCGGCGGGCGACGCCGAGGTGCGCACCGCGGCGTCGCACTGCCCGGTGCCGCTGGTGGTGGACGGCGACGGGTTGTCGGCGCTCGGTGTCGACGCGGCGCGGCTGCTGCGTGACCGGCCGGCGTCGACGGTGCTGACCCCGCACGACGGCGAGTTCGAGCGGTTGCAGGGGCGCCGACCCGGCGCGGACCGGTTCGCCGAGGCGCGGGCGCTGGCGGCGGCGTGCCGGTCGGTGGTGTTGCTGAAGGGGCCGACGACGGTGGTGGCCGATGAGCACGGGCGGGTCGGGGTGAGCCTCGCCGGGGACGCCCGCCTGGCCACCGCCGGCAGCGGCGATGTGCTGTCCGGGTTGATCGGCGCACTGCTGGCCCAGGGACTCGAGCCGTGGCGCGCCGCGCTGGCCGGCGCCGAACTGCACGGTATGGCGGGTGCGCTGGGCGCCCGACGCGGGTTGGTGGCCGGTGACCTGGCCGATCGTCTGCCCCAGGTGTGGGATCGTCTGGCGGCGCAGGGGGGCGTGCGATGAGCCGCTCGGTGGCCGAGGTCGACCGCGCCGCCATCGCCCACAACGTGGCCGCGCTGCGCTCGTTCGTACCGGACGGTACGCGGCTGTGCGCGGTGGTGAAGGCGGACGGGTACGGGCACGGGGCGGTGACGGCGGCCGCTGCCGCGCTGGGAGCCGGGGCCTCCTGGTTGGCCGTCGCCCACGCCGCGGAGGGCGCGGCGCTGCGGCGCGCCGGCATCGATGCGCCGATCCTGCTGCTGTCCGAGCCGGTGGACGCCGACGAGGTGGCGTCGGTGGTGGCCAACGAGCTGCGCGCCACCGTCTACAGCGCCGAAGCGGTCGACGCGCTGGCGGCGACCGGCGCCCGCATCTCGGTGCACCTCAAGCTCGACACCGGCATGCGCCGGGTGGGTGCCGCGCCCGACGACGCGCCGGCGCTGGCCCGCCGGATCGGGTTCGCCCGCACCCTCGAGCTGGAAGGGGTGTGCACCCACTGCGCGGTGGCCGATGAGCCGGACAACGCCTTCACCGGCGAGCAGTTGGCCCGCTTCGCCGACGCGGTGGAGCTCCTGCGCCGCCACGGGTTCGAGGCGCCGATCCGCCACGCCGCGAACTCGGCCACCGTGCTGTGCAGGCCTGACGGCTGTCATGAGCTGGTGCGCCCCGGCATCGCCCTGTACGGGGTGGCGCCGGCGCCGGCGCTCGGGGGTCGGGCGGAGCTGCGACCCGCGCTCCGATGGCGTTCCCGGGTGGCGCTGGTGAAGCGGGTGCGCGCCGGGGAGGGGATCTCCTACGGGCACCACCATCGCTTCACCGCCGACTCGGTGGTGGCGACCGTACCGGTCGGGTACGCCGACGGGTTGCCGAGGCGGTGGGGCCTGACCGGTGGGGTGGTGCTGATCGGAGGGCGGCGTCGACCGATCGTCGGAGCGGTGACGATGGACCAGGTGATGGTGGACTGCGGGCCCGACGGCGACGGCGTGTGCCGGGGTGACGAGGCGGTCCTGCTCGGTGCGCAGGGCGACGAGCGCATCAGCGCCGACGAGATCGGCGCCGCGGTGGGCACCATCGGCTACGAGATCCTCACCGGTATCGGCCCGAGGGTGGAACGCCACCCGCGCTGAGCGGGCCGGCCGGCGGCACCGGGATCAGGCCAGCGGGGCCTGCAGGGGCAGCCGCTCGTCGGGCAGGATCACCTGACGGGCTCGGTTTGCGGCCACGTTCACGACGATCGGGGCCCGGAGGTTGGCGGTGAAGGCGTCGGCCTCGCGGTCCACGCTCACCAGGCAGCAGATGAAGGCGTCGCCGGCGTCGTCGAGGCCGATGGCCTCCTGGTCGTCGTCGTTGAGCACGAGCTCGTAGTCGTCGAAGAACGACCACGGCACCACGGTAAGGAAGGCGAGGTCCCCGTCGTCGATGGACTGCAGCCAGTAGTAGTCGGGGTTGTCGTCGACCTCGATGAGCAACGCCCGCATGAACGAGGGGAAGCCGGGAATGCCCCCGACGAAGTCGACCACACGGTGGTCATCGAGGCTGAGCACACCGAAGCGGCTGGTCTGCAACTCCATGGATGGTCTTACCTCAGATCGATCGGGCCGAACAACAGTGTGCTGGATCGGCGGGCTGATGCGGTGGCACCGATGCCGGTGAACGCGGCGTCGGCAACGCTAGGCACGATAGGTCCAGTGCCACGGCTCTCCGGCCACGTCCTCGAAGTAGCCGTAGCGCCAGCCGTTGTCACGCATCCATGCCTGTGCCCGGTCGTCGAGGTCGAGGTCGAGCGAGAGCCCCCATCCGTGGTTGCTGGTGCCGGGCACGGCGGCGAGGCCACCCTGCCCGTAGAGGCCGAGCCGGCCGGCGATGTCGACCTGGTCGGCGTAGCTGCGGTAGGCGTCGCTGACGCCGAAGGTGACGCCGTCCCGGCGGGCGGCGTTGACCATGCGCTGGTAGGCGTCGGCGGCCGGTTTGGCCAGCCGGAACTCCCCGCCGATCGAGGCCAGCAGCGAGTCGGGCAGGTTGCCGTTGCCGGCGGCCGCCATCGTGTCGTTGACCCCCACCGCCGGCAGGCCGTTCGGCTTGGTGGCGTAGACGGGGGTGGTGCCGAGCGCCTCGGCCAGGGTGAGCGACGGGTCGGTCGTCGCCGCGGCGGCGAAGGGCGGCAGCGTCGAGCCCGCCGCAGCGGTCGCGCCGGCCGATGCGCCGGCGGCGGTGGCGTCACCGAGCTGCCGGGCGAAGGACGTGTTGGGGGCGGTGACCGGGTTGGACCAGCCGGGCCCGCCGCCGCCCCACGCCGCTGAGACACCGATGCGACGCTGGATCTCGCTGATGCGGTTGCGTACATCGGCCATGCCCACCGTGGGGGAGGCGCTCGATGCGGCTGCGATGCTCACCCGGTTGGGATCGGCGGGGCCGCAAGGGTCCTGAAGACCTATACCCAACCCGGAGGTGGGAATTTCTGTCGCAGTGAGTCATCGTGCGGTGACGCGGAGTATCATGCGATGCAATGTTGGTGCTCACCCGGCGAACGAACCAATCGATCGTCATCGGTCCCGATGTGACCATCACGGTCGTCGAGATCCGGGGCGAGCAGGTGCGGCTGGGCATCAGCGCACCGCGCCACGTCACGGTGCACCGTGAAGAGGTGCTCGAGCAGATCCGCGACGAGAACCGCCGCGCGGCCGCGCTGTCCGGTGACGACACGGCCATGCTGCCGCGCCGCGCCGCCGACGGCGCCGGCAAGTCCAAGCGCTGATCCCCCCCCGCACCGCGCACCGGCGTACCCGCCGGCACGTACGGCCCGGAACGCAGCTGGAGCCCCGTCCGGGTGCGCCGTAGGCGTCAGCTGGCACGGCCCGGCATGGGGTAGGGGCCCCGTGCTCGGGAAGAGGATGGGGTTGGGGCCCCGTCCGGGTGCGCCGTAGGCGCCAGCTGGCACGGCCCGGCATGGGGTAGGGGCCCCGTGCTCGGGAGGAGGATAGGGTTGGGGCCCCGTCCGGGTGCGCCGTAGGCGCCAGCTGGCACGGCCCGGCATGGGGTAGGGGCCC
>JADLEF010000460.1 GCA_020846295.1 Acidimicrobiales bacterium
CCGGCCACCGTGATCCAGTTGCGGATCTCCGAGCTGCCCGCCTCGAGCAGGTGGGCGGGCAGCTCGCGCAGCGGCGCCCCGTCGCCGCGGCGCAGCGCGTCCACCACGATGGCGTCGAGGTCCTCGTCGACCACGAAGTGGCTCAGCCCGCCCGACGCGATGACCGCCACCCTGGCCGTACCGGGCAGTTCGGCGATGGCGTCGGCCAACGCCCGACCGAGGTCGTGGCAACGCGCCGCCGACGGTTGGTTGGGCGGGTAGAACGTGTTGAGCAGCACCGGCACCACCGGGATCGCCCGTCCGCCGAACAGGCGTCGGATGACGAAGCCGTAGGCATGGCCGTAGCCCCCGCCGTCGGGTTCGCAACCGTCCGCCGAGGCCGGGCTGGCCACCGAGGCGACATCGAAGCCGCGCCGGAGCAACGAGCCGATCAGGGCGGTGGCCGCCGCCGGGTCGCCGGGGAAGGGGTGGGCGCGGTCCATGGCGTAGCCGACGCGGATCTGGTCGTTCAGCGGCGACGGCGGGGACGCCGAGCGACCGGTGTGCAGGGTGTCCCCCCAGCCGATGGCGATCGCCGGTTGGTTGGTGTCGTCGAACAGCTCGTGCTGGTCGTCGCCGACGATGACCACGAGGTCCGGGGCTGCGGCGGCGAGGTCCGCGGCGAGGCGGTCCAGCGCGGCGTGCAGCGAGCGGTGGTGCTCGCCGAAGCGTTCCGCGGTGAGCACCGCGGCGTGGCGGTCCCCGGCCTCGGCGGCGAGCTCGTCGTAGGTGCGGTGCGCACCCCGGTTGTCGTAGAGCATCGGGTTGGTGCGATCCCGCTCCGCCATCATCGGCCAGAGGTCCGCATCGGTGACCAGCAGCGGCGTGTGCGAGGTGGCGAGGGCGGCGACGAGTTGGGCCATGGCCGTGCGAGCTCCCGTGTGCGCCGGATCCCTGGTGGCCCGGACCGCGCCCGAGCCTACGTCAGGCGCTCCGAGGGCCGCGTCCGGCGGTACGGGCGAGGATCAGGGTTTCACCCGATGGCGGGGATCGCCCGTAGCCTGCACACTGGGTCGAGGGGTTGCGGCGGTGGCGTTCGTGCTGAGTCGGCGGTTGGAGGTGAAGCCGTGGGAGCTCGACGCGGCCATCGAGGATGCCGTTGAGCTCGCCCGTCGCTTCGAGGCGACCACCGGGCTGCCCATCGTGCTGCTCCAACCGATCGCCTGCGATGTGGTCGGAGCCCTGTGGGTCACCCAGTTCGCTCCCGATCTCGAGTCCCTGGCCGCCGCCGAGGCGGCGTTCGCGGCGCTGAGCGACACCCGCGCCCGTCTCAACCAGCTCTGGCAGCAGCGGCTCACCGGTCCGATCGTGCAGCAGCTCTACGAACTGGTCCGGGGCGACGTCACCGGTCAGGACGCGACCCCGTGCCCGTACTACGCCGTCACCCGAGCCCGCACCGCGGTGGGCGAGCTCGGCGAGGCGCTCGGCCTGGCGTTCGACCTCGCCGAGCTCGTCGAGCTCTACACCGGGCGATCCGCAGTCGTGACCACCGCGTACACCGGACCGTTCCTCGAGGCCGTCATCACCGTCGGTCATGCCAGCGTCGCCGAGTACGAGGCGGTGCGCCGAGCGGTGCAGGCCGACCCGGCGTTCACCCCGCTGCTCAAGCGGGCTGCGTCGCTGCAGGTGAGCGCGGACCTGTTGCTGCTGGAACGGATCGCCTGGTAGCCGCGCCGGCGGTAGCGTCCGGGGGATGACGCACGAGGACGCTTCCGGCCCGGCCCACCACCCGGCTGACGCGCAGGAGGGCGAGAGCGAACGGGACCGGCTCGTCCGGCTGGCGAACCTGCTGTTCCAAGCCGCCCGCAACGGGGACGCCGCGCTGCTGGGGGAGGCCACGGCCGGGGGCGCGCCCGCCGATCTGGCCAATCAGAACGGGGACACGCTGCTGATGCTGGCCGCCTACCACGGCCACGTCGACGCGGTGCGCACGCTGCTCGCCGCGGGGGCCACGGTCGACCAGCTCAACGACCGGGGTCAGACCCCGCTCGCCGGCGCCACCTTCAAGGGCTACGACGGGGTGATCGACGCCTTGCTCGAGCACGGCGCGGACCCGCAGGCGGGATCACCGCCTGCGGTCACGGTCGCCTTGATGTTCTCGCGGGACGACCTGCTCGCCCGCTTCGACGCAGCCGTCCGACCGTCGTCCGAGGACGGCGCCCGGACGGCGGACTGATCAGTCGAGCTCGCCGACGACGCCGTTCGAGCCGGGGGTGTCGGTGGTGCTGCGGGGGGCTGCCGGATCGCTGCGCTCCTCGTCGGCCGAGGCCGCGATCGGTGGGGCCGCTTCGGGGGCGAGCGCCTCGCCGACGGGATCGGCGTCCTGCTCGCGGGCGGCTTCGGCGCGCTGGGCGGCGGAGGCCTTGGTGGGGCGACGGCGCGGCTGGTACAGCGCTCCGGACACCGCCTCGAGCACCGGCACCGACTCGCGGAGCACGTTGCGCTGCTCTGCCGTGAGCCGGCCGAGCACGTCGACGAGCACATCGGCGCGTTGGCCCCGCCACCGCTCGATCCGACCGAGGGCCTCCTCGGTGAGCAGCAGCCGGGCGACGCGACGGTCGCCCCGGCTGAACTCGCGGCGCAGCAGGCCGAGGGCGACCAGCTTGCGGATGAGCGTGCTGACGGTGTTGGGGGCGGCGCCGAGCTCGGTGGCGGCCGCTGCCACGCCGCAGCCCGGTCGCTCGGCGACGAGCAGGAGCAGCTCCACCTCCGTCGGGGAGAGCGACTCCCCGTCGAAGTTGGCGCGTGCTGCCCGCTGCAGGGCACGCCGGAACCGGGTGACGGTCTGTGACAGGTCGGCCGCCAGCGCGCCGGCGTCGATCGAGGGGTTCACGTAGACGTCCACGGTCTACCCATTCCCTCTGTGTGCAACCTCAAACCACCTGATGCAGGTCTTTTCAGAAAAAGAGCCGCGTTCGCCGCGGCCGGCCGCGGTCAGCGGAGATCGGCGACGAGGCTGGCGCGGGTGGTGTCGGTCAGCTCCGACTCCTCGAGGTACGCCGGATGGGTGCACACCACCGACGCCGGCCCGGCGGCCAGCTTGTCGGTCTGTTCGGGGGTGAGCTCCCAGAACAGGTAGTGCACCGACGCGGTGATCTCGTCCCTGGTGAGCGTTTCCTCGTGCTGCGCGTCCAGTCGGGCCGGGACGACCTCCAGCTCGGTGCCCTCACCCACGTGCAGCTCGAAGCGGTGCTCCACGCCCGCCAGCTTCGGCTTCCACTCCCGCATCTGCTCGTCGCTGGTGAGCTCGATGAACAGGGTGGCGCACAGCCGACCCGGGCGGGTGACGAGGGGGTTGTAGGTGTCCAGCTCGTGTTGGATCCCCTCGTCGGTGAGGATCTTCTCCACACGAGCCATCTCCTGGATCTGAAAGCGGATGGTGTCGCGGTTCTCGAACACCAATGTCTGGAACAGTCCGACCGGAACGCGACGCTTCTTTTTCAATGCAATGATGTGAGCTCTGAACGTTTGCCGCTCACGTTCATAGGCGCGCAGGTCGGCGATGTCCTCGAGGGTCAGTTCGGTCGCGGTCATTGGTCGCGCTCCGGTCCTCTCGTTTCGGTCTCGGTCACGAATCTGGGTGTCGTGCTCGGCAGCGGCGATCAGGCTTCGTCTTCGATGCCGTAGGCGCGGGCCAGGAACTGCACCGGGTGCTGCGGCGCCTTGCCGGTCTCGAGCTCGATGCCGCCGTTGGCGAGGCTGCAATCGCCGACCACCGTCTCGTTGCCCGCCTTCTCGATGCCGGCGAACAACTTCTTCCCCATGGCGCGGGCGGCGTCGAAGTTCTCTGCCCGCAGACCCCACGTGCCGTCGATGCCGGAGCACTCGGCGATGACGGTGGCCTTGGTACCGGTGAGCTTGAGCAGGTCCCTGCTCTTGAGCCCGACGTTCTGGGCCCGGAGGTGGCAGGGAGCGTGGTAGGTCACCTGGGCGGGCACGTCGCCGGTGAAGGTGGTGTCGAGGCCGCCGGCCTCCTTGTGCACCTTCATCAGGTACTCGGCTGCGTCCATGGTGTGGGAGGCGACGAGCTTGGCGTCCTCGGTGGGCAGGTAGTCGGGGTAGTCGAACTTGAGGACGTAGCCGCAGGTGGGCTGGGGGACGATGATCGTCGGGTCCTCGCCGCGGGCCTTCGCCTCGCGGATCGCCTTGGTCAGGACCTTGACGTTGGCCTCGCCCTGCTTGCGGAACTGCTCGACGTTGCCCTGGTGCAGGAACGGGGCGCCGCAGCACTGCTGGCCGGGCGGCAGCGAGCAGGCGATGTCGTTGCGTTCGCACACCTTCACCAGGTCCTTGCCGATGTCGGTGTTCGAGTACTCGACCTGGCAGGTGGGGAACAGGATGGCGTTGCCCTTGGGCTTGGCCGGCGGCGGCGTGGCCCGCTTGCGGAACCAGCTGGAGAAGCGCTGCTTCGCCTGCGGGGGCAGGATGCGCTCGGCGGAGATGCCGGTGACCTTCTCCATGAGCTTGCGCGGCCCGGAGCCGGGGGTGCCGAGCACCTTGTTGGCGACGGGCGCGGCGAGCGAACCGAGCCGGCCGGTGAGATCGACGCGGCCGAGCGCCTGGTCGGTGACCTTGTCCTTGACGGATTTCTCGCCCTTCGCGTGGAACACCTGCTCGGCGCGGAGCATGAGGCGGGGGAAGTCCAGCGCCCACTCGCTCTGGCCCGGGATGTACGGGCAGTTGATGTAGCAGAGCTTGCAGTTGTTGCACTCCGAGACGACCTGATCCTGTTCGGCCGGCGTCATCCGGGCCGCGTCCTGGTCGTCGAAGCGGTCGATGTCGTCGAACAGGGTGGGGAAGGCGCTGCAGTACTTGAAGCACAGGCGGCAGCCGTGACCGAGGTCGAACACCCGGTTCATCTCACCGCGGAGGTCGCCTTCGTCGAGGTACTTGGGGTGGAAGGGGTCGTAGGTGATGGTCACGTTGGCCTCTGCGCTCGTTCGTGGCGGTCGTGGGGCGGGCGGGCGGATCAAGACAAGGGGCGGGCGACGCCGCGCTATGCGACGCCACCCGCCCCCGAGGATGTCAGTGCAGGACTGAGGATGTCAGTGCAGGACTGCGGTGGTGTCGATCAGCTGACCGATTCGAGGCCCTGGGCGAAGCGGCCGGCGTGGCTCTTCTCGGCGCGGGCGAGGGTCTCGAGCCACTCGGCGACCTCGTCGAAGCCCTCCTCGCGGGCGGTCTTGGCGAAGCCCGGGTACATCTCGGTGTACTCGTAGGTCTCACCGGCGATGGCCGAGCGCAGGTTGTCCTCGGTCGGGCCGACGGGCTCGCCCGTGGCCGGGTCACCGACTTCGGCGAGGAAGTCGAAGTGCCCGAAGGCGTGGCCGGTCTCACCCTCGGCGACGGAGCGGAACAGCGCCGCCACGTCGGGGTAGCCCTCGACGTCGGCCTTCTGCGCGAAGTAGAGGTAGCGGCGGTTGGCCTGGCTCTCGCCGGCGAACGCTTCCTTGAGGTTCTCGTGGGTCTTGGTTCCCTTGAGTGCGGGCATGACTGCTCCCTGTTGTGTCTGGCGGATTGCTGGTGGTCAAGTGGCCGTGGCGTCGGCGCTCAGGACGGCACGGCGGTGATGCGGGCGCACGCGGGGCATCGACCCCGGAACACGATCTGCGTGGCCTCGACCTCGAAATCGGGGTAGTGGTCGGCCGGCAGCTCCACCATGGCGGTGGCGTGGACATCGTGGACCCGGCCGCAGCCTCGGCAGACGAAGTGGTCGTGTCCGTCGATGTTGGGGTCGAAGCGCACCGATGACGTACCGAGCCGTACGGCGCCGATCTCCCCGAGATCGATGAGGTCGTTGAGCACCTGGTAGACGGTGCGCAACGAAACCGTGGGCATGGTCTCCCGCACCCGGTCCCAGATCGCCTCCGCGGTGGGGTGGCTGTCGTTCCCCCACAGGGCGTGGAACACGCCCTGGCGCTGCGGTGTGACCTTGAGGCCCAGGGCTCGGAACCGTTCGGTCAGTTCCTCCGGCGTTCGCATCGGCCGACACCCTATCCGCGCCACGTGCCAATCAACAAGTCATGTTGATTGCCACCCCCTGCTACCCACCCCGCCGGCCAGGCCCCACCAGGGGCCCGGGCGGGATGACGGCCGGCGCTGGCGCCGCACGGAGACCTGGGGAGCGGTGCTGTTCAACACCCGTGGCGGCGCCTGGCGGGCGCTGCGAGCGCCAGCGAGCCGCCCGCACGTCGGCGACCGACAGGGAGCCGACCAACAAGCATCAAAACCCCAAACCCAGCACCATCGTTCGCCCCGACTCCCAAACCGGCCACCGTCGTTCGCCCCGACG
>JADLEF010000461.1 GCA_020846295.1 Acidimicrobiales bacterium
CCAACGCAACGCAGCAGCCTGACCGTCGACAGCCAAGGAGGTCACGACGACAGCTCTTCGCATTCGGGCGGGGTCAGTGGCCGAGGTTCCAGTTGCAGAACCTGTTTCGCACAGGACGTGGCGTCGTGGTTGTTCAAGGTTGCGATGAGCAGGCGAGGGTGCCGCCAATCGAGCGCGGCTCCGCTGGCCAGACGCCACGGTATGCCCAGGCAGGTACGGAGCTCATCACCCCTCCGGACGCGACATCGGGTTGGCCACCCCTGATGGCGGCTACAAATCCAAGGTGACGGCGCTCCCACTGAGCACGCCGGACCAGGCCCCCGCCACGCCCGCCATCGGGTCAGCGGCGCTCGAACACGGCCACCAGGTTGACCTGGGTGAAGGCGAGGCCACCGGGCACCGACCGCCCGTGCGCGGCGAAGCGCCGGGCGAACTCGTCCCGATGCCGCGCCAGCGCCTCGGCCCGGGTCGCGTCGCCGCTGATCACCCGATCGATCATGGACTGCAGGTCGGCGTGGACCAGCTCGCTGGTGTAGGCGGTCGACACCCGGCGCACGAAGCCGTGGCCCTCGGCCCCGGCCAGCGCCCGCTGAGCCGCGGCGCGCACCTCGGTCTCGTCGTCGACGAGGCGAACCACCTCGAAGCTCGGGCCCGCCGCCTCGGGCTCGACCACGTAGAGCACACCGCCCGGGCGCAGCACCCGATGGGCCTCGTCCAGCGCGGCGCCCATCGCCGCGGCGGGCACGTGGTGCAACGAGTACGAGTAGACGACGGCGTCGAACGCCGCGTCGGCCAGCGGCAGCGCCTGCCCGACCCCCTCGACGTACTGGTCGGCATGGCCAGGATCGGCGGCCCTCGCCCGATCGAGCAGGGTCGGGCTGCACTCCACCCCCCACGCGTCCGCCCCGGCGGCGAGCAGCCCCCGGGCCAGCACGCCCGGCCCGCAGCCGACGTCCACCACGGAGGCACCGGCCAGCGGGACGTGCTCGGCGATGACCTCGAGGTGGGTGCGGACGGCGACGCTCATGGAGGCGGACGCTACCGGCCCGGGATCTCCGCCACATCCCTATGATCACTCATTGTGTGATCTCACACTATGTGATAAGACTTGACCCGGCGGCGGGCGCCGCCACACCACCGACACGGGGGGACGACGCAATGGGCGCACGAACGGGCAAGGAGTACCTCGAGGGGCTGCGCGACGACCGCGTCGTCTGGCTCGGCGACGAGCAGGTCGACGTCACCGAGGACGCCCGCTTCGCCGGTTCGCTGGCGGGCATGGCCGACTACTTCGACTACCAGCACACCTACGCCGACGAGTGCCTCATGGCCGATCCCGAGACCGGCGAGCCGATCAACGTCAGCCACCTCATCCCCCGCTCCAAGGCCGATCTCCAGCGCCGCCACGTCGCGCTCGACCGCCTGGCCCGCTACAGCGTGGGCATGCTGGGCCGCACCCCGGACTACGTGAACGTGACCCTCGCCGGGTACGCCGGCCGGCGCGACATCTTCGAGTTGAACGGCGACACCCGCGCCGCCGATGCGCTGTGCGCCTTCCAGCAGGAGGTCGCCCGGGGCGACCTGTCGCTCACCCACACCATCATCAACCCGTCCATCGACAAGTCCGTCTCCGACGTCGAGGGCATCAACGGCGAGCTGGCGTTCCGGGTGGTACGCCGGACGGCTGACAGCATCGTGGTCAGCGGCTCCAAGGTGCTCGGCACCCTCGGCCCCTTCGCCGACGAGAACTTCGTCTACCCCGCGCACCCGTTGCCGCCCGGCACCGATCCCGCCTACGCCATCTGCTTCTCAGCCCCCGTCGGCGCCAAGGGCGTGCACACCGTGCTGCGCGACCACTACGGCGCCACCGGCCCGGTGGCGGACCACCCGTTCTCCTCCCGCTTCGACGAGCAGGACGCGTTCCTGATCTTCGACGAGGTCGAGATCCCGTTGGAGCGGGTGTTCATCGACGGCGACCTCGAGGTCTACAACTCACTCAACAAGCACTGGGCGGCCAACGTCATCCAGCAGACCGGCCTGCGAGCGGCGGTCAAGCTCGAGTTCGCCTACGACCTGGCGTGCCGGGTGGCGCACGTGCAGAACATGGACAAACGGCCCGACGTGATGAAGATGCTGGGCGAGCTGTGGATGTTCGGGTCGCTGACCCGTGCCGCGGTCACCGCCGGCGAGCAGGGCGCCCGGGACTGGGGCAACGGCGCCGTGTTCTGCGACGACCAGCCGTTCCGAGCCATTCGCACCATCATGCCGACGTGGATGGCGCGCACCAACGAGATCCTGCGCCTGCTGGGCTCGCACAACCTGCTGTGCACGCCGACCGCGGCCTCCTTCGAGCACCCGGTCCTCGGGCCGCTGGTGAAGCGCTACCTGCCCGGCGCCAACGGCATCAGCGCCGAGGAGCGGGCGCAGATCTTCCGTACCGCGTGGGACTTCTGCGGCTCCGGCCTCGCCGGGCGCGTCGAGCTGTACGAGATGTTCTACCTGGCGAGCCAGGCGCGGAACCTGCAGTTCGACCACATCCTCGCCCAGATGGACAAGGAGTGGACCGACTACAGCAGCTTCCTGTCGGTCTCCGGCATCGCCTGATCGCGGGGTGGGTGCTCCACGCCGGAGAGCTTGGCGAGGATCCGCACCAGCTGCTCGAGCTCGCGGCGGCTCAGCGTCTGCAGCCACGCCGTCTCCCTGCGGTGCTGGGCCTCGAACGCCTCGGCCGCCAGCCGGGCACCCGCCGCGGTCAGCTGCACGGTCACCGCACGCCGGTCATCGGCATGGCGCTCGCGCACCACGAGGTCCTGCTTCTCCAGCGTGTTGGTGATCGACGACAGCGTCGAAGGGGTGGCCCACATCATGTGGGCCAACACGCTGGAGCGCTGCGGCCCGGCGACCCACAGGCAGAACAGCAGGCGGTAGCCGGCCCAGCTGAGCCCGAGGTGGCGGTGCACCGCTGACTCGTAGTCCGCCGTCAGGCGCGAGGCGACGCGCACCAGCCCCATGCTGGCCTGCAGGAGAAGCAGGTCGGTTTCCGGTGCATCGGCGTGGACGCGGTCCCGCACGAGCTCATCGAACCGTGCGACCGACGGCGCCCGGTCCTCGCTGTCCTCGCTCACGGGAGGCGACTCTAGGGCCCTAGGGTTGGTCGATGGCGCACACGACCGGCATCGCCCGTTTCGGCGTCGTCGCCCTCGACTGCCCCGATGGGCTCGAGCTGGCGGCGTTCTACGCCTCGCTCACCGGCTGGCCGCTCACCGCGGACAGCGAACCGGGGTGGGCGGAGTTGGACAGCGGAGGCGGCGCCACCATCGCCTGTCAGGGGGTGGCGGACTACCGACCGCCCCGCTGGCCCTCCGCCGAGCAGCCGCAGCAGGCCCATCTGGACTTCTACGTGGACGACCTCGACGCAGGCGAGGCCGCCGCACTGGCCATCGGCGCCCGCAAGCACGAGGTGCAGCCGGGCCGGACCTTCCGGGTCTACCTGGACCCGGTCGGCCACCCGTTCTGCCTCGTGCTGGCGGGCGCTGCGGCGCCGGACTGAGCGATCAGGGCCGGCGGCCGGCGAAGGCGAGCAGCTTCGTCTGCGCGTCGGCGTCGGCGGGCACCTCGACCTCGGCGGCGAAGCGGCCGGGGGCCCGCAACACCTCGGCGGGCAGCGACTGCAGGCTGGCCAGCGCGGCGGCGGAGGACTCCGCCGGCAGCGAAGCGTCCACGCCGAGGGACTTGGACAGGTCCCATGTGTGCACCAGCAGGTCGGTCGTGGCGATGCTGATCAGCATGGCCTTGGGCACCTCGCCCCCGAAACCGGCATAGAAGGCGGTGCCGTCGGTGGCGCCCGGCGTGGCGAGCACGGCCTTCATGCCGTCGCGCGCCGCCGGCCAGTCGGCGTCGGCCGCCACGTCGCTGCCCAGCACGCCGCCGAAGGTGGCCTGCACGCCGACGGCGTGGCCGATGAGCCCTCGCACCGTCCACTCGTCGCACGGCGTGGGCTTGTCCCACGACGCGTCGGTCAGCGCCTGGTAGCGCTGGTCAAAGGCGTCGGCCGCCGCGTTCCACAGTTCGATGAGATCTGCCATGTGAGTCTCTCCCGGGTCGGTTGGAGCGCCATTCTGCTCCGTGCGCCGACCCGACGAACAGGATCGGGCGCGATCGACACCGCGGATCGACACAACCGCGGATCGACACAACCGGGGATCGACGCGGCGGCGGACGTCTCCTCAGTCGGCGGCCACGCAGAACTCGTTGCCCTCGACATCGCGCAGGGTGGTCCAGACGATCCCGTGTTCCTCGTGGTCCGCCACCCGGGTGGCCCCCAGGGCGAGCAACCGGTCCACCTCGACGGCGCGGTCCGCGGTGTGCAGGTCGAGGTGGACCCGGTTCTTGACCGTCTTGGGCTCGGGCACCTTGATGAAGAACAGCTTGGGCGCGCCGGGGCCGCCGGAGAGCGAGACGAAGAACGCGCTGGCGCCGTCGTCGATGGTACGGCCCAGCGCCTCCTTCCAGAACGCGGCGACCTGCTGCGGGTCGTCGCAGTCGAAGGTGACGGCGGCGAGATCGAGTGACATGGGTGCTCCTCCGGGTTCGGGTGGGTCGTGAGATGGGTGGGTCGGTGAGAGAGCTGGGTCGGATCGTCAGCTGGGCGGGCGGATGGGCCACGCCAGCTCGGTCCGGTAGTCGGCGGGGTCCTCGACGTCGAGCGCCCGCAACCGCACGATGATGGCGGCGTCGGCCAGCTGGGCGACGGTGTAGGCCCGGTAGCCGGTGCGGGGATCGACCGACGCGGGCACCAGGAGCGCCTGCTCGTGGTAGGCGCGCAGGGCCTTGATCGACAGGCTCGAGGCCCGGGAGAACATGCCGATCGGCAG
>JADLEF010000462.1 GCA_020846295.1 Acidimicrobiales bacterium
ATGACATCGTCCGATCGATCGAGGTGCTGGAGAGCTCGTGACCCAACGGCAGAACGGTTCCCCGCAGCGGGTGGCCATCATCGGCGGCGGCGTGGCGGGCCTGTTCAGTGCGCTCATGTTGAGCGACCCGCGCCTCGGCGGTCGCTTCGAGGTGACGATCCACACCCGGGGCTGGCGGCTCGGTGGGAAGTGCGCCAGCGGCCGCAACCCCGATCAGCACGAGCGCATCGAGGAGCACGGGCTGCACCTGTGGTTCGGGTTCTACGAGAACGCGCTGCGCTGGACCCGCCGCTGCCTGGAGGAGCTGCCGCCCGAACAGCGGGAGCACTATCGCAGGTTCGACGATGCGTTCCTCGGCATCGACGACGTCGTGCTGTTCGAGGAATGGCCCGACCACGAGCGCGCCCAGCAGGTGTCCGCCCTGCGCCTGCACTTCCCGGTCGACCCGCACCCGCCGGGGGGCCTCGCCGTGCCCACCTTCGGTGCCACCGTGCGCAGGGTGGCCG
This sequence comes from Acidimicrobiales bacterium, assembly GCA_020846295.1. Classification (GTDB taxonomy): domain Bacteria; phylum Actinomycetota; class Acidimicrobiia; order Acidimicrobiales; family CAIXPF01; genus CAIXPF01. Next base: position 507 of record JADLEF010000462.1, read on the forward strand.
ACGTGCTGGCGGAAACGGCGAAGGTCATGTTCTCCGGGGCCGTCCCCTTCGGCCCGGGGCGCGCCTTCGCCCGACTGGTCGGGGTCGGCGCCCGGCTCGGTGTGCGGCTGGTGCCGCGGCGCCTCGGCGCGGTGCCCGGCGCCCGGCTCGGCACGGTGACCCGGCTGCGCCTGCGCGTCCTGCTGCGCCTGCTGGGCCTGACCCGCTCGCTGGCCTGGTGGCTGCTCAAGCCGGAATCGGGTCGGGGAGAGGGCCGGCGGCGGCAGATCGCCACCGGCATCGACCTGCTGCACGCCGCGCTGCGAGGGATCGTCGAGGACGGCCTCCTCGAGGACGGGTTCGGCAAGATCGACGGCCTCGAGCTGCGGGAGTGGCTGGCGCAGCACGGCGCTCAGCCCTCCTCGATCAACTCCGGATCGGTGCTGTGGGCGCTCTACGACCTCGTCTTCGGGTACCACCGGGGCGACAGTTGGATCCCCGAGCTGGCCGCCGGCCGGGCGCTGCTCGCGCTGCTGCGCCTCCTGGGCGGGTACCACGGCCACTTCGGGTACCGCATGGCGTCCTCCATGGGCGAGGTCGCCATCGCGCCCATGTACGACCTGCTGCGGTCGCGGGGCGTGCACGTGGCGTTCTTCCGGGATCTGCGGGCGGTCCACCTCGACGGGCGCGGCGATCTCGAATCCGTGGAGCTGCACCACCAGGCCGACGTCCCCGTCGATGGCTACGACCCCTTCCGCTGGACCGGTCCGGGGGGCGGCCGCTTCTGGTCGATCGAGCCGGACTGGGCCCAGATCGGGCTCGACCCCAACGAGGTCACCGCCGACGAGCTGGAGAACGGGCTGGCGCCGACGGCGGGGGAGCAGCGCGAGGTGCTGCGCGTCGGCGAGGACGTGGACCACGTCCTGCTGGCGGTGCCGGTGCCGGTGCTGCGCGACCCGGCCCTGCACGAGGAGCTGGTGCGGGTACCGGCGTGGCGGCAGGCCATCGAGCACAGCAGCAGCGTGGCCACCGCGGCGTACCAGATCTGGTCCGATGCGGAGGGCTCCGTGCCGGTGGAGCTGAACGATCGCTTCGGTGGGGCCATCGTCTCCTCCTACGATCAGCCGTTCTCGACCTACTGCCCGATGGACCAGCTGGCCGAGGTCGAGCGCTGGAGCGGGCCCCGCCCGGTTCGCATCGGGTATGGCTGTGGAGTGTGGCCGGAGGACGCGGAGACGAAGGCCGCCAACCAGCCGCTCGGCCTCCTGGCCCGCCGCGCCGTGCCGGGCGGTACGGTGCCAGAGGGTACGGTGCCAGAGGGTACGGTGCCGGGCGGTACGCTGCCGGCGGAGCGGCATGGGCCGCTCGGCGGTGTGCAGCGGGAGGCCGCCACCTCGCTCGACGTGCTCGAGGCGCTGCCCGATCCGCCGCGACAAGGCCTCGCCGCCGTGCTGCGGCGCCGCAGTGGCACCGCACCGCCGACCCGGCGCGACCCGACCGCGGTGGAGGCCGGTGCCGAGCGGCCCCGCGTGGCGAAGTTCCTCGACACGGCCGAGCCGGTCCCACCCGGCCGGGACTCCTCCAGCCGCTCCAGCCGCGGCGTGGAGCAAGGCTCGGGCGAGCACCACACGCTGTGGGTCCGCCTCAACGATCAGCCCGCCCATCGCTACGTCACCACCCCACCCACGAACCCGTGGTACCGCATCCAACCCGACGCGACCGGCGTTGAGCGGCTGTGGGCGGCGGGGGACTGGACGGCCAACCTGATCGACGGCGGCTGCGTGGAGGGCACCGTGATCTCCGCGCTGCTCGCGGTGCGGGGCATCGCCCGGGCCTGCGGGGTGGCCGAGGAGCTCGTCGAGGATGCGTTGCCCGTGGTCGGTGACCGCACCTGGCTCTACCAGGGCGGTCCGGGCGGGCCGCCGGCGTCGGTGCGGGAATCGGCCTACGAGGCACCGGCGGTGGCCGGTGCCCTCACCGCGGTGCCGGGGCCCTATGCGTCGAACTCGACCACGCTGTACACGTGGCTGGCCGAGGTGGATCCGGAGCGCGCCGCGGCGGTGGCCCGGCGCTGCTTCGAGGAGCTCACCGGCGGTGCGGTGCGGGTCGAGCCCATCGGCTCGCTGGCCATGCTCACCGCGGGGGACATCGCCTCGGTGTCCTCGGAGTCGCCCGCCTACCGGGCCCTCGGCCGGCTCGGCGAGAAGCAGGTCGTCGTTTGGCTGCCCTGTCACGTGCACTGGGGCCCGGAAGCTGACGCGACCCGGCCCGAACCGCCGTCGTTCGCGCTGTTCGTGCCCTACATCTGGGTCGACAACCCGATGTCGCTCACCACCGGCCGGGAGGGCCTCGGTTGGCCCAAGGCGATGGCCACGTTCGACCCGGCGAACGGGTTGCGGCTGCCGCTCGGGCTGTCGGTGTACGGGCTCGAGCGCTACAGCCCCGACAGCGCGGCCCGCGACGGGCTGCCGCTGCTGTCCATCACACCGGCCGACGCCGCCGGGCTCGACGGGGTCGCCGACGACGCGGTGTCCGTGGCCGAGCTCGCCGCCCGGCTGGGTGTCGCCGCGGTGGAGGCCTTCGGTGAGCACGGAGCGGAGGCGGTCACCGCCATCGTCGAGGCGTTGCGCAGCCGCGGGCTGCCCCAGTTGTTCGCCAAGTCGCTGATCGCCGCCGACGACGACGCCCGCCACGACTTCAACGAGATCGTCACCGCGCAGGCGACGGTGCTGTCGTGGCGCAACACCCGCCTGCTCGGCCCGTGCGAGCTGGTCGTGCACGACGTCGCCAGCCATCCGGTGCGGCGCGACCTCGGTCTGCAGAGCCAGACCCTGCCGTTCGGGTTCAGCATCGAGCTCGACTTCCGCCAGGAGTCCGGCGTGGTGCGCTGGAGCTCGTGGGCCTCGCCGGGGCAGCGCCGTGACCGGGCCCGGATGCTGCGCACGGCGCGGGCGTTCGGCCTGCGTGCCATGGGCGGGGCGGGTGGACCGGCGGGGCGGGGTGGTGCGGCCGGGCTCAGAGCGACGGGAAGGCGGCGTTGAGCCCGTCCAGATCGATGATCTGGATCTGGCGGTAGCGGGTGAGGATGAACTTGCGGTTGCGCAGCGATCGCATCGCCCGCGCCACCGACTCACGGGACGCGCCGACCCAGCCGGCGAGCTCCTCCTGGGAGATGCGCAACGTCAACGGCCCGTCCGGTTCGCTGCGCACGCCGTGGCGCAGGGCGAGATCGACGAGGCAGCGGGCGACGCGGGTGGTGGCGTCGTAGACCACCGTCTCGACCCGGATGCGGTCGGCGTCGGCCAGGCGCGCCCGCACGTTGCGGGCCAGGGCCAGGCAGGCCTGCGGTCGTTGACCCAGGAAGGTGAGGAACGTGGCCGCCGACAGCACCCGGGCCCTCGTCGGCTCGAGCGCCTCCACGGTGGCCCCCCGCGCGGCATCCTCCCCACCGAGGGCGGCGAGCTCGCCCAGCACGTCTCCGGGCCCCCGGATGGCGACGAGCAGCCGGCTGCCGTCCGGGGCCACCCGGTACACCTTGACCTGGCCCTCGATGAGCAGCAGGACGTGGTTGGAGGGATCGCCCTCGAGCAGGAGGAACGCCCCCGGGGTGAAGCGACGCTCCGTCCCGAGGGCGAGCAGGTCCTGGAGGTCCTGCTGGCCGACATAGCCCAGAAAGCTCTCGGGGTGCGCGTGCACGAGCGTGCCGCGGCCACCCGTGGCCGCGCTCTGCGCAGTCGAAGGCCGCCCCGGAGGTGACGGCTCGTTCGTTGCGTACCCCATGGTGCGCCCGACTATGCCACACCGAACCGGCGCGGCTCCGAACCTCTCGCCGGTCGCCTCACCCTTTGCGTCAAATGGCACCATCCAACTGGTCGGATGAGGGAGAAGCCCAGCTCAGAGGCCATTCATGCTGGGGTCGACCACCAGCTGACCGGCATCCTCGCCGGTCATCGTGCCGGGAGGGACGGCATGAACGCCGAGTACCGGGACAGCGTTGCGCTGCCCGCCGACAGCGCCCCGGTCGGTCTTGCACCGCCGATCGAGGCATCCGCCACCGAACCACCGAACCAGCAAGGCCGACCATCACCACGCACCGCAGCAGCACCCCAGCCACCGGCATCGTACGGCAAGGACCCCGCCGTGCCGGAACCCCGCCCCGCTAGCCCCGCCACCCCCACCGCCCCGGCCCGGACGCCGCACCCGTCCCGTGCCGGGAACCCTGCCCGCACCGCGGAGTTCCTCGACGGCCTCGAGGCACTGGTGGAGCAGGCCCGGGCCGGCCACCCCCGCGCCATGACGGAGCTGATCCGTCGGTTCACCCCGCTCGTGCGGGCCGTGGTGCGCCGGGCCGGCATCTACGGCGCCGAGGCCGAGGACGTGGAACAGGAGACGTGGCTGCGGTTGGCCACCAACCTGGACCGGGTCCGCGAGCCGGCCGCCCTGCCTCGATGGCTGAGCGTCACCGCCGGCCGCCTCTGCACCAGCCTGTTCGACAAGCGCCGTCGGGTGCAGCCCGCCGGCGACTTCAGCGAGGACGTCTGGCTGTCGAACGAACGTTGGTCCGATCCGGCCGACGTGGTCTGCCTGCGCGACGAGGTCGTCCGGCTCTACGACGCCATCGACACGCTTGCTCCCAGGGACCGCACCCTGGTGAAGCTGCTGATGGACGCCACCCCCTACCGGGAGATCTCGGCCACCATCGCCATGCCGGTCGGCTCGATCGGCCCGACCCGTGAGCGGGTCCTGCGCAAGCTGGCCGGCAGCGCCGCCCTGCGCGGCGCTC
>JADLEF010000463.1 GCA_020846295.1 Acidimicrobiales bacterium
AGAACTGCGGCACCACCGCCATGCGGGTGATCGGCTCCAGCCACGCCGACCCGTACTCGGCGGCGGCGGGGGCCGCGGCCGGCCTCTACGGGCCTCGCCACGGTGGCGCCAACGAGCAGGTCATCCGCATGCTCACCGAGATCGGCAGCTATGACCGGGTGGACGAGGCGGTGGCCCGGGCCAAGGCCGGCGAGTTCCGCATCTTTGGCTTCGGCCACCGGGTCTACACGAACTACGACCCGCGGGCCAAGATCGTGAAGGACACCGCCTACAAGGTCTTCGAGATCACCGGCAAGAACCCGCTGCTCGACATCGCCCTCAAGCTCGAAGAGGTGGCGCTGTCCGACGAGTACTTCATCAGCCGCAAGCTGTACCCGAACGTCGACTTCTACTCGGGCCTGATCTACCAGGCGATGGGCTTCCCCATCGAGATGTTCACCGTGCTGTTCGGTATCCCCCGCATCACCGGCTGGCTGGCCCACTGGGACGAGATGCTGGCCCAGAACCAGCGCATCGCCCGGCCCCGCCAGGTGTACACCGGCGAGCCGATGCGCGAGTACGTGCCGATCGCCTCGCGGACCTGACGGCCGCGCTCGACCATTTGGACACGGGGTCCGGGCCGCTTCGGCCCGGACCCCGTCCGCGTGGTGGTCACCGGCGCGGCCCGGTGCTGGCGGCTGACGCCGTGACCGCGTTCCGTACCGATTGGTACGGAGCGGCCGATCAGACCAGCCCGATGGGCGTCGGAGTGAAGCCCGGGAACAGCGCGGCGGGATCGGCGGCGCCGAAGCGGCCGGGGCCGGACAGCTCCGCCAGGACGGAGCGGTAGTCGACGGTGGCGCGCAGATCGCCGTCGTCGAGTTGATCGGCGGCGAGGCCGGGCCAGTCCGCCACCACGCTGCCGCCGGTTTTCAGGCCGCGACCGAGCACCAGCAGCGCGTTGGCCGAGCCGTGGTCCACGCCTCCGGATCCGTTCTCGGTGACCCGCCGACCGAACTCGGACAGCACGACGACGCTCACCGGCGCGCCGGTGTGATCCTGCACGGCGGTCCAGAACCCGTGCAGCGCGGTGCCCAGCTCGTCGAGCAGGCTGCGCATGGGGCCCTGCCCGGCGGCGCCGAGGTCGTTGTGGAGATCCCAGCCGCCGGCGTCGACGGTGACGACCTCGATGCCGACGTCGGCGCGGAACAGCGCCGCCGCGTCGGCCAGCTGTTCGGCCAGCGTGGCACCGCCGTTGGGGCCGCCCCCGGCGGCCACGGCAGTCGGGGCGGCGGCACCCGTGACCGGAGCCAGCTGTGCCACCGCGTCGAGGGCGCGCCCGCCGGTGGGGCCATCGTCGGCGTAGAGGGCGGCGAGGGCCGCTGCGCTGCGGTCGCCGGCCAGCAGGCCGCCGGATCCGCCGAGCCCGAACCCGGCGAGTCGCGGCGTCGACACGCTCGCATCGCAGGCGAGCAGGCTGAGCGGGGTGAGGCCGGACAGGGCGATGGCCCGCACCGCGGCGTCCACCGGTGAGCCGGTGGCGGCCAGCAGCCGGGTGAGCCACCCCTGCCCGGTGGCCACGCCGCCCAACTCGACCTCGGCTTGGGCCGAGAAGTGGCTGCGGGAGTCGGTGCCGTTGCCCACTGCGTGCACGACGGCCAGCTCGCCGGCCTGGTGGAGCTCGCGCAGGGGGGCCAGTCCGGGATGCAGCGCGAAGCGACCGTCGAGATCGAGCGCGTCCTGTTCGGGCACCGCGATGGTCGGCCGGGCGGAACGGTAGGCGGCGCCGTCGAGCAGCGGCACCACAGCGGACAGCCCGTCCATGCCGCCGCGTAGGAACACGACCAGCAGCCGCCCGGTGGAGACGGGCTGTGCCGGATCGGGCGTCGCGGGCGCGGCGCCGGCGTCGAGGCCGCGACCGAGCGCGGCGATGGCGGCAGCGGTGGCCGCGCTGCCGGCGAGGAAGCGCCGTCGGTCGAAGCGGTGCGGGGTGCTCATCGGTACTGGAACCTCGGGGTGGCGAGCACCAGCGCGACGAGGTGTTGCGCCGTGGTGCCGGAGGCGGGGACGGGGTCGGTGACGCTCACGCCGGCGCCGCGCAGCACGGCGGCGCGTTCGGCCTCCGCCAGCGGGCCGGCGAACAACCGGTGGGCCACGAGGTCGACGACGTCACCGGCCCCGGCCGCCGTACCGATCAGTCCGCCGAGCTCGACGGTGGCAGGGCTGAGGGAGCCGGCCACGAGGTCGGCCAGCGCGTTCCACCGGTTGAGCAGCGCTCCGGGGTTGCGCCAGGCCGACGCCACATCGGGGAAGCCGTCGGGGCTGGGCCAGCTCATGGGCAGCTGCCCGAGCGAGCGCATGGTGTCGCCCAACCCGCCGCGGCTTCGCCGTCCGCCAGCTCCCCCACCGCCTCCGCCTGCCCCACCGAGCAGGGCGGCGGCGCCGAACCGGGCGTCGAGTCCCCGCAGCGCGGCGAGGAGCAGCTCGTGGGGGCGGCGGAACTTGGCGGTGGCGGTGCTGGTGAAACGCTCGTCGGCGACGAGGGCGCGCAGCACCGCGTCGATGGCGGTGTCGTGGTCGAGGTAGACCTGCGCCAGGCGCTCGACGAGGCCCGGGTCGGGCTGGTCGGACACGAAGCGGGTGACCAGCTTGGCGGCGAGGTGGCGGGCGGTGGCCGGGTGGTGGGCCAGGTGGTCGAGCAGCGACAGCCCCGCGCCGTACCCATCGGTATCGGGCGGGGTGCGCCAGTCCATGACCTGTTGGGGACGGTCGTCGTGGCGGGTCGGGTCGAACCGGAAGCGGCCGGTGCCGCGCTGCACGGTGAACCCGGTGAGGGTGTTGGCGACGGCCACCACGTCGGCCTCCCCGTAGCCGCCGTCGACGCCGACGGTGTGCAGCTCGAGCAGCTCGCGCCCGTAGTTCTCGTTGATGGCGCCGGCCTTGGAGCGGGCGTTGTCGAGGGAGACGAGCATGGCCGGGCTCTGGGCCGAGGCGGCGAGCAGGTCGGCGAAGCGGCCCAGGGCGTGGGGGCGGATGACGTCGCGGTCGTCGATGGGTTTGAGCACCCGGAGCGGCCCGGAGAAGGCGTTCATGGCGAAGTGGTTCGTCCAGAACTCGACCATGAGCTCGTAGAGCTGTGCGCCGCTCCAGCGCTGTCGGGCGACGGTGGCGGCGACGGTCTCCGCCGCCACCGCGGTGGGCCGGGCGGCACCGTCGCCGTCGGCGGCGAGCAGTTCGGCCAGCTCGTCCACCCCGAGGCGCAGGGTGGGCAATTCGTCGAGCGCGGCTCGCAGCGGTGGCGGGTCGGGATACCGCTCGGGATGCAGCTGCTCCTCGACCCACACCGCCACGCCGGTCGAGCGGATCTCCTCCACCAGGTCCGGGGTGAGGCCGAAGGTGAGGCGGTTGGCGGCGTGCACCGCCGGATCGGCGGGCAGGGCGGCCGGCCCGGCGACGGCGGTGGTCGCCGGCACCACGGCGGTCCCCCCGGACGGACCGGCGGCGGCAGCGGCGGCGGCACCTGTGTCGCCGGCTGCGTCACCCTCGGCCGGCTCCCGGCCTCGACAGGCGCCGAGACCCGCGGCACCGGCCACTGCGACCAGTGCGCTGAGGGCGAATCGGCGGCGGTCCTGTTCCATGGCCGCAACCCTGACCGCTCGCTGTGAGGCGGTCGTGGCCGAATGGTGAGGGAAGTGTGAGCGGCGAGTCGCCGTGGTTCAGCGCAGGCGGCGGACCGGTGGCTCCAGCGGCACGGCGACCGGCGCCAGCTGCACCGTCACGTCGGTGACGGCGACGCCCTGGGCGGACACCAGCACCGGGTCGAGGCGCACCTCGACCAGCTCGGGGACGTGCTCCATCAGCGCCGACAGCCGGCCCAGGACCGCTTCCAGCTCCCGGCGCGCCGCGTCGCCGCCGATGCGGGCGAGCAGCGGGTCGACCGGCGACGCCGCGAGCAGCCGCTCGGCGTCGATGTCGGTGAGCGGCACCATGCGCACGGCGAGCTCGTGCGGGTCGCTGCCGAGCGCGCCGCCCCGCCCGAGGGCCAGCAGGGTGCCGAGCCGGTTGTCCTGGTGGCCGACGATCTGCACTTCGACCCCGGGCTCGGCCATGGCCTGCACCAGCACCGGCCCGAGCGGCGCACCGAGCTTCTCCGCCATCACTGCGTAGGTGTGGCGCAGTTCGCCCTCGTCGTGCAGGCCGAGGGCGAGACCGGTGGCCGCCGATCGGGCGACGCGGCTGCGGCAACGCGCCTTGAGCGCCACCGGATAGCCGATGCGACCGGCCAGGGCGACGGCGGCGTCCACCCCTTCGGCCTCGTCCTGCACGACGGGGGTCAACCCGGCGGCGGCGAGCAGGGCCACCGCGTCGGCCAGCGGGAGCTGCACCGCGGTGTCGCCCTCGGCGGCGTGCAGGCCGCGGCCGACGATGTCGGCGATGGCGGCGAGATCGACCGGGACATCGGTCCGGGCGTCGGCGAGCTGATCGAGGTGCTGCACGTCCCCGATCGGTTCGCTGCGCCAGCGGGCGTGGGCGGCGGCGCGGGCCAGCGCCCGGCTCGCCTCCTCCGGGAAGCGGTAGCGCGGGATACCGCCCGGTTCGGTGGGGACGCCGGGCAGCGGCTGGCCGAGGTAGCAGGCCAGCACGGTTCGGCCGGGCGGCACGTCGCCGGCCTCGGAGCGGGCGCCGCGGAGGGCGGCGAGGGCCTCGTCGACCGCGGCGGCGACCGCATGGCCGCGCTGGCGGACCGTCTCGGCCGACACGATGAGCACCGCGTCGGGGCAGGGCGGCTCCGGCGTCGCCGCCGCATCCGGCCCTGTTGCCGCGGCGGGGCCTCGGGGTGCGCCGCCTGGGCGATCCGGGGTGGCGAACCCGGGGGCGGGCAGCGCGGGCTGCTCGTCGAACACCGCAGAGACCACGGCGGCGGCGAAGGCGGCCGGGTCGCCGTCGATGACGTAGGGCACTGCGTCGAGCCCGCTGCGTCGGGCTGTCTCGGCGCCCAGCGCAGCGGTGCCGGCGCTGTTGGCCAGCACCGCGACCCGATCCCCCTGCGGCAGCGGCTGGGCGGCGAGCAGCCGGGCGGCGTCGAACAGCTCGGCCAGCGAGTCCGTCTCCACCACGCCGGCCTGGGCCATGAGCGCGCTGAACGTGTCCGGTGTGGGCCACGCCGCCGCGCTGCCGAAGTCGAGCGACGCGGTGCGCATGACGACCAGCGGTTTGGTGTGGCCGAGGCGGCGGGCGATGCGGAAGAACTTGCGCGGGTTGCCGAAGCCCTCGAGGTACAGGCAGATGACGTCGGTGTTGGTGTCGTCCCGCCAGTACTGCAGCAGATCGTTGGCGGACACGTCGGCCTTGTCGCCGAGGTTGACGAAGCAGGACAGCGCCAGCCCGCTCTCGGTGGCGTAGTCGAGGATGGCGTTGCCCATGCTGCCGGACTGGGTGGACAGCGCCACCCGGCCCGGCGGCGGCACCTCGGGCGCGAACGTGGCGCGCAGGCGCACATCGGCCGCCTGGTTGACGATGCCCACGCTGGCCGGCCCGATGAGGCGCATGCCGTGGCGTCGGGCTGCGCTGACCAGCGCCCGCTGCCGGGCGGTGGGCACCCCGGTACCGCCGTCGCCCCGCAGGGTGTCCTGGACCGATGCCCGGAAGCCGTCGGTGACCACGACCAACGCCTCGACCCGCTTCTGGGCGCAATCGGCCACGGTGGCGTCGATCTGGTCGAGGGGCACCGCGATGACCGCCAGATCGACCTCGTCGGGGATGGCCGACACGGTCGGATAGGCCCGGATCCCGTGGATGTGGGTGGCGTTGGGGTTCACCGGGTAGACGGCCCCGTTGAAATCGGCTGCGACGAGCTGGCGCAGCACCTCGTGGCCGATGGAGCCCGGGCGGCGACCGGCCCCGACGACGGCGACGGTGGCCGGGCTCAGCAGGCGGGCGACCGACGCCGCCTCGGCCCGTTGCTGGCGGGCCTCGATGCGCTCCTGGCCCTCGGCGGTGGGCACGATGCCCAGGGTGACCTCGACGACGCCGTCGCTGAAGGCGGTGGACACGTCGAAGCCGGCGCGGCGGAACACGTTGATCATGCCCCTGTTGTCGGGCAGCACGGTGGCGACGAACCCGCCGATGCCGCGCTCGAGGGCGGCGACGGCGAGGAACTCGAGCAGCAGGGTGGCGAGCCCGCGGCCGTGGTGGCGGTCGTCGACGAAGAAGGCGACCTCGGCCTGGGTGGTGCCATCGGCCTTCGGGTCGGCCACGTCGTAGCGGGCGACACCGACGATGTCGTCGCCGAGCAGGGCGATGAACGCCATCCGTTCGGTGTAGTCGATGGTGGTGAAGCGCTCGACCTCTCGGTCCGACAGGCGGGGGCGCGGCGAGAAGAACCGGTAGTAGATGCTCTCCGCCGACTGGCGGCCGTGGAAGGTGACCAGCCGCGCCGCGTCGTCGGGGCGGATGGGGCGCACGTGCACGGTCCCCCCGTCGGAGAGGACCACGTCGGTCTCCCAGCGGGCCGGATAGTGCTCGGGGAGCGGGGTGGGGACGTCGTCACCGGCCATGGCTGCCAGCGTAGGGCGGACCGCGATGGCCGGGACGGGCTTGGCGTGGTGGTGTGACCGATGCGATTGTTCGTCCGTGGCTGACGGGCACCGATGGATCAGGGCGACCTACGAGGTCATCGCCGAGGCGGCGGAGATCGAGTCGGTGGCGCGGGCGCTCGCCACCGAACAGAGCGTCGAGATGCCGTTGACCGCCATCACCGACCGGCGGGTGCTCGACGAGGTGGTGGGCCGGGTGGAGTCGATCACCGAGGCGTCGCCCGGGCGCTTCGCCGTGCAGCTCCTGCTCGCCTCCGAGACCGTCGGCGGCGACGCGGTGCAGCTGTGCAACATGCTGTTCGGCAACTGCTCGCTGCAGGAGGAGGTGCGCCTGCTCGACGTGGAGCTGCCCGCGCCGCTGCTCGCCACGTTCCGGGGGCCGCGCTTCGGCATCGAGGGCCTGCGCGCCCTGTGCGGCGCCGGCTCCCGGGCGTTGAGCTGCACCGCCATCAAACCGCAGGGTATGGCGCCGGACGCGCTGGCCGCGCTGTGCGCCCGCTTCGCCCGCAGCGGGCTCGATCTGATCAAGGACGACCACGGGATGGCGGACCAGCCGGCGGCCCCGTTCGCCGAGCGGGTGGCGGCGTGCCAGGCCGCGGTCGCCCGGGTGGCGGCCGAGACCGGCCATACCGCACAGTACGTGCCGAGCCTGGTCGGCGCCCCGTCCACGCTGGCGCGCCACGCCGCCATCGCCCGCGACCTCGGCGTGCGAGCGGTGTTGGTGGCCCCGTCGCTGGTGGGTCTCGGCGCCTTCCGGGAGTTGGTGGACACCGAGCTCGGCGACATGGCGGTGTTGGCCCATCCTGCGTTCGCCGGCGCGGCGCGCATCGACCCGCCGCTGCTGCTGGGCCGGCTGTTCCGCCTGTTCGGGGCGGATGCGACGATCTTCCCGAACGTGGGCGGGCGCTTCTCGTACTCGGCCGAGCGGTGCCTCGCCATCGCCGGCGCGGCCCGATCGCCGTGGGCCGGCCTCGCGCCGTGCCTGCCGGTGCCCGCCGGGGGCATGACGCCGGACCGGGTCGGCGAGCTGCTCGAGGTGTACGGCCACGACGTGATGCTGCTGATCGGCGGGGGCCTGCTCGCGGCAGGAGACCGCCTGGAGGCCGAGGCGCGGCGGTTCGTCGCCCACGTGCGCGATCGGCGATCATGAACCGATGAGCCCCGATCCCCGCTCGCCCGGGCACGGCCGCAGCCATCGACGTCATGAGGGCGGCTTCCGCTGGGAGGCGGTGGAGCTGCTCGCCTACAAGGACGACGGGTCGGCGCCGTTCCGGGACGTGACCCGCCAGGTGCTGATCGAGCGCCCGGAGCTGGCGTGCCAGCTGCGCTACTTCGAGGTCGAGGCCGGCGGGCACTCGACGCTGGAACGCCACGAGCACGTGCACGGCGTGATGGTGCTGCGGGGGCGGGGGCGGTGCCTGGTGGGCGAGGAGCTGTTCGAGCTCGCCGAGCACGACCTGGTCACGGTGCCTCCGCTCACGTGGCACCAGTTCCGGGCGGCCGACGATGCGCCACTGGGCTTCCTGTGCCTGGTGAACGTCGAGCGGGACCGGCCGCAGCTGCCGTCCGAGGCGGATCTGGCCGAGCTACGGGCCCGGCCCGAGGTCGCGGCGTTCATCTGCGACTGACCCACCGCGTTCCGCGTTGGGTTGGCCTCTCGGCGCGCGATCGTCGAGCGATTCGGCGCAGTGATCGGCGGCCCCTCGCGCCGAATCGGCGCCGATTCGGCGCGAGCGACGGGGAGGGGCGTGACTGGGGTCATATTTTGTCACCTTTCGCAAAGATACAGCGATCGCCTTGACAGATGGACAGCGCCGCGAAAGGGTGGGCCCGCAACCCTGCTGACAGGAGGTGCCCGATGTCCCCCACCGTCGAGTTGTCCCACACCGTCGCCATGCTCGAGCGCACCCTGGCCGCCGACGATGCCCTCGCCGAGGCCACCGCGCTCGATCCCCGGCTCCACGCCCGGGCCGACAAGCTGCGCGGCGGCGCCCGTCGGGTGCTGGGCGAGTTCGGATCGCTGCTGACCGAGGCCGCCGGGCGCGGCGCCCCGGCCGGCCAGTGGCTCGCCAGCCCGGCCGATGAACGTCGGCTGCACCACCTCACCGCCCACCTGTCCTCCTACGAGCGGCGCATGGCGGCGATCACCTACGACGCGTCGTTGGTCGACCTCGGCTCGGGCTGAAGGTCACGTGCCGCCCGGGCCCACCCTCCCCTGCCGATCGACCGCATGACAGCAGATCCGCACGCGCCATAAAGCGCCGCCTCCCGGCTGCCGATATCGCGGTGCGAGGGACGGGCGCCGAACAGTGCTCCCGTGTGGGCCAGAGGGAGTGCTCGATGCACGTGTTGTTCGCCACCGCGGAACTGGCACCGATCGTGAAGGTCGGCGGCCTGGGCGAAGCGTCCTGCGGGCTGGTCCGGGCGTTGCGCGACGCCGGCCACCGGGTGGACGTCGTCATCCCCGACTACGGCCCGAACGAACGGGAGCGCGGCAACGGGCCCTCCCATCCCGTCGCCGTGCCGTCGTGGGCGGCCCCGGCCTGGGTGCGGACCTTCGAGCTGGACGACCTCGGCGTCGTGCACGCGGTGGCCGTGCCGGGCATGGCGCGTCACCATCCGTACGTGCACGCCGGCACCGGCCAGGGCTGGGCGGACAACGACCGTCGCTTCTTCGCCTTCTCCGCCGCGGTGGCCGCGCTGGCCGCGGCGATGCGCCCCGACGTCGTGCACCTCAACGACTGGCACACGGCGGCCGCCCTCGCCTTCCTCGACGACGCCGTCCCGACCGTGTTCACGGTGCACAACCTCGCCCATCAGGGTTGGGCCGACCACGGTTGGCTCGAGGTCTTCGGTGAGCGGGCCGCCGCGTTCAACCACGACGGCGACTGCAACCCGATGGCTGGCGCCATCCGCCTCGCCGACCGGGTCGTGGCCGTCTCCCCCAACTATGCGCTGGAGATCCAACGGGCCGAGCACGGCGAGGGGTTGGATCCGCTGCTGGCCGCCCGTTCGGCCACCGTGGTCGGCATCCGCAACGGCATCGACACCGGGCGATGGAACCCCGCCACCGACGAGTTGCTGCCGGCGAACTACTCGTCTCGGGAGCTGCACGGCCGCGAGGTGTGCAACAAGGAGCTGCGCCGCGTCACCGGGTTCGACAGCGACGACCAGCCGGTCATCGGCGTGGTGGCCCGGCTGGTCGAGCAGAAGGGCATCGACGTGGCCGTGGCCTGCGCCCCACTGCTCGGTGCCATGCCGGCCCGTATGGTGCTGGTGGGCGACGGCGACCCGGCGCTGCGGGCGCTGGCGGAACAGGCGGCGAGCCAGTACGCCGACCGCTTCTTCGTGGCGCCCTACAGCGACGCGCTGGCCCACCTGGTGGTCGCCGGCTCCGACGTGATGTTGGTGCCGAGCCGGTTCGAGCCGTGCGGGCTGACCCAGATGGAGTCCATGGCCTACGGGACGGTGCCGGTGGTCACCGGGGTCGGCGGCCTGCGCGACACCGTGATCGACGCCGACGCCTGCCCGGGCCGGGGCAACGGGTTCGTGGCCGACGTGGTCGATCCGATGCACCTCGTCGATGCGCTGCACCGGGCCCTGCGGGCCTCGCGCAACAAGCGGCGCTGGCAGGCGATCCAGCGCCGGGGCATGACCGCCGACTGGAGCTGGGAGCACCCGGCGGCGGACCACGTCGCCCTCTACCGGGACCTGCTGGCGTCGGGCTGATCCCGCACCGCGAGGCGGGCGGCGCAGAATGGGCGGATGTACAACCCGCCGAGCTTCGCCGTCGAGGACCGTGACGCCGTCCGCGCCATGCTGCGGGCCCACGCCTTCGGCCACCTCGTCGCCGTCGACGACACGTCCGAGCCGGGCGCGCTGCTCAGCATCCCGGCGCCGTTCCTCGTCGCCGAGGACCTGTCCACCGTCCGCCTCCACCTCGCTCGGGCCAACCCGTTCTGGCGTCAGGTCGACGGCCGTCCGGTCCTGTTGATCGTCGCCGGTACCGATGGGTACGTCTCGCCTCGCTGGTACCCCTCCAAGGCGGTGGACGGCAAGGTTGTGCCGACGTGGAACTACGAGGTGGTCCACCTGCACGGCACCGCCCGCGCCGTGCACGACACCGGTTGGCTGCACGCCATCGTCGGCGAGCTGAGCGACCACTTCGAGGCGGCGGAGGGCGAGCCGGTGTGGCGGCTCGAGGATGCGCCCGCCGACTACGTGCAGACCATGCTGCGCGGCATCGTCGGGCTCGAGCTCGCCGTCGAGCGCGTCGAGGCCAAGCGCAAGCTGAGCCAGAACCGCCCGCCGGCCGATGTCGACGGCGTGGTCGCCGCGCTCACCACCTCACCGGACCCGGTCCGCAACCGCCACGGCCGCGCCGTGGCGGAGGCCAACGCCCACCGCGACCGCTGAGCCGGTCGCGGGCGTGCAGCGGCGGGGCGAGCGATGGTGCTCGCTCTGGATCTTGCTGCTTGTTCGCCGCCTCGGGTGGTGAGCAGCGCCGCTCCCCAGGTCTCCGTGCGGCGCCAGCGCCCGGCCGTCATCCGGTGACGTCCCTTGATCGTGGGCTGGTGCTCGTCAGCGTGGGTAGCGCGGATGTCGCGTAGAAGACCGTATGGGGTCGGATTCTCGACAGAACAGGCGGCTCGTTTTGTCTGGGGGGCGACCGTATGCGGTCGGATTCGCGACAACGCGACTACGTGCTCTGACGCAAGCCCCGGGCCGTCGGACGGACGGGGCGAAAGGAGCAGCGCCTCGCGGGTGTGCTGACCGAGGCGAGGGGCGTAGCGGGGGAAGGTGGAGAACCGTTCGTCGTCGGCCAGCTCCGGGCGACCGGCGATAGGGCGACAGCACCCGCTCGTCGCCCACCTCGCCCTGCGCCTGCGCTCATGCCGCCGGGTCGACCAGCGCGGCCACCACCTCCTCGAGCGGCGGCGAGGGCCGGTCCTTGAACCCGGCCAGGGCCGCGTACAGCTCCGCCGCGGCGCGGTGGAACCCGTCGGGTAGCTCCACGTCGCGCAGGGTGCGGGCGATCTCGTCCATCTCGCCGGCGAAGCGCCACGCCTTGGGGGCGGATCCGGACGCCGCTCGACGCAGGCGCTCCGCCACGTCGGGCTGGCTCGCCTCCCACTCGGCCCACAGCGCATCGGCCACACCGGTGCGCTGGGCCGCGGCCCACAGGGTGAGCAGCAGCGCGCTCGACGCCTTGGTCCAGCCGGCGTAGAGCATCTTGAGCGCCGACGCCGCGGTGGGATCATCGCCGAGGACCACCACGGCCGGCTCGCCGGACCCGAAGCACGCGGCGACCTCCGCCGCCCGCGGTCCCGACAGGTACAGCACGGTGCGGCCCTGTCCCGCCGGAGGCCCGACCACGTCGCCGTCGACGAAGTCCGCGCCCGCCGCGCCCACCGTGGCGGCCAGCTCCCGGGCGCGGGCGGGGGACACCGCGTTGGCGTCGACGTACAGCGGCACGACCCCCGGAGCGCCCTCGAGCACCGCGGCGGCGAACCGGGCGGCCACGTCGGCGGCGTTGGCCGGCGGGCAGACCGACAGCACCAGATCCGCGCCGTCGAGGAGCTCGGCCCAGGTCTCGACCGCCACCAGCCCGGCGGCCTCGGCCCGACGTCGGGTGGCGTCGCTGCGTCCGTCGGCCAGCCAGCGCACCGCGCCGCCGGCGCGCACGATGGCCGCTCCCAGCGATGCGCCCATCGCCCCGGGGTGCAGCAGGGCGACGGTTCGTCGTCTCCTCGACGGGTCTGGACCTGATGGGGCGTGCAGCGTCATGGGTGCAGCTTGGCCGATCGGCCGCGGGCCGCGGGCCGCGGGCCGCGTGCCGCGTGCCGGTCGGCGGGATCGGGCGCCGGGCTCGGGCCCGGCCGTCGAGGGGCGACCGCTACATTCGCCTGCGTTCGATCGCAGCCGACCCCCGGCCCTACGAAACGAGGCGCACCATGCGCGGCATCCGGATGACGTCGACCGGCGGACCCGAGGTCCTCGAGTACGTCGAGCTCGACGAGCCCGCCCCCGGCCCGGAGGACGTCGTGGTCGAGCTGGCCGCCGCCGGCCTCAACTACATCGACACCTACCAGCGCAGCGGCCTGTACCCGGTGCCGCTGCCGTACACCCCCGGCCTGGAGGGGGCGGGCACCATCGTCGCGGTGGGCAGCGAGGCCGCCGGCTTCTCGATCGGCCAGCGGGTGGCGTGGACGGCGGTGCCCGGGTCCTACGCCGAGCGGGTGAGGGTGCCCATCCGCGCCGCGGTGCCGGTGCCCGAGCGGGTGGCCAGCGACGTGGCCGCCGCCACCATGCTGCAGGGCATGACCGCCCACTTCCTGGCCTGCGACACGTTCCCGCTCGAGGCGGGCGATCGCTGCCTGATCCACGCCGGCGCCGGTGGCGTCGGTCGCATCCTGATCCAGATCGCCAAGCTGCGCGGCGCCGAGGTGTTCACCACCGTCGGCAGCGCCGAGAAGGCGGAGGCGGTCAAGGCGCTCGGCGCCGACCACGTGATCCTGTACCGCGAGACCGACTTCGGCGACGCGGTGGAGGCGATCGCCGGCAAGAAGGCCATCGACGTGGTCTACGACGGGGTGGGCAAGGACACCTTCGACCGCAGCCTCGAGCTGCTGCGCCGCCGGGGCATGATGGTCACGTTCGGCAACGCCTCCGGCCCGGTGGACCCGGTGCTGCCGCTGCGGTTGTCGACGCTGGGCTCGCTGTA
Organism: Acidimicrobiales bacterium; assembly: GCA_020846295.1. Taxonomy (GTDB): domain Bacteria; phylum Actinomycetota; class Acidimicrobiia; order Acidimicrobiales; family CAIXPF01; genus CAIXPF01. Next base: position 13,300 of record JADLEF010000463.1, read on the forward strand.
CCTGACCCGCCCGACGCTGGCCGACTACACGGTCACCCGCGAGGAGCTGCTGCGGCGTGCGGGCGAGCTGTTCGGCTGGATCGGCGACGGGCAGCTCGACATCGAGATCGGCCTGCGCGTGCCCCTGGCCGAGACCGCCGAGGCCCACCGCCTGCTCCAGGGTCGCGCCACCAGCGGCAAGGTGCTGCTGCTGCCCTGACCGGTGGAACCATCCGGCCCGACCGACGGTCTACCGTGTGGACCGTCGCGCGCCTGCGCGCCGTTCCACCGGTCCGCCCCACCCGGCCGGCCATCGTTGCCCGTCGAGCCCTCGAGGATGCCCACCGTGCCCCGCACCGCCCCCCGCCCGTCCGTCACGTCCCGCCGCGCCGCGTTCGGCGGCCGCCTGGTCCGGCTGGCGGCCGGGTGCGGGGCCGCCTCGGCGATCGTGGTGAGCACCGCCGGCGTGGCCGCCGCCCACGTGGATCCGGATCCGACGTCGGTCACCGCCGGTACCGAGGTGACGGTGGCGTTCGGGGTCGAGCACGGCTGCGACGAGTCTCCGACCGTCGCCATGCGCTTCAAGATCCCCGCCGAGGTCACCGACGCCAAGGGCGTGGCCAAGACCGGCTGGACGATCGACAACCAGCGCGACGTGGTGACCTTCAGCGGCGGCGAGCTCGGCCACCACACCGAGGACCACTTCGACATCAGCTTCACCGTGCCCGCCGGCGTGACCTCGTTGGACTTCCCGGTCGTGCAGGAGTGCGCCGAGGGCAAGCTCGAGTGGATCGCCATCGCCGAGGAGGGACAGGCCGAACCGGACCAGCCCGCCCCGCGGGTGGCGGTGGTCGGCGGTTCGGCGGCCCCCACGCAGGTCTCCGCCGCCGGCGACACCGCCAGCACGGCGACCACCGCCGACACCGACAGCGCCCACACCGAGGACGGCGCGGCGTCCGGCACCGCCGACGGCGCGGACGGCGAGACCACGGTGACCACGGTGACGGTCGCCGAGGACGGCGACGAGGGCGGGACCAGCGGCATCGTGTACGCGGTGATCGGCGCGGTCGGTGCGGTGCTGGTCGCCACCGGCGTCGTGATGCAGCTGCGACGCCGAAAGTAGGCCGCGCCCCGCTACCTTCGGCAGCGACCGGACGAGGAGGGTGATGACGGCCCCGAACAGCCAGTGCTCCTGGGCGATGGCGGTCCTGCTCGCGCCCGGCGATCATGACGACGCGGCCGTCCTGCTGGCCCGGGCCCATGCCGGCCGCTGCCTGCGCTGCGCCGAGGTCCTCGAGGACGACGGCGCAGCCGACCGAGTGCTCGAACAGCTGCAGAGCCGGCGCCCGGCCGCGCACACCGCGGCCCGCGCGCTGCTGGCCGTCGTCGCCATCGCGCAGCTGGCGGTGGCCGTGCCGTGGCTGTTCGGCTTCAACGTGCTGAGCAGCATCGGGGGGGCGGTCGCCACCTCGCACCTGACCCGCGACGGAGCGCTCGGCGTGGCGGTGGGCGCCGCCGGGTTGTTCACCGTGTGGCGACCGAGCTTCTCCCGGGCCATGGTGCTGGTGTGCACGGTGCCCATGCTCGTGCAGCTCGTGTCGAGCCTGGCCGACAGCGCCGACGCCCAGGTCGGCTTCCGCGTCGAACTGGTCCACCTGGTGACGCCGTTGGTGGTGGTGCTGGCCATGATCGTGGGCCGGCCGCCCAAGGCGCCGACCGCCGACCGGCGGCCGCCCGCCCCCCTGCGCTCGTTGCGCTGATCCGGCGCCGCCTCGTCGGGGTCAGACCGCCAGCAGCTCGGCGAAGGCGGACTCCTGCACCGCCTCGGTCGAGCCCGACTGGGTGATCACCCCGCGGTCCATCACCGCGTAGGTCTCGGCCAGGCGCAGCGCGAACTCGACGTACTGCTCGACGAGCAGGATCGACATCCCGCCGGCGGCGTGCAGCGCGGCGATGGCGTCCTCGATCTCGAGGATGATCGAGGGCTGGATGCCCTCCGTCGGCTCGTCGAGGATCAGCAGCTTGGGCCGCGACACCAGCGCCCGGGCGATGGCCAGCTGTTGCGCCTGCCCGCCCGACAGCAGCCCGGCCGGCCGTTCGAGCAGCTTGCGCAGCGTGGGGAACACGTCGAGCGCCTCGTCGATGGCGGACCGGTCCCTCCCCCGCCGCCGCTCCGCCACCACCAGCAGGTTCTCCATGGCGCTGAGGTGGGGGAACACCTGGTGGCCCTGCGGCACGTAGCCGATGCCGGCCAGCGCCCGCTGCGGGGCGCCCAACCTGGTGATGTCGCGACCGTCCAGCCGCACCGTACCGCGCCGTATGGGCAGCAGCCCGGTGACCGCGTTGAGCAGGGTGGACTTGCCCACCCCGTTGCGCCCCATGAGGCAGGACAGCGAGCCGTCCGGCACGGTGAGGCTCACCCCGAACAGGACCTCGGTGCGGCCGTAGGCCACGTGCACGTCGTCGATCTCGAGTTGCATCACGTCTCCTCGCCGGCTGCCACCACGGCGCCGGACCGCTGATCCCGGGAACGGCCCAGGTACACCTCACGCACGATCGGATCCGCCTGCACCTCGGCCACCGACCCCTCGGAGAGGACCTTGCCCTCGTGCAGCACGGTCACGGTCGAGGCAAAGCTGCGCAGGAACGCCATGTCGTGTTCGACGACCACCACGGTGTGCTCGCCGGCCAGTTCGACGAGCAACTCGCCGGTCTGCTGCCGCTCGGACGGGCTCATGCCGGCCACCGGCTCGTCGAGCAGCAGGAGGCGCGGTCGCTGCACCAGCAGCATGCCGACCTCGAGCCACTGCTTCTGCCCGTGGCTCAACGAGCCGGCGGGCCGCTCGGCCACCGTGGCCAACCCGATGCGTTCGAGCGTCTCCTGCACGCCGCTGCTGACGTTGCGTCGCCGGCGGAACAGCGAGCCCATCGGCCGGCGGAACGCTTCGGCCAGGTCGAGGTTGTCGATGACCGACAGCGTCTCGAACACGGTGGGGGTCTGGAAGCTGCGGCCGATGCCGAGCTTGACCCGGCGGTGCTCCTTGAGGTTGCCGATGACCTTGCCCTCGAAGCGGATCTCGCCCTCGGACGGTTTGGTGAGCCCGGTCACGCAGTCGATCAGCGTGGTCTTGCCCGCCCCGTTGGGGCCGATGAGGAAGCGCAGCTCCCCCTTCTGCACGGTGAGGTCGACCCCGTCAAGGGCCCGGAACCCGTCGAAGGAGACGCCGACGTTGCGCAGTTCGAGCACCGGGGTCATGCCGGCACCTCCTCGAGCTCGAGGGCGTGGCCGCTCGGGCGGGGCCGCACCTTGGCCGTCGCCCGCTGCCATCCCGAGCTGATCATCCCGGCGAACCCGCCGGGGGCGAAGGCCAGGATCACCACGAACAGGGCGCCCTGCAGGTACTGCCAGTCGTCGGGCCGGGCGTCGGACACCGTGACCCGGGTCCAGTTCACCAGCAGCGCACCGAGCACGGCGCCCCCCAGCTTGCCCCGCCCGCCGACGGCCACCCAGCAGATCATCAGGATCGAGGGGGCGTAGTCGAACTGGCCGGGCGACACGATGCCGAACACCGGTGCGGCGATGGCCCCGGCGGCGCCGGCCATGGCGGCGGCGATCACGAAGCCGATCGTCTTGACCACCGCCGGGTCGTAGCCGAGGAAGCGGACCCGGTCCTCGCTGTCGCGGGTGGCCTGCAGCAGCTTCCCGAAGCGGCTGCGCACCACGATCATGGCCACGCCGAGCACCACCAGCAGCGCGACGGCGGCGAGGTCGTACAGCCAGCTGTTGGTCTCCGGGGCGTACTTGTTGCGCCCGAAGATCGTGCTGAACCCGGTGAGGCCGTTGAACCCGGCGGTGAGCTTGAGGTTGCCGATGAGCACCAGGGCGAAGATGACCGCGGTGGCCTGGGTCAGCAGGGCGAAGTAGGGGCCGCGGATGCGGCGCTTGAACACCAGCAGACCGAGCAGCATGGCGACCACGGCGGGCACCGCGACCGCGGCGATGACGGTGATCCAGAAGCTCTGGAACGGCCTCCAGATCAGCGGCAGCTCGGTGTTGTCGCTGTACAGCGACATGAACGAGGGCAGCGATCCGTCCGGCACCTGTTCCAGCGAGAGGTGCATGGCCATGGCGTAGGCACCGAGCCCGAAGAACAGACCCTGGCCGAGGGCCAGCATCCCGCCGTAGCCCCAGGCGATGTCGAGGCCGACGGCGACGATGGCGTAGCACAGCCACTCCGCCCACTGGCGGGCGTCGGTGGGGGTGCCGACGAGGCGGGGGAAGGCCAGCAACGCCACCGCGAACAGCACGTAGGCACCGCGGGGCGCCCACGAGCCGAGCCCGCCGGAACCGGCCGGGCCGCGGCCGAGGCGACCCGGCGTGCGGACCGCCCGGGGCTCGCGCCCACGGTGGCGGCCGCCCGGGCCGGTGGCCTCGGCGGCCGGGGTGGTGTCGGTGGTGTCGGCTCCCACGAGGAACCCGACCTTGGTCGCTGCGTCGCCGCTCATGCGGTCAACCCCCGGGTGCGGAAGGTCACGATGCCGTTCGGTCGGACCTGCAGGAACAGGATGACGAAGGCGAACACCGCCGCCTTGCCGATGGTGGAGCTGGTGAAGTGCTCGATGTAGGCGTTGAGCACGCCGAGCAGGACGGCGGCCGCCACCGCGCCGCGCAGCTTGCCCAGCCCGCCGACGATGACCACCAGGAAGGCGGACAGGATGTAGGCGTTGCCGGTGGCCGTACCGATCGGTCCGATGAGCGACACGGCCACGCCGGCCACGCCGGCGAGCGCGGAGCCGAGGAAGAACGTGATGGCGTCCACCCGGCTGGTGGGCAGGCCCGACACCGATGCGAGGTCA
>JADLEF010000464.1 GCA_020846295.1 Acidimicrobiales bacterium
CGATCGCTGCTAACGTTCTCTCGCTGGCTGCCTCGGCGGGAGACAGCCGACAACGCGAAGGGGCGACAGTTGAGAGCTGTCAGAGTTGTAGGCGCGCTACTAATGCTCGTAGCGATCGTGATCGGATCGGCGGATCATGCCAGCGCGCAATCGACCCAGTACTACTTGCCATGGGCAGCTACCGTCTCCTGGCGCGTATCTCAAGGCAATAGCGGCACAGTATCGCACTTTTGCAGTGGATCTAATACATACAACTGCTACGCGTACGACTTCGACTTGAACGTCGACCAGCCGATCTTTGCCTCTGCGCCGGGCACAGTTGTCAAGGTGGTGTCGACCGTCAACGCTCAGTGGGCTGGTGGCGGGTACGGCAATTACACGATCATCCGGCATGCTGACAACACCTGCACTCGCTACGCCCATATGAAGTACGGAACCGTTCAGAACTACGCTCCGAACCAGATTGTTGACCGTGGTGCATACCTTGGAAATGTGGGGAACACCGGCAACACCGAACCTATCGGCCGGGGGCAGCACCTGCACTTCGCTCGCGAGGACTGCTCGACCGGCAAATCTATGCCCGTATCCTTTGTTGAGACTGGAGGCGGCCTGGCGAACGGATCGAGCTACGTCAGCCACAACGATCCGTGCGCTCAGGATTGCAACATTCGGTCCATGATCAACGGCAAGCTCGTTGCTGCTGAGATAAGTAGGACCGGCGATGGCTGGGGTGAACTTCGCGCACGCAAGGACGGCCCGGCAGGTAGTTGGGAAACCTTTAGGATCGAGGGCGACTGTCGGTCGGCGGCTGGCTGTGCCTTCAAATCGGTGGCCAACGATAGATACGTTTCTGTCGAGGTGAGCCGCACCGGAGATGGCTACGCTCAGCTTCGGGCGCGTCAGACCGGAATCGGCGGCTGGGAGCGATTCCAGCTTGTCGGTGATTGCCGATCTGCGACAGGGTGCGCCATCAAGTCGCTGCAGAACGGCTGCTATACCTCAGCCGAGATCGGATGGACTGGCGATCGCTACGGCACTCTACGCGCCCGTCAGTGCGGTGGAATCGGTGGTTGGGAGCGATTCCAGATCGGTTAGCAATCGGCTCCGCTGAACTTCGAGCAGGTCGCTGCGCCCTCTCCTGCAAAGTCCGGGAGAGGGCGCAGTCCGTCTGTAAGCCTTAGCCTGGATCCACCGTCCTGGTTTGGGTGTTGGGTGGACCATCCAACTGAAAGTGCCCTTCCAGCAGGGATGATTGCGGTTGCGACACCTGCGATCGACCTGACTGGGAGGGCACTTTCTTGGTGACAGCTTGCCAGAGCCTTGATGGGCTCGAGGTGATGTTCGATGACGAGCGGGCGGTGGCGAATGCCGGGCTGGTCCTGCCGGCCACCCTGGCCGTGCATCTCGGTCTCGAGCAGGCCGCGAATCGTCTCGTGTCGTTGTCGGGCCCGGGCTACTTCGCGCCGGGTCGCAAGGCGATGACGCTGGTCCACTCGATGATCGCTGGGGGTGACTGCATCGACGACGTCGACGTGTTGCGTGCCGGCCAGACCGAGGCGGTGCTCGGACATCGAGTGATGGCCCCCTCGACGTGTGGGACGTTCCTGCGGGCGTTCACGTTTGGTCATGTCCGCCAACTCGACGCCTGGTCGGAGTTCGCGCTCTGCGGGGCGTGGGCTGCTGGCGCCGGGCCGGGCTCGGCGCCGATGACGATCGATATCGACTCGACGATTTGCGAGACCCACGGCTATCAGAAGCAGGGCGCCACGTTCGGGTACACGAAACGACGCGGCTACCACCCCCTGCTCGCCACCCGTGCCGACACCGGCGAGGTGCTCCACGTCCGGTTCCGGAAAGGCTCCGCGAACACCGGGCGAGGTGCTGAGCGGTTCGTGCGCGAAGTGATCGGCCGGGTCCGCCGGGCCGGGGCGGCCGGGCCGTTGTTGCTGCGGGCCGATTCGGGGTTCTGGTCCAAGAAGGTCATCCGGGCGTGCCGGGAGCACGGGGTCGGCTACTCGATCACCGTCCGTCAGATCAAGACGATCAAGACCGCGATCGCCGCCATCGACGACACCGCGTGGGTTCCGATCGATTACACCGCAAGCGGCGACGCCGAGGTCGCCGAGTGCCCCTACGGCGACGGGCACCGCCTCGTGGTGCGCCGCACCCGCATCGTCGGCGCCCAACCCGAGCTGTTCGACAACTGGCGCCACCACGCGTTCATCACCGACAGCAAGGCCAGCACCGTCGACGCCGACGAAGCCCACCGGGCCCATGCCGTCATCGAGCTCGCCATTCGCGACCTCAAAGACGGCGCCGGCCTCGACCACTGCCCATCGGGCCGGTTCGGGGCCAACGGCGCCTGGGCCGTGCTCGCCACCGTCGCCCACAACCTGCTCCGCTGGGTTCACCTGATCGGCACCGCCACCGTCGGGCCCATCGTCGCCAAGACCATCCGCCGACGACTGCTCACCATCCCAGGACGGATCACACGCGGGGGCCGACGACGCCACTTGCACCTCCCCGCCCGCTGGCCCTGGACCAACGAGTTCGGCGAGATCCTCCAACGGCTACGAACCATCCCCCGGCGCTGCTGAACACCGCAACCAGCGAGCCGAAACCCACCCCGAGACGGCCGCCACAACCGAACACCAGCCCGCGTACCTCACCCCGCGCGCCCCCACACCGCCCCCCCTGCCACCAGAACCCCCCGATCGACCCCGATCAGCCGCCGCCGACAGTCGCCAAGCCACCCGACCCTCACCCCACGGTGGATCCAGGCTCAGTGCCTGTTTCGGGCCTTCATCCCTACACCCAGCAAAAGGGTTTCCAGACGACGGGTACCGCGCCAACCGCGCCACCGCGCCCGCCGGCCGACCGGGTGTTCAGCTCAACCACGGCGACTGTGCGGGCGGCGCGGACCTGCGGCGAAGGCCGGGATGAGCGCCCGTTCGGGCGTTCTGACCTGGAGTCGTCAACCGCTTCGGGCCACGCGTGGAACTGCGTCCGGCGTGTCACCCGGACACGCACTCGCCGCTGAGGTTCCTCTACAGGAGCCGCACCCAAAATAGAACCGTCCAGCGGCCCAGGCCAACGCTAGCGTCGCGCCATGAAGCCGATCGTCCTCGTGCACGGGGCCTGGCACGGACCGTGGTGCTGGGCCAAGGTGCTGCACGGCCTGCGCGATGCCGGGATCACCGGGGTGGCCCCGGAGCTCCCGCTGCGGGAGGGGCCTAGTGCCGACGTGGCCGTGGTGCGGGAGGTGGTGACGGGCCTCGACGATGCGGTGGTGCTGGGCCACTCCTACGGCGGCGTGGTCATCTCCGCCGCCTGCTCCGGGCTGACCAACGTGGCCCACCTGGTGTACCTGTGCGCCTTCCAGCTGGCCGAGGAGGAGACCACGGCCACCGTGCTCGGCGCCTTCCCCAACCGCATGGCGGCGTGCACCCGCGTCGACGGCGACGAGCGCACCATCGGCGGCGAGCACCTCGTGGAGTTGTTCTACGCCGATTGCCCGGCCGAGGACGTCGCCCTGGCCCGGCGGTCGTTACGACCCATGCCCACCACGCCGTCCCCGGCCCTGCCGTACCGATCGGCATGGCGGGACGTCCCGTCCACCTACGTGGTGTGCGAGCGCGACGGCGCCATCCCGCCGGCCGCTCAGCGGGCCATGGCGGCCCGGGCCCGCAAGGTGCGCCGCTGGGACACGAGCCACTCGCCGTTCTTCTCCCGGCCCGAGCTGGTGGTCGAGCTGCTCTTGGAGCTCGCCGCCGACGGGTAGAGGGCGGCCATGGCGCTGTTCCCACCCCACTGGCTCGACTGCGTGGTCGCCCTCGGCGAGCCCGACGCCGCTCATGACGACGGCGTGCACTGGATGGCCACCGGCTTCTTCTACGTGCACGTCACCCGGCGCGACGGCGACCACGTCACCGGCAAGGCCTACCTGGTCACCGCGCGCCACGTGATCGGTGACCGGCCGGCGCTGCTGCTGCGGGTGAACCCATCGGCAGCCGAACCGGCCCGGACGTTCCGGGTGGCACTGCGCGACGATCCCGAGCGGCCCGACCAGCCCGGCGGCGAGCCCCCGCTGTGGTTCCACCCCGACGACGACGCGCTCGACGTGGCCATCATCCCCGTCGACCTGGGCCTGCTGCGCTCCCAGGGGATGCGGGCGGCCACGTTCTTCTCCGACACCGATCTGGTCGACCGTGGCCGGCTCGCCGCCGAGGGCGTGTCGGAGGGCGACGGCGTGTTCGTGCTGGGCTTCCCCATGGGCGACGTCGGCGGCGAGCGCAACCACGCCATCGTGCGGGGTGGCACCATCGCCCGGGTGCGCGACGCGTTGGCCGGCACGATCGACACGATGCTGCTCGACTGCTTCGTGTTCCCCGGCAACAGCGGCGGTCCGGTGATCCTGCGCCCGGAGCGCACCACCATCGAGGGCACGCCGTCACCGCAGCGGGCGCTGCTGCTGGGGCTGGTCCGCTCCTACGTGCCGTACCGCGACGTGGCCACCAGCTCCCAGACCGGCCGCGCCCGCATCGTGTTCGAGGAGAACACGGGGTTGTGCTCGGCCACCCTCATCGACGTGGTGGCCGACCTCGCCCGCCGCCAGGCCGGCACCTGAGGAGAGCCGCCATCGCGTCGCGTCGTTGCTTCGTCTTCAGGGGCTCGTTGCCCGGGCCGTAGATCCACTCGTCGCCCACTGGCGCAGCGCGGTCAGCACGGGCGAGCCGCCGGGTTCGCGGCGCGCGGTCGGGCGAACTGGTCGGGCTGTACCCACTCCTGCAGCGATGACGGGCCCGGGTCCGACCCCTGCGTCCGGCGGCGCGGCGTAGGGTGCGGACGGTGCACGCGCCGTTCCCACTCGCCGGTCAACGGCGAGCGCATGCTGGCGCGATCAACACGACGGCGTCGCTCCAACC
>JADLEF010000465.1 GCA_020846295.1 Acidimicrobiales bacterium
CGCGGGCGGTTGTGCGTGAGGCGGTCGAGTTGCAGCACATGGCGGCCAGTACGGCCGCGGCGGAGCGCGGCGTGTTGTCCGAGCAGCAGGTGCGCTTGTTGACCGAGTGCCGGCGGGCTGATCCCGAACGATATGACGCCGGCATCGACGCTGCGTTCCTGGCCTTGCCGGTTGCCGAGTTGGTGCTCGCTGCCCGGGCCTGGAAGGCAGCGGCGGAGGACCGCCGGCACGACCCGAGCAAACCGTCTGGTACGCCACCCGAACAGGCCAGCGTGCACCTCTCCCAACTGCTGGACGGCCGCTGGCGGCTCGACGGCGTGTTGAACCCCCATGACGGCGCGGTGTTGAACCAGGCGCTCGATCAATCCATCGCCCGCCAGCTCCAAGCCCAACGCGACGGCGACCCCTCCGTCGAACGGTTGTCGGTCGGGGCGATGCGAGCCCAAGGGCTGGTCGACCTCGCCGCCCAAGCCCTACGCGACACGCCCGGCCAGAGGTCGCGCAACGGCCGCTACCGCATCAACCTCGTCGTCCGCCCGACCGCGGATGGCACGAAGGTCGAGCCGGACGGGCCGTTCCCACCCGATGCGTGGTGCGACAGCCCCTGGGTCCGCGTCGTGTTGGGCGCCCACAGCGAGGTGCTCGATGTCGGCCGGGCGACCCGGCAATGGCCCGAAGGGATCTGGAACGCCATCGTCCAACGCGATCGCACCTGCCGGTTCCCGCACTGTGACCGGCCCGCCCACTGGTGCGATGTCCACCACTGCACCCACTGGCAGGACCACGGCGAGACCAGCGTGCACAACGGCGTGCTGTTGTGCCGCCGCCACCACGTCTTCATCCACACCCACCACTGGACCATCCACCTCGACCACCACCAACAACCCGTCTTCCGACAACCCGACGGCACCGTCCACCCGCCAGGCGAGCGTCTCGGGGGAGCGGATCAGCCGCCATGAGGGCGTCGTGGTGGCCAGCCCTGGCGGTCTCGGCAACGCGCCGCCTCGGCCGCAACGCGCCTCCGTTGCCGTTGCCGTTGCCGGTGGTCACCCGTAGCGCCGGCGCAGCTCCTCCACCTCGTCGAGGCCCAGCAGCCGGTTCACCCGATCGAAGCGGGCGCCGACGCCGTCGATGCGCACCCGCCCGCTCCGGGCCAACTCGCGGTAGATCCCGTCCGTCGCGGCCAGCAGGGCGAGCAGGGGGCCCGACTGCAGCTGCAGGCGGAAACCCAACGGCTCCACCACCTCGCGGTCGAGCACGCCGTTGTAGACGAGCGGTAGGCCGGCCAACCGGGAGGCGCAGGTCTCCGCATCGCTGCGGTTGCGCAGCCCGTCCACGAAGAGCAGTTCGGCCCCCGCCTCGACGAACGCCGCCGCCCGCCGGGCCACCTCGTCCCAGCCGTGCGGTTGCAGCGCGTCGGTGCGGGCGATGATCACCGGCCCGGACGGGCCCAGCGAGCGCGACGTCTCCACCGCAGCGCGCACCTTCTGCGCCGCCTCCTCGAGCGGGATGACCTCCTTGTCGGCCATGAACCCGCACCGCTTCGGCCACACCTGGTCCTCCAGGTGCAGCGCGGCCAGCCCCGCCGCGGCGTACTCCCGCACCGTGTGCACGACGCTCACCGCGTTGCCGAAGCCGGTGTCGGCATCGCAGACGACCGGCACGGAGGAGCCTGCCGCCCGCACGATGCGCCGGCCGTTGGCTGCCATCTCGGCCAGGCCCAACAACCCCACGTCGGCCAGGCCGTAGGAGGCTGCCGTCCCGAACCCGGTGCAGTACAGCGCCTCGAACCCGGCGTCGAGCGCGGCGCGGGCCTGGAACCCGTCGAACACGAACGGCGCCACCAGCAGGCCGCCACCGTCGGGGCCGAGACGGGCGCGCAACCGGGCGGCGGGTGACACCGCGTCGTGGGGCGCTGCGTCGTGGGCCGCTGCGTCGTGGGGCGCTGCGTCGTGGGGAGTCGTGCCGCGCTCGTTCATCGGCGCAGTCTGACACCGAGCCCGTCATCGCCGCCGAAGCGCCGACGCAGGACCTCGAGCAACCCGCCGGCCCGGATGATCTCGGCCATCTCGGCGGTGTACGGCTGGGCCCGCAGCACCGTACCGGTGCGTAGGTTGTGCACCGTCGCCGCGTCGAGGTCCACCTCCAACTCGTCGCCGTCGCGCACGCCGGCGGCGATGCCGGGGCAGACCAGGTTGGGAAAGGCGATGGCGATGGCGTTGCGGAAGTAGATGCGGCCGAAGCTCTCGGCCAGCACCGCGCCCACGCCGAGCAGTTGGAGGTTCTCCGGCGCTTGCTCCCGGGACGAGCCGCAACCCCAGTTCCGCCCCGCCACGATCAGATCGCCGGGCCGCACGTCCCGGGCGAACTCGGGCCGGGTGTGCAGCACCTGGGACCGACGCTCCTCGAACGGCCGGGTGATCACCGACCACGGCGCCATCACGTCGGTGTCCACGTCGTCGCCGAAGGCCCACACCCGGCCCCGCACCACCCCCAGCGCGCTCACAGCGTGCTCCCCGTCCACAACTCCCGGGGATCGATCAGCTCGCCGGCCACCGCGGCGGCGGCCACCACCGCCGGCGAGCCCCGGTACACCGACGAGTCCGTCGACCCCATGCGCCCCACGCAGTTCCGGTTCGTCGAGGACACGCACACCTCGCCCGGGCCGAGCAGACCCTGGTGCCCACCCGGGCACGCCCCGCACCCCGAGGCGGTGATGTGCGCGCCCGCCTCGACCAGCGTGGCCACGTACCCGGCGCGCACCGCGTCGAGGAAGGTGCGCTGCGAGGCCGGCGTCACCACGAACCGCACCCTGGGGTGGACCCGCCTCCCGGTCAGCACCGCGGCCGCCACCGCGAAGTCCTCCAGCCGGGCGTTGGTGCACGAGCCCAGGAACGCCTGGTGCACCGCCGTGCCGGCGACCTCGGTGACAGGGCGGACGTTGCCCGGGTTGTGGGGGCACGCCACGTGCGGCGCCAGGCCGGTGGTGTCGAGCGTGATGGCGCGCGCGTAGCGCGCCCCCGGTTCGGCGCCGAACGGCTCGATGTCGGCGGCACCTGCGTCCCGGAGATACTCCACGGTACGGTCATCGGCGGGGAAGCAGGCGAACTTGGCCCCCAGCTCAGCGCCCATGTTCGCCATGGTCATCCGCCCGGCGATGCTCATGGCGGTGGCGACCGGCCCACCGAACTCGATGGCGGCGTACTGGGCCACGTCGGTGCCGTGGGCGCCGGCCAAGGCCAGCACCAGGTCCTTGGCCATCAGCGCAGGCCCGCCGGTGCCGACCAGCTCCACCCGCACCGTCGGGGGGACCTGGAACCACAGCTCCCCGGTGGCCAGCGCATAGGTCATCTCCGTCACGCCGATGCCGGCGCCCGCCGCGCCCACCGCCCCGTAGGTGCTCGAGTGCGAGTCGGTGCCCACCACCAGCTGACCGGGCCGCACGGCGGCGTGCTCGACGAGCACCTGGTGGCAGATGCCGGCGTGACCCCAGAAGTTGGTGATGCCGTACTGCTCCACCAGCCGCCGGGCCCGGACGTGGTCCCTGGCCGCCGCCGCGGTGGGGGCGGGGAAGAAGTGGTCGAGCACCACGTGCACGCGCTCGGGGTGGGCGAGGTGCTCCACGCCGACCCGGCGCAACTGCGAGGCGCACATGGTGAGCGCCTCGTGGCACATGAGCACGTCCGGCGACGCGGTGACGTACTCGCCGGCCGCCACCCGGGCGCGGCCCGACGTGCGGGCCAGCACCCGCTCGGCCATCGTCATGCCCGGTGGGTCAGGTGATGGCGTCCCCGGTGCGACCATGAGCGCACCGTAGCGGCCAGTATGGGCGCGATGAGCAGCATCGTGGTGTCCGAGCTCGACTACGCCCCACCGGGCGCCGATTCGCTGTTCTTCGAGGTCAGCTTCGGGGTGTCGCCGGGGGAGCACGCCGCCCTCGTCGGCGCCAACGGCGTGGGCAAGAGCACCATCCTGCGCATCCTCGCCGGCGAGCTCGAAGCCGACGCCGGCGAGTTCGCGCTCGGCGGGACCGTGCTCTCCATGACGCAGGACGTGGGCATGGCCCGGCCCACCGACACCGTCCGGCAGCTGCTCGTCGAGGTCGCGCCGCCCGCGCTGCGCGACGCGGGCCGCGCCCTCATCGCCGCGGAGGCGGCGCTGGCCGACGGCACCGACGACGGCATGGGCTACGCCACCGCCCTCACCGAATGGGGCGACCTCGGCGGCTACGAGCTCGAGGCCCAGTGGGCGGCAGCCGCCCGGCGCAGCGTCAAGACCCCCATCGAGGACGTCAACACCCGCCTCGTCGGCGAGCTGTCCGGCGGCGAACGCAAGCGACTGGTGCTCGACCTGCTGCTCACCAGCGGCGCCGACGTGCTGCTGCTCGACGAGCCCGACAACTACCTCGACATCCCCACCCGGGTCTGGCTCGAGGAGCAGCTGCGGGCGTGCCGCTCGACCATCCTGCTGGTCAGCCACGACCGCGCCCTGCTCGAGGCGGTGGCGACCAAGATCGTGGTCATCGAAGGCGCCGGCTGCTGGGTGCACGGCGGGTCCTACGCCACCTTCGGTGAGGCCCGGGCCAAGCGCCAGGAGCAGCTCGGTGACGCCCTCAAACGGTGGAACGACGAGGAACGACGGCTGTTCCACCACATGAAGATCATGAAGACGAGGGCCGCGCAGAACTTCAAGAACGCGACCAAGGCCAACGCCGCGGAGACGCGCTGGGAGCGCTTCGTCGCCGCCGGCCCGCCGCCCCCGCCGGTGCCCGACCAGCAGATCCACGTCCGCCTGCGCGGCGCCGACGCCGCCCGGCGCGTGCTGCGCATCGAGCAGGTCGCCATCGGGGATCTGTTCCTGCCGTTCTCCGACGAGGTGTTCTTCGGCGAGCGCGTCGGGCTCATCGGCCCCAACGGCACCGGCAAGAGCCACCTGATGGGCGCGCTGGCCGGCACCCGCCGGCCCGACGAGGGGCGCGTCGAGTACGGACCGCGCTGCTCGGTCGGCACCTTCACCCAGATCAACGACCGGGCCGACTTCCTCGGCCGCACCCCCTTCGAGATCGCCCGGGAACGCACCCACGACGACGAGCGGTCGATGCGCGCCCTGGCCCGCTACGGCCTCGCCGGCAACGCCCGCCAGCCGTTCGACACGCTGTCGGGCGGGCAGAAGGCGCGCCTCGAGATCCTCTGCCTCGAACTGGAGGGCCACAACGTGCTGCTGCTCGACGAGCCGACCGACAACCTCGACATCGAGTCCTCCGAGGCGTTGGAACGGGCGCTCGACGGGTTCGAGGGCGCGGTCGTCGCAGTCAGCCACGACCGGGCGTTCCTGGCCCAACTCGACCGCTTCGTGCTGATCACCGACGACGGCGAGGTCTTCGCCCTGCCCGACTACCAGGTGGCCATGGCCGCGCTGGCCGACCCGGCGAGGGCGTCGAAGCTGAAGCTGGTCAAGCCGCTCACCGACCTGTCGTGACAGGATGAGCGCCTACCGGGAGACGGCGCAGGGGGTCAGGACATGGACGTGGTGGACAAGCCGGAAGAGCTCGGGCTGAGCGGGCAACGGTTGGCCCGCATCGTCCCGTTCTTCCAGGAGCGCTACGTCGACACCGGCAAGCTCGCCGGCCTGGTGACCCTCGTGGCCCGCAACGGCCGGATCGCCCACCTCGGCAGCTGCGGCCGGCGCGACCTTGCGGCGGGTGCCCCGATGCAGGCGGACACCATCTTCCGCATCTACTCCATGACGAAGCCGATCGCCACGGTGGCGTTGCTCACCCTCTACGAGGAGGGGCGCTTCCAACTGGACGATCCGGTGTCGCGCTTCATCCCGGCCTGGGCGGAGTTGCGGGTGTGGTCCGACGGGACTTCCGACGCCTTCAAGACCGAGCTGCCGCAGCGGGAGATGCAGATCCGCGATCTGCTCACCCACACGTCGGGACTCACCTACGGGTTCATGAACCGCCACCCCCTCGATGCGTTGTACCGGCGGCGGGGCGTGGAGCGCGACGGCGCGGCCGACCTCCAGGAGATGATCGACAAGCTGTCCGAGCTGCCGTTGCTGTTCTCGCCCGGCACCAAGTGGAGCTATTCGGTGGCGACCGATGTGGTGGGCCACCTGTGCGAGGTCATCTCCGGGCAGCCGTTGGACCGGTTCCTGACCGACCGCATCTTCAAACCGCTCGGTATGGTCGACACCGGCTTCTGGGTCCCGGCCGACAAGGCGCACCGCCTGGCCGCCAACTACGCCTGCACCGCGCGGGACCCACTGGCGCTGTTCGACGCCCCTGCCACCTCGACGTACCTCACGCC
>JADLEF010000466.1 GCA_020846295.1 Acidimicrobiales bacterium
GCCCGGCATGGGGTAGGGGCCCCATGCACGGGAGGAGGATGGGGTTGGGGCCCCATCCGGGCGCGGCGCAGCCGCCAACAAACCCAGCGAAGCCGCCGGCTAACTCGGCCGGGGTAGGCCCAGGTGGGAGCGCAGCGTCGTGCCGTCGTACTCGGTGCGGAACAGGCCGCGGCGCTGCAGCTCCGGCACCAGCAGCTCGGTGACCGTCTCGAAGGTGCCGGGCAGGCTGGTGGCGGCGACGACGAACCCGTCGCAGGCGTCCGCCTCGAACCACTCCTGCATCTGGTCGGCCACCTGGGTCGGCGTGCCGACGAAGCGCAGCGCCTGGCGCAGCGTGGCCCGCTGGAGGGCGAGGTCTCGCAGGGTCGGGGTGCGCCCGCCCATGTACTGCTTGATGCCCTCGATGTAGCCGTGCATGCCGGTGGCGGAGTCCAGGAAGGACTGCGGCACGGGCTCGTCGAGCTCGAAGCCCGAGAAGTCCAGGTTGGTGGCCTCCGACAGCAGCACCAGCGAGGCCATCGGCTCGGGCAGGTCGAGCAGGTACTGCTCCTCGGCCGTGGCCTCCTCCTCCGTCTCGGCCACCACCAAGTAGGTCAGCGGCAGGATGGCGACGTGGTCGGGGTTGCGCCCTGCGGCGCGGAACTGCGCCTTCTGCTCGGCGTAGTTGGCCCTCGCCTGGCCCAGCTCGGGGGTGTTGGTGAACACGACGTCGGCCCAGCGGGCGGCGAACGCCTTGCCTTGACCGGACGATCCGGCCTGCACCAGCACCGGTCGGCCCTGGGGGCCGCGCGGCACCGTGAGCGGGCCTCGGGAGCTGTACCACTGGCCCTTGTAGTGCAGCTCGTGCACCTTGTCGGGATCGGCGAAGCGGGCGTTGGCCTGGTCCCACAGGATGGCGCCGTCTTCCCAGGTGTCCCACAGCCCGGTGACGACCTCGAGGAACTCGTCGGCCTGGGCGTAGCGCTCGTCGTGGCCGAGGTGCTGGTCGAAGCCGTAGTTCTGGGCCTCGGCATCGTTGACCGAGGTGACGATGTTCCACGCTGCGCGGCCACCGGACATGTGGTCGAGCGTGGCGAACAGGCGGGCCACGTGGAACGGCGCGTAGTAGGTGGTGGAGTAGGTGGCGCCGAGGCCGATGCGCTGGGTCGCCGCCGCGATCATGGCCAGGGTGAGGCTGACGTCGAGCTTCACGCAGCGGGCGCCGGAGCGCACCGTCTCGGCCACCGAGTTGCCGTAGATGCCGGGCATGGCGAGGCGGTCGTCGAAGAACAGCATGTCGAAGCAGCCGCGCTCGAGGACCTGGCCGATGTGCTGGTAGTAGCCGGCGGTGAGGAAGTCCGGGCTGCTGTCGGGGTGGCGCCACGATCCGGCGTACACGCTGACGTTGCTGGCCTGCATGAACCCGACGAGGGCCATCTGCCGTTCCCGACCCATGCCTGTCACCTCTCCTGCTCGATCGAGCCTGCGGGACCGTCGGGGGCCGGTCGCTTCTCGGTGGGGACCCTACTCGCTCGAGCCGGCGCCCCCGCCGCCCGCGCGCTCGCGCTCGCGGCTGCGGGCCCTCCTACGCTGGAGGGGATGCAGCCCGCACAGATCCCGTTGTCCGTGCTCGATCTCGCCACCGTCGGGGAGGGCACCACCTCGGGCCAGGCCCTGGCCGACACGTCCGCCTACGCCCGCCGGGCCGACGAGCTCGGCTACCTGCGCTTCTGGGTGGCGGAGCACCACAACATGAACACGGTGGCGTCCACCAACCCGCCGGTGCTCATGTCGCACCTCGCCGCGGTGACCAACCGGATCAAGGTCGGTTCGGGTGGCGTGATGCTGCCCAACCACGCCCCGCTGGTGGTGGCCGAGCAGTTCGCCCTGCTCGAGGCGCTCTACCCGGGCCGGGTGGACCTCGGCGTCGGTCGGGCGCCCGGCACCGACGGCGCCACGGCGGCGGCGTTGCGCCGCACGGCGGACCTGACCGCCGAGGACTTCCCCCGCGATCTGATCGACGTGATGGGCCTGCTCGGCGATCAGCGGGCCGAGCGCGGGTTGTGGAGCCGCTTCGCCGCGACACCGGTGGCGACGTCGAGCCCGGAGGTGGTGCTGCTCGGTTCGAGCGGGTACAGCGCGCAGCTGGCCGGGATGCTGGGCCTGCCGTTCGCCTTCGCGCACCACTTCGACATGGGCGGCACCCTGGCCGCGGTCGAGCTGTACCAGCGACACTTCGAGCCATCGGCCATCCTGGCCGAGCCGTACACCATCGTCAGCGCCAGCGTGCTCGCCGCCGAGAACGAGCAGCGGGCCCGCTGGTTGGCCAACCCCGGTCAGCTCCGCCGCTACGGGATGCGCACCGGGCGCCTGTACCCGCTGTACCGCCCGGAGGATGCGGCGCACCACCCGGAGATGGACGCGGCCAACTCGATGCCGAGCTACCGCATCGTCGGCTCGGTGGACCAGGTCATGGCGGGCCTGCGGGAGCTGGTGAGCGCGACGAACGCCAGCGAGATCATGCTCCATACCGCAACGTATGGTCTGGCCGAGCGCATCACCAGCCTCGAGCTGGTCGCCGCCGAGTGGCCCTGGTTCGCCGAGCGTGGTGTGGTGTCGGCCGTCACGGCCTGAGAGACTGCCGGTCATGGACCTGGTGCAGCTCGACCGCGAGGGCGACGTGTTCGTCCTCACCCTGACCGCCGGCGAGAACCGCTGGAACACCACGCTGGTGCGCCAGATCATGCGGGCGTTGGACGAGGTGGAGGCGTCGAGCGGGCCGGCGGCGCTGGTGACCGCGTCGAACGACGCCAAGTTCTTCTCCAACGGGCTGGACCTCGGCTGGCTCGCCTCCCGTGAGCCGGACCACCCGGGCGGGGACCGCAAGGTGTTCGCCGAGGAGGCGATGGCCTGCTTCGCCCGGGTGATCACCCTGGGGGTGCCGACGGTGTGCGCGGTGAACGGGCATGCGTTCGGGGCCGGGTTCATGATCGCCCTGTGCCACGACGTACGGGTGATGCGCCGCGACCGCGGGTTCCTCTGTGCCAATGAGATCGAGCTGGGGATGGCCATCCCCGAACCGGAGCTGGCGCTGTTCCGCCACAAGCTGCCGATGCCGGCGTTCCACCAGAGCGTGATGCTGGCCAAGCGATGGGCGGGCCTCGAGGCGCTCGACGCCGGCGTCGTGCAGCACCTGGCCGACGCCGACTCGGTGCGTGCCACCGCGGTGGAGCTGGCCGCCGGCCTGGCCCGCCTCGGCGCCAACCGCACTGCGCTGGGCTGGATGAAGGAGCACGTCTACGGCGACAACGCTGCCATCAACGGGCCGCACGGGGCGGCGTCGATGTTGCGGAACATGAAGGACTACCCGATGGGCCCCGGCCACTGAACACGAGCGCGGCGGTTGCGCCCGGGCGGACGTCGAGCGCTCGGCAGGTCGGTGGGTCCGCCGTCAGCCGTCCGTCGTTCGAACACGGCGGACGGGCGGCTCGACGGAGCGAGGCGAGCGCCGGGCCCGCCGGTGCGTTCGTCGTGGGCGGGACACTGACGAGCCAGCCGAACCGGGGATGCGGACCGAGCCTCGCCCGTCAAGCGTGCGCCGCCGTTCCGTTCGAGGCGAGAGCCGTTGGTCGCAAGTGCGGCGTTTGCGCTCCTGCGCTGCTTCCCGACTTCGTCGCTCGAGCCTCCTGGGTCCCGCTCGGGGCAGAAGCATATCGCCGGGGCGGACCCGGAGCGCCGGAGGCGAACACTCGACCTTCGATCATGCGGAGCGCCTCGGCCGCACCCGTTCCACCCGTGGCGGGCGGCGCGGCGGGCGCACAGGTTGGCTGGCACGCGCTGGGGCGCAGGCGATGGCTGCGGCCGCGAAGATCTCGCGGCGGAGCGCGGTGCACCGTCGGGCCTGCGGATCCCGACCAACAGACCGCCATCGTCCTGTCCCTTGCCGTCTACTCGCGGCACGGGTGCTGCTTCGGTGGGTGGATGGTGCCGTCGGGTTGTCGGAAGACGGGTCGCTGGTGTTCGTCGAGGCGGATGGTCCAGTGGTGGGTGTGGACGAACCCGTGGTGGCGGCGGCACAGCAGGATGCCGTTCTGTGCGCTGGTATGGCCGTGGTCTTGCCAGTGGGTGCAGTGATGCACGTCGCACCAGTGGGCGGGTCGGTCGCAGTGGGGGAAGCGGCAGGTGCGGTCGCGTTGGACGATGGCGTTCCAGATCGCTTCGGGCCATTGTCGTTTGGTCCGGCCGACGTCGAGGAGTTCGCCTTCTGCGCCGAGCACCACGCGGACCCAGGGGCTGTCGCACCAGGCTTCGGGTGGGAACGGCCCGTCAGGTTCGACATCGGTTCTGTCTTGGTTCAGGCGGACGACGAGGTTGATGCGGTAGCGGCCGTTGCGTGACCGTTGGCCGGGTGTGTCGCGTAGCGCTTGGGCGGCGAGATCGACCAGACCTTGGGCCCGCATCGCGCTGACCGGCAGCTGCTCCACGGACGGGTCGCCGTCGCGTTGGGCCTGCAACTGGCGGGCGATCGACTGATCGAGCGCCTGGCTCAACAGTGTCCCGTCGTGGGGGTTCAACACGCCGTCCAGCCGCCACCGCCCGTCCATGAGTTGGGAGAGGTGCACGTGCGCTTGTTCCAGTGGCGCGCCCGAGGGCTGGTCCGGATCGTGGCGGCGGTCCTCCGCCGCCACGATCCACGCCCTCGTCGCCAGCACCAACTCGGCCACCGGCAACGCCACGAACGCCGCGTCGGTCTCCGCGTCATACCGCTCCGGATCCGCCCGCCGACACGAGACCAACAACTGCACCCGTTGGTCGGTGAGCTCACCGCGCTCGGCGGCTGCCGTACTGGCCGGCATGTCCTCCAGCTCGACGGCCTGGCGCACCACCGCCGCCGCCACCGGCCGGCTCAACCCGGCATGGCACGCCAGCCACGCCGCGGGGGACACGAACCCCTCCGCCCGATACCCGCCGTCGCGCTTCACGCCCAGCACCTCGCGCCGCAACAGCCCCTGCACGAGGTTCGCCGCCTTTTGGAGCAACACCACCCGACACGACGGATCACCCGCCATCGCCAGCTGGCGCACCACCAACTGAAGACTGCACTCCATGCCCGCCGACATGCACCAATACTAGCGGCGTTCGCACCTCAACCGGTGCGACATCTGGATAGTTCCTGTGGCAATCGTTCAAGGGCCGATGGTTGCTGGCGGTGCGACCCCTCCGCCGTGTTGTCGATGACACTTGGATCAGTGCTGTTGATCGACCGGGGGAGCGCCCAACACATGCTCGCCCGGCGGCGCCTCACTGCTGGGGCCGACGGCTGCCTCATCGAGCCAAATTCACCCAAGGCGCAAGGGCCGCGCCTTCGAGATGGGGGCTGCTGCGCGTCGTTCGCATCATGCAGGAGGAATGCGTCTGGCCGGCGACGCTCGCGCCGCGATGGCCGCATGGGTCGATGACGACAACCAGCACCGGCCCGACGACAGCCTCGGCCGAGACACCGCACCCGCCGAAGCCGCCGAAGCCGCCGCCGAGCCCTACACCAACGCAACGCAGCAGCCTGACCGTCGACAGCCAAGATTCCAGTTGCAGAACCTGTTTCGCACAGGACGGGGCGTCGTGGTTGTTCAAGGTTGCGATGCGATGAGCAGATGGCGGGCGTGGCGGGGCCCTCGGTCC
>JADLEF010000467.1 GCA_020846295.1 Acidimicrobiales bacterium
AGATCGAACTGGTTCCCGCTGACGGGTACGACGATCTGGTTGCTGAGCGTGCGGGTCGGGGTGAGCACCAGCAGGTTGCTGGCGAAGGGCGCGGGGGAGCCGGTGGCGTAGGCGGTGACGTAGCTGTCGCGCTCGGCGTCGACCACGGTGATGGTGGCCATGACAGCGCTGGTGTCGGCGGGGACGCTCGACCCCAGGGACACGGTGATCGAACGGTCCTCCACCATGCCGAGCCCATCGCGGGTGTCGAGCACCCGTTGGGGTACGCCCGGGCGGTAGCGGCCGGCGGCGGGCGTCGCCCCGGCCGGCGCGTAATAGCCCAGCAGGTCGACCGCGACCCGGCCGGGCGCGTACAGGCCGCCGAGCGTGAGGGTGCGCTCCGGGCCCAGCGCCACGGTGGCCATGAGCGACACGCCGCCGGGCTCGGGCTGGAGCGGGCTGTAGGCGGAGTCGGCGGACGAGGCCAGGCTGTTGCAGTGCCATGGCGTCGATACCGTCCGAGTGCCGCAGACCGTCACGTTGATCGGCAGCAGGCTGAAGGCGGTCACGTTCACCGCGACCGCGGTGGCGCCGCTCGGCACCGCAGCGGTCAGTGGCACGGAGAGCGCGTCCGGTCCGAAGAACGGGGACCCTCCGTCCAGACCGGTGTCGCCCTCGTAGACCCGCTGGGCGGTGAGCGGGAAGAAGGCCGCCGGCTGGGCCAGCGGCGCCAACACGTTGGGCGCAGTGATCGCCTGGGCGGCGACGACCCCCTCGCCCATCAGCAGCGTGGCGAGCAGGAGCGCGAGCGCCGAAAGGGCGGCGGCGCAGCGCCTGCTGAACGGATGGAAGCGCATGTGCGTTTCCTACTGCACACGCCGCCGTGCGAAGGCCGAACGCGCGAGAGCAGACGCACTTGGAGCCTTGCCAACGGGGCGGACCGACCCTTGCATTGATCCGCACGCGTCTGTCCGAGGCCGCCGGTACGCTGATCCACATCGACCATGCCGAGCCGGCCGCCATCGGCGGACGCGGTCGGGCTCCGTCTGGGCGGCGCGAGCGAACCAGCCCCCTGGGGCCGGGGCTAGGGTCGCCGGCCATGGATCTCGCGGTCGTGCACGACGTGCACATGACGATCAACCTGGTGCACCGGTTCGTGTACTTCGCCCCCGAGGCGGCCGAGGAGTACGGCGCCCTGGGCATCACCGGCCAGGGCGGCTACTTCGGGCCGCGCGCCGCGCCGCTCGGTGCTGTCCCGCCGTCGGTGGTGCTGGCCACCTTCTACAACTTCAGCCCCGCCGCGGTCCTGCCCAACACGACGGGGCTGTGGGACAAGGCGTCGCCCGAGGCGTTCCAAGCGGCCCGCTTCCGCGTCGTGCAGCGGGCGCTGGCCCGCACCGGGGTGGCGTTGAGCGCCGAGCAGGTGGCCGAGGCGCGCTCGCTGGTCGACCCGGTGGTCGCCGGGCTCGACCTGGCCGGCAAACCGCTCGCCGCGGCTAACGCCGCGGGGGCCCTGCCCGATGACGCCCTCACTGCGCTCTGGCAGCAGCTCACCGTCATCCGCGAGTGGCGCGGCGACGTGCACATCGCCCTGCTGGTCGCCAACCAGCTCGGCCCGTGCGACTGCATGGTGGTGCAGGTAGGCACCGGCCGCTTCCCGATGTCGATCACCCAGGCCACCCGCCAGTGGAGCGAGGCACAGTGGGCCGCCGCCGTCGAGCGACTCGGCGCCCGGGGCTGGGTGGATGCCGATGGGGTCATGACCCCTGCCGGCGTCGCCGAGCGCGAGCGGATCGAAGCCGACACCGACCGGCTGTGCGCTCCGATCTGGGCACCGATCGGGGACAGCGGCGCCAAGCGGCTCGGCGAGCTGATCGCCCCCATCCACGATGCGATGGTGGCCGCCGGCACCTACGCCGCCTTGGCCTGACCGGGGTCGAGCCGCCTGCACGGCCGGCCCGGCACCGCGTCGCTCAAGCCTCGACGGACGTACCTCCCACGACGGCGTAGAGCTCGGCGAGGGAGATGTCCCGGTCGGCGGGCAAGGCGGCCGCACCCTCGACGCACTGCTCGGCCAGCCATCGGCGGGCGTCGTCGGGCCCGAAGCGGCCGATCTCCATGTTGGCCAGGCAGCGTCCCGGCCGGGTGATCGCCGGGTGGATGCGGTCGAGCGGCTCGTTGGTGGTGAGGCAGAACAGCACCCGCAACCCCTGTCCGAGCATCCCGTCGGCCAGGTTCAACAACCGTGACAGGGCCTGGCCGGCGTCGCGCTTGGCATCGCTGCGCAGCAGCTCATCGCAGTCCTCGATGACGAACAGCGTCCAGCGCGGCGGCTGCGACGAGCCCGCTCGCACGTCATCGTCGTCCTCCGCCGCCTCCATCACCGCCTCGAACAGGTACGCCGCCTTCTCGAAGAGCTGATCGGGATCGACCACCACGGTGGTGTCGCACCACGGCCGCCAGGCCGAGGCAAGCGCCCGCAGGTACGTCGTCTTGCCGGTGCCGGGCGGGCCGTGCAACAGCAACAACCGGCCATCGGTGGGACAGGGTGCGCTGCGGGCCACCAGGGCGGCCAACCGGGGCCGCACCGACGGCGGGTAGTTGCCCGCCGCCTCCGCCCACACCGGCACCGCGATGCGCCGGTTCGTCCGCTGTGCGCCGCAGCTGTCGAGCCGGACGAACGTCACGTCGAGCCGGTGGGGATCGGGATCGGGCGGCGCGGACAACGCCCGGAGCGCGTCGGCCACCCGGGCGGCGGTGGCGTCTTCCACCGCCACGACGGTGAGCGACACCTGGGCGTCGCCGTAGCGGTGGTACCGCGCCCTCCAGCCGGGGCCCTCGGCGAGGAGCTGCAGCGTGGTGCCGCTGCGCTGCACGTGGGTGACAGTGCCGCCCGGCGCGATGAGGTCCGCGTCGGTGGGCACCCGCTCGGCGTAGGCGCTGTGCTGCACCGGCAGGATGCCGCGCACGAACGGCTCGACGAGGAGGGTCTCCAGGGCGCGGAAGAGGTGGGTGTCGCCGTCGAGGACGACCTGGGGATCGAGCTGGAGCATGGTGGGACCCGCGATCGGGCCAGGTTGGTTCATCGCTTCCTCCGGCGAACGGGCCACCGGGGAAGCGGCGCAACGGTGTGGGGCCGACGGGGGCCGGTCGGCAGCGGTTGGGACGCACGTTGTGGGTTGAGCCCTCCACCGTACCGACGGGTTTGCTCCGACCCAAGCGAATTCGCTCAGTCGAGCGTTCGCAGCCGCTCGAGCGCGGCCCGTACCTTGGTCTCGCTCACCGGCTCGGCCGTGCCGAGCACCTGGGCGAAGGTGGCGACGCGCAGCTCCTCCAGCATCCACCGCACTCGCTCCGCCTCGAGGGGGTGGGCGCCGGGCGGCCACTGGGCCACGATGCGGTCGAAGTCGCGCTCCAGCGCTTGGACCTTGCGCATGCGGGCGATGTCGCCGTGGGGATCGCGCTCGGCTTTGTCCAGCCGCCGATCGATGGCCTGCAGGTACCGGGACAACGCCTCCAGCCGGTCGATGCCCACCGACCCGACGAAGCCGGGGTGCACCAGGTCGGCGAGCTGCAGGCGCACGTCGGTGAGGGTGGCGGCGAGCAACGGGTTGGCGACCGACCCCAGGCGGGCGTGCAGCTTCGACGCGAGGCGGAGCGCCGCCGAGGCGTCCGACGCGATGCGCACCGTCAGGTTCGAGGCGGCGGCGGCCACGTGGCGACGCACCCGCTCGAAGTCCTCCTCCTGCCACACCGGACCGCCGGCCTCGTCGAGCAGCTGATCGAAGGCGGCGTTGACGCAATCCTCCACGAAATCGGCCAGGGTCAGCCCGCAGCGGGTGGCGGCCAGCTTGGTGTCGTTGCCCATCATCGGGCGCAACGCCCGCAACGGCGAGGCGGTGGTCAGCCGCAGCAGCCGGCGGGTCCCGTCCCAGTGGCGATGCGCCTGCTCCTCGGGCGAGGACAGGACGCGCAGGCCTACCGAGGCGCCCTCGTCGTACAACGCCGGGTAGCCCCGCAGCCCTCGCTCGGCGTCAGGCTCGATCGTGCGGGCGATGGTCCCGAAGGTCCAGCTGCGCTGGCCGCTGCGTTCGAGATCGCCGGCGGCATGGCGCAACGTGGCCCGCAACCGGGGCCGCAGCGCCGCCTGCAGCGCGGCGAGGTCCCGCCCCGCGCCGAGCACGCCGCCGGCGGGATCGACCACCTCGAAGCGCATCCGCAGGTGCTCGGGCAGCTCGACGCCGTCGAACACCGAGGACGGCACCGGCTCGCCGGCGGCGTGCGCGATCCGACGCGCGAGCACCTCGCGCAGCGACCCCGACGAGGGGTCGAGTGACGCCGCCAGGCGGGCGGCGTGTTCGGCGATGGGCAGGAACTCCTTGCGCAGCGCCTTTGGCAGCTGCCGCATCAGCAGCGTGACCAGCTCCAGGCGGAGCCCGGGGACCAGCCACTCGAAGCTCGAGGGCCGCACCTGGTTGAGCACACCGATCGGTATGGTCACGGTCACGCCGTCGGCCGGGTCGCCCGGTTCGAACCGGTAGGACAGCGGCAGCTCGAGCGGGCCGTCGCGCCACAGGTCGGGAAAGCCGTCCGGATCGAGCGACTCGGCGTCGAGCAGGTCCTCCACGCGCAGATCGAGCAGCGCGGGTTGGTCGCGGCGCGCCTTCGCCCACCACCGGTCGAAGTGCACGCCCGCCGTCACCTCGGCGCCGATGCGCTCATCGTAGAAGCGGAACAACGCCTCCTCGTCGGGGGCGAGCTGGCGTCGCAGCTTGTCCTGGCGGGCGACCACCTCGGCGAACACCTCGCGGTTGTGGGCGACGAACCGGTGGCGCGTCTCCCAGTCGCCCTCGATCAGCGCGTGGCGGATGAAGCTGTCCCGGGCGAAGGCCGGATCGATGCGCCCGAAGTCCACCCGCCGTCCGCTGACCAGTGGCAGCCCGAACAGGGTGACCTTCTCGAGCGCCACCGTGGCCGCCCGGGTGGGCGACCACTGGGGGTCGCTGTAGTGGTAGGTCACCAGGTGCGGGGCGAGCCGCTCGACCCACTCCGGTTGGATGCGGGCGACCCGCCGGGCGTAGAGCCGGTTGGTCTCCACCAGCTCGGCGGCCATCACCCACTTGGCGCCCTTGCGCTGCAACACCGAGCCGGGCGCGATGACGAAGCGGGCGTTGCGGGCGCCCTGATAGTCGTTGCGCTCGGGATCGCGCAGACCGATCTGGGAGAGCAGCCCGCTGAGCAGCGCCCGGTGCACATCGTTGGGCGCGGCGTCGTCGTGGTTGAGTCGGATGCCGAGCTCGTTGGTGATCTGGCGCAGCTGGGCGACGAGGTCCTGCCACTCCCGGATCCGCAGGAAGTTCAGGTACTCGTTGCGGCACATCCGGCGAAAGGCGCTCGAGGACAGCTCGTGCTGCTGGGTCCGCAGGTAGCTCCACAGCTGCAGGTAGGCGAGCAGGTCCGAGTCCGGGGCCGCCGCGCTGAAGCGCCGATGCTTCTCCGCCGCCGCCTGCTCGCTGCCCGTCGGCCGTTCACGCGGATCCTGGATGGACAGCGCGGCGGCGATGACGATGACCTCTCGCACGCAACCGAGCCGCTCCGCCTCGAGCACCATGCGACCCAGGCGGGGGTCGACGGGCAGGCGGGCCAAGTGGCGGCCGAGCGGGGTGAGCCAGCCCCGCTCGCCCTCGAGCTCGGGATCCAGCGCGCCGAGCTCCTCGAGCAGCGTCACACCGTCCCGTATGGCGCGGCGATCGGGTGGCTCGATGAACGGGAAGGACGCCACGTCGCCCAGGCGCAGCGCGGCCATCTGCAGGATGACCGACGCCAGGTTGGTGCGCAGGATCTCCGGTTCGGTGAAGGCGGGGCGGGTGGCGAAGTCGACCTCGGCGTAGAGGCGGATGCACACGCCGGGCCCGTTGCGCCCGCACCGTCCGGCCCGCTGGTTGGCCGACGCCTGCGAGATCGCCTCGATGGGCAGGCGCTGCACCTTGGTGCGCCGGTTGTACCGGGAGATGCGGGCGGTACCGGTGTCGATGACGCCGCGGATGCCGGGCACGGTCAACGACGTCTCGGCCACGTTGGTGGCCAGCACGATGCGCCGCCCGCGGTGCGGGGCGAAGACGCGGTGCTGCTCCGCCATCGACAGCCGGGCGTACAGGGGCAGGATCTCGGTGTCCGGCCGGGCCTGGGCCCGCAGCGCCTCAGCCGCGTCGCGGATCTCCCGCTCGCCGGAGAAGAAGATCAGGATGTCGCCCGGGCCCTCGGCGCACAGCTCGTCGACCGCGCCGCACACACCCTGGGTCTGGTCCCGATCGGTGGCCGCCTCGGACGCGTCGCCCTCGAGGGGCCGGTAGCGCAGCTCGACCGGGTACGCCCGGCCGGACACGCTGACGATGGGCGCGCCGTCGAAGTGGGCGGCGAAGCGCTCGGTGTCGATGGTGGCGGAGGTGATGATGATCTTGAGCTCGGGCCGTTGGCGGCGCAGCTCGGTGAGGTAGCCGAGCAGGAAGTCGATGTTGAGGCTGCGCTCGTGGGCCTCGTCGATGATGATCGTGTCGTAGCGGCGCAGGAGGCGGTCGCGCTGGATCTCGGCCAGCAGGATGCCGTCGGTCATGACCTTGACCAGCGTGCGTTCGGACACCTTGTCGGTGAAGCGCACGGCGAAGCCGACCAGGCCGCCGACCTGCTCACCGAGCTCGTCGGCCACCCGCTCGGCCACGGCCCGGGCGGCGATGCGCCGGGGCTGGGTGTGGGCGATCATCCCGTCGATGCCGCGGCCCGCCTCGAGGCAGAGCTTCGGCAACTGGGTGGACTACCCGGAACCGGTCTCGCCGGCCCCGATGACGACCTGGTGGTCCCGGATGGCGGCCAGCAGCTCGTCCCGGCGCTCGCTGACCGGCAGCTCGGGCGGATAGCGCAACGGCGGCACCGACGCCGCCCGCGCCGCCCGTCGGGCCTCGATCACGGCCGGGTCGACGGGTTCACGCCGCTCCGCGCGCTCCCGCCGGGCCGGGCCCCGTCGGCGTCGTCCGCCACGGTGCGGGCTCGGTGCGGTATCGCTCACAGCGCCCCGCGATCGAGGCGCTCGAGCAGCCCGTCGGCGCCGCGGCACACCTCGTCGAGGTCGGCCAGCTGCTCGGCGGCGCGCACCTGGCGCACCAGACGGGCATTGCCGGCGAAGCGTTCGGCGTGACGGGCCAGGAACGCCCAGTACAGCACGGTGAACGGGCAGGCGTCCGGCCCGACCCGCCGTCGCCGGTCGTACCGACAGCCCTGGCAGTAGTCGCTCAGCCGGTCGATGTAGGCGCCGCCGGCCGCGTAGGGCTTGGTGGCCATCAGGCCGCCATCGGCGTAGGTGGCCATGCCCAGCACGTTCGGGAGCATCACCCACTCCGCCCCGTCCACGAAGTTGGCCCACATCCACTCGCTGAGCGCCTGCGGCTGCACCCCGGCCAGCAACGCCAGGTTGCCCAGGATCATCAGCCGCTGGATGTGGTGCGTCCAGCCGTAGCGGTAGATGTCGCGCCGGACGTGGCCGAGGCAGCGCATCTCGGTGCCGAAGCCGGTGGTGGCCTGCGGGTCCGCCGCCGGCCCGGTGGCCCCGGTGCCGCCGGGGGCCGGTTCGACCGTGAACGCCGGCGGGAGCGGCCGATGGGCACCGAGGGCGTTGACGGCGCGGTAGCCGCGATCGATCTCGCGCCAGTAGACGCCCCACACGTACTCCCGCCAGCCGATGATCTGGCGGATGAACCCCTCGGCCGAGGCGATCGGCACCCGGCCGCTGCGGTACGCGGCCTCGGCCGCGTCGCACACCTCGCCCGGCCGTAGCAGGCCGAGGTTCAGGTACGGGCTGAGCAGGGTGTGGGCCAGATGCCAGCTGTCGGACAGCATGGCGTCCTCGTGCGGCCCGAACCGCGGCAGGACCCGGCTGACCGCGTGGTCGAGCCGGCGGAGGGCCTCGGCCCGGCTCGTCGCCCACGTACCATCTGGTATGGCGCCACCGAGGCGGACGCCGCCGGCCTCGAGCTCGGCGAGGTCCGCCAACACCTCGGCATCGAGCTCGTCGAGCTCGCTGCGCAGCGGGGCCGGCCACACCACCGCGGCCCGCGGCGGCGGCTTGCGGTTGTCCTGATCGAAGTTCCAGCGTCCGCCGCACGGGTCGGTGCCGTCCATCAGGTAGCCGAGCGTCCGGCGCCGCCAGCGGTAGAAGTCCTCCATCACCAGACGCTTGCCCCGGCGGGCGTCGGCCCAGGTGGAGAACTCGGCCTCCGAACAGAGGAACTGCGCGTTGGGGGACTGCTCCACGCCGAGCCGGCGCAGCAGGGAGCGCCCGGAGGCGGAGGCGGGCGCCATGGCCACGACCCGGCCCGGACGGTGCTCGGCAGCGTGCGCCGCGAGCCCGTCGGCGAGCGACGCCGACCGGCGGTGGTCCACCTCGAAACCCTCGGTGCGCAGCTCGGCCGCGAAGCGCCGCATGGCGGTGAGCACCAGGTGGAGGCGCTGGCGGTGCCACGTCTTGCTGCGCAGCTTCGCCGCCGATTCGACGATCAGCACCCGGGTGCGGCCCGGCCGGGCGGTGGCCAACGGCCCGACGCCCCGATCCAGCTGGTCGCCCAGCACCCACACCGTGTCCACGGCGCTGCAGCCTACGGTCCGGGCCCGGCGCAGCGGGTTCGCCGGCACACGGGCGGCACACGGCCGGCGCGTTGCCGGCGCACCGGCCGGCGGCCCCACGGCTCAGCGTGGTCGGGGCGGTCCGGCCTCGACCCGCCGGCGGACCTCGGCGAGGCCCGCGTCACCGTGCTGGTCACCACCCCAGCGGTGCTCGATCCACCAGGTGGCCCCGGCGTCGCGGAAGGCGGCCACCTGTTCGGCGGCGGCGCTCGCGTCGTCGTGCGGCGTCTGACCCTCGCAGACGAGCTCGATGGTGCGCCCATCGGGCGCGTGGGCGTCGAGCCACGCCCGCATGTCGGCCAGGTGCTCGAGGGGGGAGGCCCCCGGACCGCCACCGGGAAGGTTGGGCAGGTAGCCGTCGCCCCGCAGCACCCGGCGCATCGACCGTTCGCTGCCCCACAGCCCGACGATCCACACCGGCGGTCGAGGTCGCTGCACCGGCAGGCACAACCCGAAGGCCTCGGGCCGGTCGAGGTCCACCCGATGGTGCTCACCGGCGTAGCGGGCGTCCCCGCCGAGCAGGGCGTCGATCACGTCGAGGCCCTCGTCGAGCAGCTGCGCCCGCTGGCGACGGTCGATGACCTCGCCGGTGGTGCCGAGCGACTCGTCCACCGCGCCCAGCCCGACCGACAGGATCGCCCGTCCCCCCGACAGCTGGTCGACGGTGAGGAGCTGGCTGGCCACCTTCCACGGGCGCCGCCACGGCAACGGCGTCAGCAGCGTGCCGAGGCGCAGTCGCGTGGTGCGCACCGCCATCGCGGCGAGCAGCGACCAGGCGTCCACGCCGAACGCCGCCTCCCACACGAACACCGCGTCCCATCCCGAGGCCTCGGCCAGCTCGGCCAGCTCCAGCTGCTGGGGCGCGGTCCCGCCGGGGAACACGAAGCCGTACCGCATGGCATCCGGCACGGCCTGCCCTTCGGTCTGTTCGTGCGGTTGTTGGTGCGTCTGGTCGTGCGTGCGTTCCTGCGCCTGTCCGGTCATCGGCCCACCATGGCACGCCATTGTTGACAGGTTCTGTCAACTGACGGTCCTAGAGTCCGAACCGTGCGGGCCGCTCGTCTGGTGCAGCTGTTGCTGCTGCTGCAGAACCTCGGGCCCTGCACCGCAGCCCGACTGGCCGCCGAGCTCGAG
The DNA here is from genome assembly GCA_020846295.1 of Acidimicrobiales bacterium. Classification (GTDB taxonomy): domain Bacteria; phylum Actinomycetota; class Acidimicrobiia; order Acidimicrobiales; family CAIXPF01; genus CAIXPF01. The sequence continues at coordinate 9,787 of JADLEF010000467.1, forward strand.
GTGTCGGTGCGCACCGTCTATCGCGACATCGAGGCGCTGTCCGCGGCGGGCGTGCCGCTGTACGCCGAGCGCGGTCCCGGCGGCGGGATCCGCCTCGTCGACGGCTACCAGACCCGCCTCACCGGCCTGACCGGGCCCGAAGCGGAGGTGCTCGGCCTGCTGGGCGTCCCGGCGGCGGCCGCCCAGCTCGGGCTGGGGACGGTCATCGCCGCCGCCCAGGCCAAGCTCGACGCCGCGCTGCCGGCCGAGCTGCGGGCCCGTTCGCAGCGGCTTCGCGAGCGGTTCCTGCTCGACCTGCCCGGGTGGTTCGAGCGCGGCGCCGAGGTGCCGAGCCTGCCCGCGCTCAGCGACGCGGTGTGGCAGGGACGACGCGTCGAGCTCCGCTACCGTCGCCGGGCCGGCGAGTCGCCCGTCCGCCGGCGGGTGGGGCCGCTCGGCCTGGTGCTCAAGGGCGGACGCTGGTACGCCCTGTGCGAGGCGGGTCGCCACGGCGAGCAGCGCGCCTACCGGGTGGACCGGGTCCTCGCCGTCACGAAGCTCGAGGACCCGGTGCGGCGCCCGCCGGGCTTCGAGCTCGCCGCGGCCTGGGCCGAGGCCGAGGCCGGCTTCGAGCGCTCCCTGTTGCGCTGCCCGGTCTCCTTGCGGCTGCCGGCGGAGGAGCTGGAACGGCTGCGACCGGTCGTGCTCGACATCGCCTGGCGCGCCGCTCGGAGCTCGGCCCGGCCCGACCCCGAGCGCGACGGCTGGCTGCTCGTCGACCTGCCGACCGAATCGGTGGAGGTCGCCCACGACGAGCTGCTGCGCGTCGCCCGGTACATCGAGGTGCTGCAGCCCACCTCCCTGCGGGAGGCGTTGCTACATACCGGTCGGTACCTGACCGAGCGGTACGGCGGTCAGCTACCGGAGGTGTAGAGGAAGTCGCGGGCGAGCATCATGCGCCACAACAGCCCGATGGAGGTGTCGTCCC
>JADLEF010000468.1 GCA_020846295.1 Acidimicrobiales bacterium
CTGCTCCACCGACTCCGACGGGGCAAGCTCGTTGATCTTGACCACGTGGATCAGCTTGTAGAGCTGCTTGACGATCTGTTCCACCGGCGCGGATTCGGTGTCGGCCACGATCGTGATCCGGCTGACCCGGTCGTCCTCGGTGGGCGCGACCGCCAGCGAGTGGATGTTGAACCCGCGCCGGGCGAACAGTCCCGCCACCCGGGCCAGCACGCCCGGCTTGTTCTCCACCAGCACCACGAGGGTGTGGTAGCTCGATGCAGTCGTCGACGATGCGTTGGACATCACCCTCACCGCCCCTTCGACCGCAGCCGGTCGAGATCGCTCTGCTGGCTGGGGTCGACCACCAGCTCCGAGTTGGTCTTGCCCGCCGGCACCATCGGGAAGACCTTCTCCCGGGCGTCGGTGCGGAACTCGATGACGACCGGACGGTCGTTGATCCCGTTCGCCTTCTCGATGGCGGCGTCCACCTCGTCGGTCGACTCCACCCGCATGGCGACGCAGCCCATCGCCTCGGACCACTTCACGTAATCCGGCAGATCGGGCGAGAGGTACACCTCGGAGTACCGCTCGTCGTAGAACATCTCCTGCCATTGGCGGACCATGCCGAGGTAGGCGTTGTTGAGGATCGCCACCTTGATCGGGATGCGCTCGGCGGACGCGGTGACGAGCTCCTGCGCGGTCATCTGGAAGCAACCGTCGCCGTCCACCGCCCACACCATGCGGTCCGGCCGGCCGACCTTGGCCCCGATGGCGGCGGGGATGGAGAACCCCATCGTGCCCAACCCACCGGAGTTGACCCAGGTGTAGGGATGGTTGAACTTCCAGTACTGGCTCGTCCACATCTGGTGTTGACCCACGCCCGACGCCACGATCGTGTCCGACGGCGCCAGCGAGCGCAGCCGTTCCAGCACGTATTGGGGCTTCACGTGGCCCTCGCCGGCCTCGATGTTCTCGTAGGTGAGGGGGAAGCGCTCCCGCCACCCCGACAGCTGCTGCTTCCAGGCGGCGCGGTCCGGCTGGGCCTCCGCGCCCCCGAGCGCCTGCAGGGACTTGATCAGATCCTCGATCACCAGGCGGCAGTCCCCGACGATCGGCACGTCGGGCCGGCGGATCTTGCCCAGTTCGGCCGGGTCGATGTCGACGTGGATGATCTTGGCATCGGGGGCGAAGCCGTCGAGGCGGCCGGTCACCCGGTCGTCGAAGCGGCTGCCCAGCGCGATCAACAGGTCCGCCTCCTGCATGGCGGTGACCGCGGTGTAGTTGCCGTGCATGCCGGGCATCCCCAGGCACAACGGGTGGTCGTCCGGGAAGGCGCCCCTCGCCATGAGCGTGGTGACCACGGGGATGTCGCACAGCTCGGCGAGCGCACGCAGGGCCTCGGCGGCCCGGCTCTTGAGGATGCCGCCGCCGGCGTAGATGACCGGCCGCACCGAGCGGTTGATGAGCTCGGCCGCCTCGCGGATCTTCAGCGGATGGCCCTTCGTGGTCGGCTTGTAGCCGGGCAGGCTGTCGGCCACCTCGGCGTCGGTGGGCCAGTACCAATCCATGGCCGAGCGGGGGTTGATCGGGTCGACGATGTCCTTCGGGATGTCGACGAGCACGGGACCGGGCCGCCCGGTGGTGGCGATGTAGAACGCCTGGCGGATAGCCATCGGGATGTCCTCGGCCCGGGTGACCAGTTCGTTGTGCTTGGTCACCGAGCGGGTGATGCCGACGGTGTCGCACTCCTGGAAGGCGTCGGTACCGATGAAGGCGCTGGACACCTGGCCGGTGATGCAGACCATCGGCACCGAGTCCATGTAGGCGTCGCACAGGGGCGTGACGATGTTGGTGGCGGCGGGGCCCGACGTCACCATGGCCACCCCGGGCCGTCCGGTGGCGTGGGCGAAGCCCTCCGCCATGTGGCCGGCTCCCTGCTCGTGGCGCACGAGCACGTGACGGATGGGGCTGTCGATCAGCGGGTCGTACACCGGGAGGATGGCACCGCCGGGCAGGCCGAAGATGACCTCGACGCCTTCCATCTCGAGCGCTCTGATCAGCGCCTGGCCTCCATTGGTTCCCATTGCTGTTGCTCCTGGCTTCATGGTCGGTGGGGTCGTCGTCCCTGCGGGTGTGGCGGGGTGGCCCGAAAACCGAAACGACCTCCCGTCGGGGAGGTCGTGCGCGGTCCGGGTATGTGGCGGCGCGCTAGCTGGGTACGAGCAGAATCGGGGCGGCAGTCGACGCGCGCATACGCTGCAGTCTATGGCAGGCGAGGCCCCCGGGCGCAACACCGTTGACCACGCCGGCGACGCCACCGCTGCCTACGGCCCGGGTGGCTCGGACGGCACCGCACCGCTGGTGCTGGTCGTGATCGGCCCCGCCGCCTCCGGGCAGGGTGGACGGCACCGGCTGGACGGGCCCACCGTCCTGGTCGGCCGCGCGCCGGACAACGACCTGGTGCTCGACGAGTCGAGCGTCAGCGCCCGCCACGCCCGCATCGACATCGAGCCCGACGGCGCCTTCGTCACCGACCTCGGCTCGACCAACGGCACCTACCTCGACGGCCGGCGCATCACCGGGTCCGTGCCGTTGACGGACGGCTCGACCCTGCAGCTCGGCCGGTGCGACCTGCGCGTCGAGGCCGCCGGCGCGAGCGGCGAGGACCGGGCCCCTGCGCCCGGTGCGGGCCGGACCGATGCCGCCGATGCGCCGGTGCGCAGCGGTACCGTCATCCCGGCCCGCCGGCCCCTGCGCCTGCTGGTCAGCTTCGATCCGCTCGACGAGGGTTGGGGGCTGCGCATCGTCGAGCGACTCGAGCGCGTCGGGCACACGGTGCTGGTGGATCGCGAGCCCGCCGGGGACGGCTGGGGGGGCCGCCTGCTCGACGCGGTGTGGAGCTGCGACGCCGCGCTGTTTGTCGTGTCGAGCGCCGCCGCCGGTTCCGAGCGCATCCACCGGGAGGTGCACCTCGCCGCGGCGGAGCACACCCGGGTGGTGCCGGTGCTGGTGGCCGGCGATGCCGAGCTCGCCGACGCGCTGCCCGACGACCTGGCCTACTACCTGGTCCGCCACGAACCGGTCGATCTGCGCCACGACCCTGCCGCCGGCCTGTCCGAGCTGCAGGCCCGCCTGGACGTGTTGCCGCCCAAGCGGGTGGCCCGCCCCTGGCGCCTGGCCCGGCGGGTCGCGCTGGCGCTGGTCGTGCTGGTCGTGGTGCTGCTGGCCTACCGCTTCGTCAACGGCTGAGAGGAGCGACGTGCGCGTCCGACGAGGGGTCTACCCGGGCACGTTCAACCCGCCGACGATGGCGCACCTCGCCATCGCCGAGGCGGCGCGGCACCAGCGCGGCCTCGATCGGGTCGACCTGGCGCTTTCCCGCCGTCCGATCAACAAGGAGCACGTCGACGTGCCCGCCTTCGAGCACCGCGTCGAGGTCCTGCTGGAGCTCGCCACGCGGCTCGACTGGCTGGGGGTGGTGGTCACCGAGGCGACGCTCATCGTCGACATCGCCGCCGGCTACGACGTGGTGATCATGGGCGCCGACAA
>JADLEF010000469.1 GCA_020846295.1 Acidimicrobiales bacterium
TCCCGCCGTGGGGCGAGCGCGGGCCGATGGTGGACGCCTACGCCTCGCCGTCGCTGCTGGCCGCGGCGTGCGGGATGGCCTGGAACCAGCAGTCCTACACCGAGGGCCCGGTGCACCTGGTACTACCGCTGGTGCCCTACGCCACCGCACCGCTGGCCGCCGCGGCGGCCGCCGCCGGCCTGCTGCTGCGCGAGCGGACCGGCTTCGCCCCGGTGTACGAGGTGTCCCAGGTGGCCGGCGCCGCCGCCTTCCAGCTCGAGCAGTTCCGCGTCGGCGACGCGGTCGACGACCGGCCGGGCTCGGCGCCGATGGGGTCGAAGGGTCGCGTGCCCATCTACCGCCTGTTCCGCTGCGCGGATGACCGCTGGCTGTTCATGGCGTGCGGCACGCTGCGCTTCTGGGAGCGGATGCTGCAGGTGATCGGGCGGCCGGACCTGCTGGGCGATCCGCGCCTGCCCTCGCCGCCGTGGGGCCTGGTCGATCCCGACGCCGTCGCCTTCATCGCCCCGCTGCTGGAGGAGGTGTTCGAGACCCGGCCCCGGCAGGAGTGGTTGCGGTTGCTGCGCGAGGCGGACATCCCGGTCCAGCCGGTGCAGTCCCGCGAGGAGTTCCTCGCCTCGTCGCTGGCGCGCAGCAACGAGCTGTCGGTCACGGTGGACGATCCGCGGCTCGGCCCGGTGCGCATCGGTGGCCGCCCGGTGCGCTTCGGCTCCGGCGACGGCGGAGCGCCGCGGCCGGCACCGGCGGCGGGAGCGCACAACGACGAGGTCGCGGCCGAGCTGCGGACGCCGATCGGACCGGCGCGGCCGTCGATCGGCCAGGGCGGCCCGCCGTTGCAGGGGGTGCGGGTGTTGGACCTGGCCTCGTTCATCGCCGGGCCCGTGGTGAGCCGGCACCTCGCCATGCTGGGCGCCGACGTGCTCAAGGTGGAGGCTCCGACGGGTGACCCGTTCCGCGCCTTCGGCGAGGCGTTCGCCAACTGGAACCACGGCAAGCGCTCGATCGCGCTCGACCTCACCACCGAGGAGGGTCGCGCCGTGCTGTACCGGCTGGTCGCCACCGCCGACGTGGTGGTGGAGAACTTCCGGCCCGGCGTGGCCGACAAGCTCGGCTGCTCCTACGACGCGCTGCGCGCCGTCAACGCCGAGCTGATCTACCTGTCCGCCCCCGGGTACGGCGTCGACCCCGAGCTGGCGTCGGCCGCCGCCTTCGACCCGCTGCTGCAGGCGCTCGGCGGGGTGATGGACACCCAGGGCGGCGACGACGAGCCGGTCTTCCTCACCCCGCCGCTGCACGACGTGATGGTCCCGTTGCTCGGTGCCTTCGGCGTGGTCGCCGCCCTCTACCACCGGGCTCGGGGCCATGGCGGCCAGCGGGTGCTGACCTCGCTCGCCCACGCCTCGCTGGCCTGCCAGATGGCCGAGGTGACCCGGTTCGAGGGCTCCCCGGAACCGGCCCACGGCGGGTTCGACTTCAAGGGCTTCGGCGAGTCGCTCGGCCTGCGCGAGCACGACGACGGCTGGATCGCGGTTGACGGCGGCCACCGGGTGGCGGTGTCGACCACCGGGTTGGTCAACAGCGAGCTCGCCGCCGCCAACGAGCTCACCGTCACCCACGAGCACCCGTCGTTCGGGGTCGTCACCGCCTTCGGGCAGCTGGTGCGCGGCGCAGGCGGGCCGCCCCGGCGCGGGCCGCTGCTCGACGAGCACCGAGCGGAGATCCTCGCCGAACTGGCGGCGGGAAGCGGGCCGGCGCCGCTCGGCTGACGCACCTGTGCCCGTGGCGTGGCCGCCTGCGGGACGCCGGTTAGGGTGACGGCGATGGCCGCCGACAACGCACCACCGCTGGCGTGGGTGCTCCAACAGCTCGACTTCGAACCGCTGGCGGTCGAGGGCGGCCGCTACGTGCAGAGCTGGGTGTCGCACCGCCACTGGCCCGGCAACGACAAACCGGCCGGTACGGCGATCCTGTTCCTGCTCACCGATCAGCCGGGCGACTTCTCGGCGTTGCACCGCCTCGCGTCCGACGAGCTGTGGCACCGCTACCTCGGCGATCCGGCCCATCTGGTGCTGCTGCACGCGGACGGCGTCGTGGAGGAGATCGTCCTCGGCCCGGACCTGCAGGCCGGCCACCGGGTCCTGGTGGTCGTGCCCGCCGGCACCTGGGTGGGTTGCTACGTCCCGCCGGGCGGGCCGAACGGCTATGCGCTGCTCGGCTGTTCCATGGCGCCCGGGTTCACCAGCGAGGACTACCAGGGCGGCGAGCGGGCGGAGCTGTGCGCCGCCTACCCGTCCGCCGCCGAGCTGATCGAGCGGCTCACCCGTCCGGGCGAGGCGCTGCGGATGGACGACCCCTACTGACCACCCCCATCGGGCCCGGGCCCCATCCGGCAGCGGCGAAGCCGCCAACAACACCGCGCAGCCGCCAACGAGCACCGCGAAGCCGCCAGCAAACACGGCCCGGCATGGGGTAGGGGCCCCTTGCTCGGGAGGAGGATGGGGTTGGGGCCCCATCCGGGCGCGGCGAAGCCGCCAGCAAACACCGCGCAGCCGCCAGCTAACTCGTCATCGCGCCGTCGACCAGGTACTCGTGGCCGCTGCAGTAGGCGCTGTCGTCCGACGCCAGGAACAGCACGACCTTGGCCACGTCGTCGGCCGACGCGGCCCGGCCGATCGGGATGCGCGGCACCAGCGCCTCCTCCCACTGCTCGCCGAACTCGCGGATCATCTCGGTGTCGATGATGCCGGGGTGCACCGAGTTGACCCGCACCCCGAAGGGGGTGAGCTCGCCCGCCGCGGCCTTGGTCATGCCCCGCACCGCCCACTTCGAGGCGCCGTAGGCGAACGCCACGCCGGCCCCGCCGCGCATCCCGGCGATGGAGCTGATGTTGATGATCGAGCCGCTGCGTTGCGCCTTCATCGGCTCGGCGGCGGCCCGCATGCCGAGGAACACGCCGGTGGCGTTGACGTCCATCACCTGGTGCCACAGCTCGACGCTGGTCTGCGTGAGGGGCACGACCCGGAAGATGCCGGCGTTGTTGACCAGCACGTCGAGCCGCCCGGACCCGGCGAGGACCCAGGCGGCCACGTCGGCCCAGTCAGTCTCGCTGGTGACGTCGTGGCGGCGGAAGTGCCCGCCGATCTCCGCCGCCACCGCTTCGCCCTCCGCCACGAGCACGTCGGTGAGGTACACCGTCGCCCCCTCGGCGGCGAAGAGGCGGGCCTCGGCGGCGCCCTGGCCGCGGGCGCCGCCCGTGATGAGGGCCACCTTGCCGGCCAGCCGTCCCGTCCCTGCTGCGTTGTCTGCTGCCATGGGTGGAGCCTTGCAGACCCATCGGCCCGATGCCGCCGTTGCCACCCTCGGCCCGCCTGGGCCCTCGGCGCGGTGCCGACCGGTAAGCTGCCTTGCGTGAAACGCTCCACCGTCGGTCACATGCAGTGTTCGATCGCCCGGGCGCTGGACATCGTCGGCGAATGGTGGACTCCGCTCATCCTGCGCGACGTGTTCCGCGGCATGCGGCGCTTCGAGGAGATCCAGACCAGCCTGGGCATCGCCCGCAACATCCTGTCGGACCGGCTCTCGACCCTGGTCGAGGCGGGGGTGCTCGAGAAGCGGCAGTACCAGGTGCACCCGGCCCGCTTCGAGTACCGCCTCACGGACATGGGCCGCGACTACTACCAGGTGCTGCTGGCGCTGAAGCAGTGGGGGGACACGTGGCTCGCCGAGGAGGAGGGCCCGCCGGTCACGTTGACCCACGCCACCTGCGGCCACGAGGTCACCCCGGTGCTGACCTGCAGCCACTGCGGCGAGGCCA
>JADLEF010000470.1 GCA_020846295.1 Acidimicrobiales bacterium
AGCGGTCGATCTGCCGGTCCAACGCGGCGGTGACCAGTTCGCCGTTGAGCCGGCTGAGGTGCAGCTGGCCTTGCCAGGACCCGTCGGCAAGCTGGAACAACGTGAAGGACTCGCGTTCCGCGTCGCCGACCTGGCTGTCATGGCCGCAGCCGCAACCCGCAGCTTCGTCGCTGTCTTCGCCGGTGGCGTCTTCGTTGCCGGTGTCGTGTTCGCAGTCGGCAGTTCGGGCGGCGAGGTCTTCGTCGTCGAGGCGTTGGTGCACTCGACGCAACGCGGCGGTGAAGGACGGGTAGCCGTCTTCGGCGGCGGCGGTCAGGGGAGTGTCCGAGTCTCTGTGTAAGAGGTGCTAGAAGGGGTGCAGGCGGAGTCTGTGCCTTGAAGGGAACGCGCCGTGGCAGAGATTCGGCAGGAGTTGTTGGATGAGTTGTTGGCGGGGTATTCGTCGCCGGAGGATTTGGTTGGGCCTGAGGGTTTGTTGAGGGTGTTGACCCGCCGGCTGATCGAGACCGCGGCTGGGGTGGAGCTCACGGAGCATCTGGGCTATGAGCGGGGTGACCCGGCGGGTCGGGGGTCGGGGAACTCGCGTAACGGGACGACACCGAAGACGTTGCTGAGCGAGTTCGGCGAGGTGGCGGTTGATATGCCTCGGGATCGTGAGGGGAGCTTCGAGCCGCAGATCGTGCCCAAGGGTCAGACGCACTGGAACGGGTTCGACGACAAGATCGTGGCCATGTATGCCGAGGGCATGTCGGTGGAGTCGATCCGCGGGCACCTGGAGGAGATGTACTCGGTGTCGGTGTCCAAGGATCTGATCTCGAAGGTCACCGACTCGGTTCTTGAGGATGTGCGGGCGTGGCAGAACCGGCCGCTTGATGACTGTTATCTGGTGGTGTGGATCGACGCGCTGGTGGTGAAGGTCCGTGTCGATGGGGTGGTCCGCAACCGTCCTGCGTACCTGGTGCTGGGCCTGAACACAGCCGGCCGCAAGGAGGCGTTGGCGCTGGTCATGGGCCAGGGCGATGAGTCCGCCAAGTTCTGGCTGAAGGTGATGACGGACTTGAGGAACCGGGGTCTGCGCCAGGTGTGCGTGGTGTGTTGCGACGGGCTGACCGCTCTGCCCGAGGCGATCGAGGCGGTCTACGCTGACGCCTGGGTGCAGTGCTGCGTTGTTCATTTGATCCGGAACTCGCTGGCGCATGTGTCTTACAAGGACCGCAAGGCGGTGGCCAAGGACCTGCGGCCGATCTATCGGGCCGCCACCGAGGACGAGGCCCTCGAGGCGCTCATGGCCTTCAGCGACACCTGGGATGGCCGCTACCCGATGATCAGCGAGCTGTGGCGCCGTCACTGGGAGCGGTTCATCCCGTTCTTCGCCTTCCCGCCCGACATCCGGCGCATCATCTACACCACGAACTCCATCGAGGCCGTCAACCGCCAGCTGCGCAAGGTCATCAAGACCCGCGGCCACTTCCCCACCGAGGACGCCGCCCTCAAGCTGCTGTGGCTCGGCCTCATCCGAGCCGAGAAGAAATGGACCTATCCCATCCGCGACTGGGCCCGAGCCCTACACCAGTTTGCGATATATTTCCCAAACAAATTTGATATTTCCTCTTGACATCATAACACGTCAAGAGTACTGTAGAGGGCAAGTCAGTCAAGTCCTCTTACACAGAAAATCTGACAGTCTCGCGGTCAGTTCGACATCGACATCCATGCTCGAGAACGGCCCGACCCGATCGGCCGCTTTGACCAGCTCCCTTACGGGAGCTCGTGCAGCCCGCCGGCCAGTGCTGCCGCTTGGGCAACGGGGAGGTGTTGCATTGCTTCGGCCTGGTGGCACAGCACCCGTGCCCGCCACAACCGCAGGTCGGTGGCCCGGGCCAGCCAGCGGTCGGGACCGCGGAACCCGTTGGCCGACCAGGTCTCGCACCGCAAGCTGGCGGCCACGGTGCGGCGCTGCACCTCTTGCAGGACGTTCACCGCCTCTTGGGCAGCGCGCAGGGCACCTTCGATCTCGTCAACCGTGACCGCATCGAGCAACTTGGCCGCGGCGCGCGCATCGCCGAGGATGTTCTCCATCGCTTCGGTGAAGCTCGCCGCCATAGCGTCAATGCTAGCCCCGTTCGGTGCCCGACCGGATTGAACCGAGAAGAAATCCCCGGTGCGTCAGACAAATCTTCAGAGCCGTCACCACGAAGCCCGCACCCAATCCAAATGGACTCCTCTGGAGGGACCGCCCCCTCGCTCGGGAGAGCAGTCGGTGACGCACCTCCGCCGATCCGTGTCGCCCGGAGCGGTGACCGTCACGCCGACCCGGCGCGACGCAGAGGACCGCTGGGGGAGGATGCGATCCTGCGCACGATGCCGCCAGCCGCAGGATGATCCATCGCGCGCACGAGAGGAGCCGCCACGATGACCACCTCCACCGACAACGCCGACAGCGCCCGCAACGCCAACAAGCCTGTGTCAGCGGTGCCACCCACGTCCACCCACCCGACGACCGGCCCCACCGAAGCGATCCAACGCTACGACGCCGCCGTCGACCGCCTCGTTCGCTTCCACGTGGACGTGGTCGAGCAGTCGTCACGCCTCGTCGAGAACCATCCGTCGTTCCCGATGGGTCAGGTGCTCGCCGCGTACCTGCACCTGATGTCGACCGACGCCCGCGACCTCGATGCGGCCCGGGGCTTCGCGGCCACCTTGCAGGCGGTGCCGCGCAACGACCGCGAATCGGCCCACGCGACGGCGATCGCCGCGTGGCTGCAGGGCGACTGGCACGGGGCGGCGCGGCGGCTCGACGCTCTGCTCGTCGAGTGGCCCACCGACGTGCTGGCGCTCATGATCGGCCACCAGCTCGACTTCTTCGTGGGCGACGCCCGCAACCTCCGCGATCGGGTGGGTCGCAGCGTGGCGGCGTTCGATCGGCAGCACCCGCACTACGGCTTCGTGCGCGGCATGCAGGCCTTCGGGCTGGAGGAGTGCGGCCAC
>JADLEF010000471.1 GCA_020846295.1 Acidimicrobiales bacterium
GCTGGCCGAGCGCAGCGCGCTGATCATCGACCTCGACCGCTGGGTGCTGGGCGCCGTCGCGGCGCAGATCGCCCGCTGGGACGAGACGGGTCGTCACCGCGACCTGCCGGTGTCGGTCAACGTGTCCAGCCGTCACCTCGGCCACGACGACTTCGTGCGCCATGTGCTCGAACCGTTGGAGCGAGCGGGCGTGGATCCCGGGCGGATCGTCATCGAGGTCACCGAGACGGCGCTGCTCGACGATCTCTCGGGTGCGTCGGTGAAGCTGGAGCGGCTGCGCCGCACCGGCGTACGGGTGGCCATCGACGATTTCGGCACCGGCTACACGTCGCTCGCCCACCTGCGCTCGTTGCCGATCGACATCCTCAAGATCGACCGCTCCTTCACCGCCAACGTGACGACGAGCGACTACGAGGCGTCGATCGTGCAGCTCATCATCGACACCGGGCACCTGCTCGGCGCGAGCGTGACGGTGGAGGGCGTGGAGACCGTCGGCGAGGCCGCCAAGCTCACCGCGCTGGGCAGCGACAGCCTGCAGGGCTTCTACTTCGCCCGCCCGCAACCGCCGGAGTGCCTCACGGAGACAACGGTCGCCGCCACCGAGTAGCGGAGCCTCCGCCGCCGCCTTGGCCGACCTGTCCGCTGCTCTGTCGCGACGGTAGGGTGCGAGACCGTGCCGAAGCGTCGCCGCGGGCGGTTCGCCCTCATCCACCATCCCGCGCAATACGTGCTGGCGGCGTTCGTCGGGGCCAGCACGATCGGGGCCCTGCTGCTGATGCTGCCCATCGCCACCGAGGGTCCGGGCGGCGCTCCGTTGCTGACCGCCCTGTTCACCTCCACGTCGGCGGTGTGCGTGACCGGGCTCGCGGTGGTGGACACCCCGACGTACTGGAGCACCTTCGGTGAGCTGACGATCCTCGGCCTCGTGCAGATCGGCGGCTTCGGGATCATGACGCTGTCGTCGATGATCATCCTCGCGCTGGCCGGGCGCCTGGGTTTGCGCCAGCGGTTGCGCGCGGCGGCGGAGTCGGGCGCGTTGGAGATCGGCGAGGTCCGCCGCCTGGTGGGCGGTGTCGTCCGGCTGAGCTTCGGGGTGGAGGCCGCCGCCGGCCTGCTGCTGGCCGCCCGCTTCGCCACCACCCACGGCGAGCCGCTCGACCGGGCCGCCTACCTCGGGCTGTTCCATGCGGTGTCGGCGTTCAACAACGCGGGGTTCGGGCTCTACAGCGACAGCCTGGTGGGCTTCCAGCGCGACCCGGTGATCCTGTCGGTCGTGGCGCTCACGATCATCGTCGGCGGGCTCGGCTACCCGGTCTGGGTGCAGCTGGCGAACCACCCGACGCGGCCACGGCGCTGGAGCCTGCACGCCAAGCTGACGGTGCTGACCACCGGCGTCCTGCTCGTCGTCGGGACCGTGCTGCTGGCGTGGTTCGAGTGGACCAACCCGGCGACGCTCGGCCCGCTGCCGATCGGGGATTCGTTGGTCAACGCGTTCTTCCACAGCGTCAGCCCGCGCACGGCAGGGTTCAACAGCGTCGACATGGCCGGCCTGCTGGATTCCAGCCGGCTGTTGACCGAGGTCCTGATGTTCATCGGCGGGGGCAGCGGCTCGACGGCGGGCGGGATCAAGGTCACCACCTTCGCGGTGTTGGGCTTCGCCATGTGGGCGGAGGTGCGCGGCGATCCGGACACCATCATGTTCCGCCGGCGGGTACCGGAGGCCGCGCTGCGCCAGGCGCTGACGGTCGCCCTGCTGGCCATCGGGGCGATCGTGGTGGCGACGATCGTGCTGGTGTCGACCTCCACGGTGGCGTCCCGCGACGATCTGTACTTCGAGGCGATCTCGGCGTTCGGCACCGTCGGGCTCAGCGTCGGGGTGACCCCGCTGCTGCCGCCGACCTCGCAGTTGGTGGTGATCGGCCTGATGCTCCTGGGACGGGTCGGCCCGATCACCCTGTTCGCCGCGCTCGTGCTGCGCGAGCGCGACCGCCTCTACCGCCTCCCGGACGAAAGGCCCATCGTTGGCTGAGCACTCCCGTCGCGGCCGGCTCCGCCGCGACACCAATCCCGGGTCGCGCACCCCCGTCCTCGTCATCGGCCTCGGCCGGTTCGGCGGTGCGGTGGCCATCGAGCTCGAACGTCTCGGCTTCGAGGTGCTCGGTGTGGACACCGACGCCAAGCGGGTTCAGGCGCACACCGAGGTGCTGACCCACGTCATCATCGCCGACACGAGCGAGACCGAGGTGCTGCGCCAGGTCGGCGCCGCCGACTTCAGCCTTGCGGTGGTGGGGATCGGCAGCGACATCGAGGCCAGCATCCTGACGACGGCCGCGCTGGTCGACGTGGGGGTGGCCAACATCTGGGCGAAGGCGGTCACGGAGTCGCACGGTCGGATCCTGTCGCGCGTGGGCGCGCACCACGTGGTGTACCCGGAGCACGAGATGGGGCGGCGGGTGGCCCACCTCGTCGGAGCTCGGATCGTGGACTGGTTCCAGCTCGACGCCGACTTCGCCATGGTGGAGACCGCCGCTCCGCAGTCGCTGCTCGGACGACCGTTGAGCCAGCTCGACCTGCCCCGCAGCCATGGGGTCACGGTGGTCTGCCTCAAGCCGGCCGGCGGCGCGTTCCGGTTCCCGGGGCCGGACACGGTGCTGCAGGACGGCGACCTGGTGGTGGTGGCCGGTCCGAGCGTGCGTGCCGAACGGTTCGCCAACCTTGCGTGATGCCGTGTCGCGGCGAGGGGACCCGGGCCCGTGGAAGGATGGTCGGACCAACCGCCCAGCCCAAGGAGGACAGCCGAGTGACCGTCAACATGAAACGGTCGGTCCAGCAGATGATCGACGAAGCCCGCAAGCACATCGACAACCACTCGCCCGAGGAGGCCAAGCGCCGGGTCGAGGAGGAGGGCGCACTGCTCATCGATGTGCGCGATGTCCGCGAGCTCGAGCGCGACGGGGTGATCCCCGGGGCGATGCACGCACCGCGCGGCATGCTCGAGTTCTGGATCGATCCCGAGTCGCCGTACTTCCGCGAGGTCTTCAACGAGGACCGCGAGTTCGTCCTGTATTGAGCGGGGGGCGGGCGGACAAGTTTGTCCGCGAAGACCCTCAAGGACATGGGCCTCGAGCGCGTGTCGCACATCGTGTCCGGCTTCCGCGGTTGGAAGGACGCCGGCCTGCCCGTGGTGGACCATGCAAGGTGGATGGCCGCCAAGTAGGTGCAGTGACATGGGAGCGGACTCCCGGCCGCGGCGCGGCGCCGCGGCCGGTCGGCAGCGGGTCTTGCAGCGAGTTTTCTCCCCCCACCGGCCCAGGGGGAGTGGCGGTGCCGGTGGGGGGAGTGGCGACCCGGTGCGAACGACCGGGCCTGCCGAACGGTAACCCGGCCGACGGTTCGACATCGACCACGCCAAGGTGAGCAGCAGATGAACCTTTCCGTCACAGCCAGCCGCTGCGCCGGAACACCCGGTGCAGGGCGAAGCAGATCGTCGCCATGGCGATGAGGGCGAGCGGGTAGCCGTAGGACCAGTGCAGTTCGGGCATGTGGTCGAAGTTCATGCCGTAGATGCCGGCCATCATCGTGGGGACGGCGGCGATGGCGACCCAGGCGCTGATGCGGCGCATGTCTTCGTTCTGCTGCAGCGAGACCTGGGTGAAGTTGACGTCGATGGCGGTGGTGACGAGGTCGGACAGGGTTCGCGTGCGTCGTCCGACCCGGTCGAGTCGATCCAGGCAGCTGGCCATGTCGTCGGCGGCGGCGGGCTCGAGGCGACGGGCGATGCGTCGCAGCGGCTCTTGGAGCCCTTCGGTGACCACGAGGAGTTGGAGCCGTTGGCGTTTTAGGAAGTAGAGCCGGCGGACGGGCGGGCGCCGCCCAACGTCGAAGACGTCCTGTTCGGCTTCGAGCACGTCGCCTTCGAAGCCGTCGAGCGCGCGGTCGTAGTCCTCGACGACCTGTTCGATGATGGCGGTGAGCACGGCGTGGGCGCCGTCGGCGAGGCGCTCCTGATCCGCTTCGAGCTCGCGGCGCAGCCCGTCGAGCGGGGTTGCGTGGCCGTAGCGGATCGTGACGACGAAGTGAGCGCCGAACAGCACGGAGAGCTCGCCGAGGCGGAGGCGTTCGCTGGAGTCTTCATACCGAGCAGTACGCAGCACGAGCCACCAGGCGTGTTCGAGCCGGGTGAGCACCGGCCGATCGTGCGGGGCGCGAGCCTCATCCGCGTCGAGGTCGAGATCGAGTGCCGCGCAGACCCAGCCGAGCTCGTGCTCGCTGGGCATGCGCAAGCCCAGCCACACCAGTGCATCGGGGTCATCAGCCCATCGGCGCAGCTCGCTGCCGCTCGGTGATGCGGCCCGATGCCCCGCGACGTAGGCCGCGCAGTCGACGATCATCGAGCCGGGACGTACACCGCCTCGGTGCGCCCTCCGAGGACGGGAACGCGGCAGCGGTGGGGTGCGACGGCCATCAGCAGCTCGGTGTCCGGGTAGCGCCAGGCGAGCAGCCGTAGGGTCCATCGCCAGCCGAACGCCGACCACACGTGCTCGGCTTCGATGCCGCGTGCCGCGAGCGGACCGGCGATCGGCGGCGGAGCGGGTTCGGCCGGATCGGCGAGATCCTGCGGGAGCCAGGTGGCGAGCGCTTCGGTGTCCGGGGCGAAGCCCTCGAGCCCGAGGGCTCGTTGCCACAGCGGACGGTCCGGGCTCGCGACGAGCAGCCGCCGGGGCGGCAGCTCGTCGGCCAGGCGGGCGGCGATGGCGGCAGCCGCCGCCTCGGCTGCCACCCGCGGGTGCAGCACGACCGTGACGAACTTGCCGACGGCGACAGGACGGCATGGGGGTCGGCGTCGAAGGCGATGAAGGAGCAGCACAGCGGGGTCCCCGGGGGAGAAGGCGCATGGGAGCGGCCCGTCGACCTGGTGGCGGAAGCCTAGGAACCACCGGGAAACGCGAGATGTCGGCGGTGTGGCGCTCGAGCGCATGGACGGTGAATTCTCCGACGGCAACGCAGAATGTCGTCGGCGCCCGCCAGTGGGAGGAGCGGGTGAACCGCATCAGCCACCTTCGGCCCGATGGTCGTGCTCGGGACCATCGGCAACCGCGCCCATCATGGGCGGTCGGGGCTCCAGGAGCGCAGTTGCCGGAGGCGGGGGCTCTTCTTGGTCTGGTGTTCGGCCATGCGGCGCAGGATGTCGTCGAGGACGGCGACGGCGCTGACCACGTGCGGTCCTTTGTTGAGCATCACACACTCGGCGCGATGCGCCATGGCGGCGTCGGTGATCTCCGAACGGGAGGGCCGGCCGGTCTTGGCCAGGCGATCGAGGACCTCGGTGGCCCAGATGACGGGGACATGGGCTGCTTCGCACAGCCAGAGGATCTCCTCCTGCAGCTCGGCCATCCGTTGGTAGCCGACTTCGACGGCCAGATCGCCACGGGCGATCATCACACCGATGCCCTCGTGGGACATGGCGGTGCGAAGCAGGTGGGGCAGGGCGGCGAAGGCGCGGGCTGTCTCGATCTTGAGGACCACTCCCAGGTGGACGGCGTCCAGTTCGTGCAGCGCGGCGAGGAGGAGCTGCACATCGCTGGGCTCGCGGACGAAGGAGAGCGCGACGATGTCCGCCAGTTCCGCAACGGTGGCGAGGTCGGCGCGGTCCTTCGCGGTCAACGCGGCGACGGGGATCGGCGTGTCGGGCACGTTGATGCCCTTCTCGGCGCGGAGCTTCGAGCCGCCGTCCTGGGTGGTGTCGACGCGGAGGATGGCGCCCTCGGGGTGGTGCTCGATGACGGTGGCGGTGATCGTTCCGTCATCGAAGATCACGCGATCCGCAGGGCGGAGGGCATGGACCGCGGCTGGGAGGGTGCAGCCGATGGCGGCCGGGCCGCTGTCGCTCGCCGGATGAGCCGGCTGTTCGTCGGCACGAAGCAGCAGCGCGTCGCCCGGGCGCAGCACCAGCGCCCCTGGTTTGGGGGTGAGCGGGCCGACGGTGCCGCTGTGTCGTTTGTACTGCAGCACGGTGCCGTTCACCAGGTACGTGGTGCGGTTGACGGCGACGACCGCACCACGTTCGTTCACGGCGGTGACCCGCAGCACCCGCTTGGCGCCGCGAGCATCCTCGAGCCGTACCCGGTCGTCCGGCACCAGCCGGTGCACGAAGGGCGCGGCGACCGGAATGATGGTCAGATCCGGGCCGGTGCCGGCCCCAGCGTCGTCGAGCTGTTCGGCGTCGACGAGGAGGGCGAGCGCTGGGGCCTCCACGACACCGCGGGCGTTGCGACGGGGGTGGAGCCGCTGCGCGGCGGATCCGGCTGGGATCGGCCCGGTCCGCAGCTTCGGGCCGGCGAGATCCATCATGATCCTCACCGGTCTGCCCTGGCGCTCCGCCGCTTTGCGCACGTGGGCGGCCATCGCCCGCCAGGCGATCACGTCGTCGTGGGCGCAGTTGATGCGGGCCAGTTGCATCCCGCCGCTGACGAGCTCGTCCACGAGATCCGGGTCCTCCGCTGCCCGGCTGGGGAGGGTGACCATGATCCTGGTGGGCCGATCGTCGGCACCGGGGCCGAGCAGGTGCGCGGCGTTCGACCACAGCGCGTCTCGTCCGGCGGCGAACGCAGCCGATGAGCATGCGGTGTCGTCGGGCGGATGGCCTTCGATCGCCTGTAGGGCACGGTGCACGGCCTCGACGGTGGCGGCGACATGCGGCTCGCAACGGCCCAGCGACGACAGGCCGAGTTCGGCCAGGCGGATCTGCATTCGGCGGCGATCCTCACTGCGCAGCGCAAGGTAGGCCGCCATGTTGCGGGCACCGAGCCGGTGGGCGGGATGTAGGTCGCCGACCTCGACGCATGCCGCCGCCGAATCGACGGCGGCACGAAGCTCGCTCACCTCGCCGAGCAGCGGGGCCTCACGGCGTTCGATCATGTGCCCGACGATACGCAGCGCGGGTTGCCCCCCGATGAAACCGAGGTGAACACGACATGGCAGTCGGACAGCGATGACCGAGCGCCGATCGGCCCGCTGCTCCGCTCCGCCGGCGTCGCCATGCCGGTAGGTACGGGGGCGGCTGCCCGGCGATGGTGGCGTTCGCCTGACCTGGTCGGGCCGTCGGCACGCGTGCATCGTGTGCTCGCCTGTCGGTGCGATGTGGCCGCGAGACGTCAGCTGCCTCGCCGCTGCGTCGGCCGGCTTCGTGCTCGTGGTGTGGTCAACACCGAAGGCGATGCGCCGATGATGCTCGATCCGTGGGGGCTGCGGGGGTGGACAGGCGAAGCTTCATCGAAGTATCGCCCGCCGTTCACCGGATGCGGCGTCGCCCGGAGAACGGCCCACGGGTACGGGGCCTCACGCGGGGTTTGCGACGAGGAGGACGACTGCAGCCGGTTCCTCGGCCAGCAGCACCTCGGTGCCGTGCCCACACACCGTGCCCATCAGCTCGATGGTCACCGTGCGCAGGACGGGCGATGCTGCGGGTTCGACGTCACGGCTGTTCACGGCGAGACGCTCGTTGACGCTGAGTGATCAGGTGCAGGCGCTGGCCGCCGGTCGGCTTGGGCGGAGGATGGCGTCGAACGCGAGCAGCTCGGTTCCTGCCACCTCATGACCGTCGTCGGGAGCGACCCACAGCCTGACACCGCCTTCGTTCTCCTCGACGTGCATCGGGTTGCGGGTGAGCGTGTGCCCGGCGCTGGAGCGATGACCGATCGGCAGTTCGTGGATGATTCGACCATCTCGGGCGTCGAACAGCGCGATGCCTCCGAGCTCCAGACCCTGGCTCGGTCCGTCGAGCAGCGCGATGCCTCCTGCCACCACGTGGTGTGGGGCGAGGAACTGGCAATCCTGGTAGTCGATGAAATGACTTCTGTTGCGCCGCACGCTGATCTGGGTGCCGTCGGGTGCCCAGGTGTAGAGCCGCCGCGATCCCCAGCTCAACCCATGGAGACGATCCGAACACGGGTCGACGGCGATCGCACCGATGTGATCCGCGACTTCGAAGGCGCGGGACACCGCGAGGGTGCTGGCGTTGACGCGGTAGATGGTGGACTGCGAGTCCGGCCGGTACTGCGCGACCGGGACCCAGATGTCCGTCCCATCCGTGTCGACGCCCCCCGGGTGGTACTGGTCATCCTCCCCGAGACGAACGTGCGCTGCGCAGCGTCCATCCTCGTCGATCACGAAGAGGTGTCCGACACCTGTGCCCGGGGACCTGTCGAAGCCGTCAACACAACGGTCGCGCCGAACTGTCGGCTCCAAGACCTCGACGGACGAGAGGTAGAAGCGGCCGTCGAGACGGGTCATCCCCTGAGGGTGGTAGGTGTCGACGGCGAGAGCGACCGATCGCGCCAGGCGCCACGAGGTTGACCGATCCAAGTGGAGGAGTGGCGAGAGAAGGCTCGAGACGTCATCGGCTGAGCGAGGGTTGGTGTGCACCTCGGCCGGCGGTGCAGCGGGAGCTGGTTCCATGACGGCCAGCCTCGCCATCGCAACGTCGGGCGCGGCAGCTGCGCGCGAACGGTTCATCGATGCGTCGCGTGGTGGACCTTCGCTGCTTGCGATCTGTTCACGTTGGGTGTCACCGATCAACGTTTGCGGCGGATGCTCGTGGCCGTCGCAGGGGTTGGCGCACGTTGGCACGGGCTGCCGGGCCCCGAGTTGTGGCCTGGCGTAGCGGCAACAGCCGACGCCCGACCGGCCGAAGTGTTTCGCAGCCCGATGCCAGCTGTTCGCGTTGGCGACGCAAGGCGTACACCTGTTGCCGCGAGGCTTGCGGGCGCAGGAACACCACGCTCAGGAGAACCTCGTGCCGTCGCCCGCTTCCCAGCCCACGTCCCGCCCCGCTGCCAGCCGTCCAGCGTTCGAGACCTTCGAGGACGTGCTCACGGCCCGGATCGGCCGGCGCGGCATGCTCATCGGTGGTGCCGCCTCGATCGTGGCGGGGTTCCTGGGCGGCCCGTTCCGCGGCGCCCAAGCTGGGGCCGCCCC
>JADLEF010000472.1 GCA_020846295.1 Acidimicrobiales bacterium
GGGCTCGCGAAGCACGATTGCCGCGCTCGCTCCACTGCGCTGCTCGAGTCTCTCGGGCTCACGCACGCCGCGGAGCGCCGGGTGGGCACCTACTCCGGTGGGATGCGGCGCCGGCTCGACCTCGGCGCCACGTTGATCGGCGAACCTGCGCTCCTCCTCCTCGACGAACCCACCAGCGGTCTCGACCCGCGCAGCCGTCTGGAGCTCTGGGACCTCATCTCCGAGATCGCGCGGAGTGGGACCGGTGTGCTCGTCACCAGTCAGAACCTCGACGAGATCGAGCAGCTCGCGGACCGAGTCACCGTGCTCGACGGCGGAACCGTCATCGCCGACGACACGGTCGACACCATCCGTCAGCAGATCGGTGGGCGGATCATCGATGTCGCCGTCGACGCCGACCACCTCGATGAGGCGACCGCCGCGCTCCAGCACGCAGGCTTTGATGCCCAGCTCGACCCGAACCGGCGACGGGTCGTGGCCACCACCACCGGTGGGCTCCTGTCCGTGCTCGACGCAGCCAACGCCCTCACGAGCGCGGCGGTGGAACCGAGCGAGTTCTCGCTGCGCGTCCCCAGGCTCGAAGAAGCCTTCCTTGCGCTCACCGAGGCACCGACGGGCGAAGCCGACATCGGCGCGCTCCACAAGAGAGGTCAGCGGCTGCTGCCCGACCGCATACGCCCGGTCGTGACGCGTTCGGCCCGACGCGACATCGCGGTGCTCGTCGGCCGCGACGTGAAGCGACTGCTGCGTTCCCCCGAATCGCTGTTCTTCGCTGCAGTGATGCCGATCATGTTCGTGCTCGGTCTCACCGCCGTGTTCGGTGACCTCGTCGAAGCGGCCCTGGGCCAGGGCTACATCCAGTTCCTCCTGCCGGGTGTCCTCGTCATGCAGATCACCCTGGCTGCCGGGGCCACCGGCGTCGGACTCGCCACCGACCTGCGCGACGGGATCATCGACCGCTTCCGTAGCCTGCCGATCGCCCAGTCCGCGGTGCTGGCTGGCCGAACCACCGCTGACCTCAGCCGCAACGCGTTCGCGGCCGCGGTCATGGTCGCCGCCGGCTTCGCGATCGGCTACCGGTTGGATGGAGGTGTGCTCGGCGGCATCGCCGCGCTCGGGGTCGCCCTGCTCTTCGGCTACGCCACCACGTGGGTCTTCGCTGCCGCCGGACTCGCCGTCAAGGATCCACAGGCCGCGACCTTCATCGGGTTCGCCCCCGTGCTGCTCTTCGTCTACCTCTCCAGCGCCTGGGTGCCGATCGACACCATGCATCCCGCCGTCAGAGGCATCGCCCGCCACCAACCCGTCAACGTCACCATCGAAGCCGTCCGCGGCCTCGCCGACGGAACCGTCTCCTCCACGCAATGGATCGGCGCACTCGCCTGGTCCGTCGGGATCCTCGCCGTGTTCGCATCGATCGCCACTCGACAGCTTCGCGCCGCGACCTCCTGACGATCACTCGTGCCGAACAGGCCGAGCGACCGGCCGGTACACCCGCGCACGACCGGACGGCCCGCCGCACCCCCCGACTGTTCAGCTGAACGCCTTCGCGGTGGGGTCGAGTTCGGCTGTCACACCCTCTGCGTAGGGTGCGGGGCATGGCGGTGGTGATGGATGTCGATGATGACCTGTTGGCGGCGATGCCGGGCGACGAGCTGGAAGTCGCGTTGGTGTCGTGGGCGTCTTCTGTGGCGGCCAGCGAGTATCGGTGGTTGCGGCTGGTGGCCGAGTTCGACCGGCGCAAGCTCTACGAACGGTGGGAGTGCCGCACGTGTGCGCAGTGGCTGATGTGGCGCTGCGCGCTCGATCTGCGCGCCGCCCACGAGAAGGTGCGCGTCGCCCGGGCCCTGCCCCACCTGCCGCTGGTGGCCGCCGCGTTCGCAGCGGGGGAGCTGTCCTATTCGAAGGTGCGAGCGATCACCCGGGTGGCGCATCCCGGCATCGAGCAGGGCCTGATCGACACGGCCCGTTCGATCCACACCGCCGGTCTGGAACGCATCGTGGCCGGCATCCGCCGGGCGCGGGTCCTCAACCAGCCCGACCGGCCTGAACACCTCCCCGCGGCGCGCCGGTCCGTCACGTTCCGTCACCAGGAGGACGGCATGGTGGTCACCACCATCCGCCTGCCCACCGAAGACCACGCCGTGGTGGCGAACGCCATCGAGCAGGTGCTGGCCGCGGCGGCGGACCGCTCGCTCGAGCAACGCCGCGCCGACGCGGTGGTCGAGGTCGCCGCCCGCAGCCTCACCGCCGGCGCGACAACGTCGAGCACGGCGGATCGCTACCAGGTCGTCGTGCACGTCGACGCCGCCGTGCTCACCAACCGCGACGACAGCGGCGAGTGCCACGTCGAAGGCGGCGGGGCGCTCAGCACCGCCACCGCGGAGCGGCTGTGTTGTGACGGCAGCATCGTCGCCCTCTACGAGAACGTCGACGGCGAACCGGTGGCGGTGTCGGCCAAGACCCGTCGGGTTCCCGCCGCCATGCGGAGAGCGCTGCGAGCCCGGGATGGA
>JADLEF010000473.1 GCA_020846295.1 Acidimicrobiales bacterium
ACGGCTCGCTGCACCGCCCGGTGCTGGGTTGCCCGGGCCGGCGGCCGGGAACACCGGCGGCGCGGCCGCGGGTCCGGGCCCCGCCGATGGACGCCCGACGGGCGGTCCCACCGGAGGCGGCGCGACGATCGGGGGGCCGACCGGGGGCGGGGCGACGGACGAAGGTCCGACCGGAGGCGGAGGGGAGGCGTCAGGGGCCGCCGACGCCGCCGACACAGGCGGGCTCGGCGGCGCGGCGATGACCGTGGGCGGCGCAGCCGACGCCGCGACCGGCACCCCCGCGGGGGGCACCACCCCCGCCGGTCCCGATGTTCCCACCGCTGCGCCGCGGGTGTCGGGTGACGCGCCGGGTTCGGAGCGCTGCGCCCGGGCGGCGAGCAGGGCGGCACCGCGGGCGACCGCGTACTTGGGATCGGCGTCGAAGGTCGGGGTCACCTCGCCGATGACCTGACGAACGGCGTCGCGCACCACGTTCAGGGCCACCGAGCCACCCACCAGCAGCACCGCCGACAGCTCGGCCGGGGTGACCGAGGCCTGGCGCAGCGACCGGCGGAAGGCGCCGATGGTGTCCTGCACGCTGGGGGCGATGAGCCGCTCGAAGTCGGTGCGGGTGATCTTCACCACCTGGTTGACGCCCGGCAGCATGATCGGCACCTCGACCTCGGAGTCGACGGAGAGGTGCTCCTTGGCCTCGGTCGCCTCCCGGCGGATGCCGGCGACGGCCACCGCGTAGGAGGGTCCGCCCTTGCGCTCGGCGGCGATCCAGGGGTCACCCACCCGCGCCCGCAGCAGGTGGAACAGCACGTCGTCGAAGTCCACCCCTCCGAGGTGCTCAATGCCCTCCGGATCGCCGGCCAGCTCGAAGCCGTTGGGGGTCCGGCGCAGGACGGCCGCGTCGAAGGTGCCGCCGCCGAGGTCGTAGACGGCCACGAGATCGCCGGGCTGCACCTGCCCGCCCACCGAGTGGAAGGCGGCGGCGGCGAACGGCTCGGGTGCGAAGTGCACACCGGACAGCCCCGCCCGGGTCATCGCCTCGCGGAACTGGTCGAGCCGCACGGACCGCCAGTTGGCCGGGTGGGTGAACAGCAGGGCGTCGGCCGGGCCCCCCTCGGACAGGGCGGCGGCGTCCACCACCCAGCGGAGGTAGGCGGCGGTCAGCTCGATCGGCGTGAACGAACGACCTCCCACGAGGATCGGGGCGGTGTCGGCCAGCCGGCGTTTCAGGTTGCGGACCAACCGCTCGGGGTCGTGGGCGCCGACGAGGAAGGCGTCCTCCCCGTGGATCAGCGTGCCGTCGTCGCGCACGAAGGTGGCGGTGGGCACCGCGCCGGCCCGCTTGCCCAGGGTGACGACGCGGCTGGCCCCCGCCGAGTAGGCCACCGCCGCAGTGAACGAGGTGCCGAAGTCGACCCCGAGGACATATCCCATGGCGGTTACAGCTCGCTGATTCTGAACTTGTCGAAGTGGATGTGCGCCTTGGTGGACGCCTGGTAGCTGACCAGGACCATGCCGGCGCCGCTGCCGGTGTAGCCGGGGATGTCCCGGGCGTAGACCTGCTGCCCGCCGATGAGGAACTCGTAGGTGTCACCCTTCATGCGCACCTCGAGGTCCGCGGTGTCGGGGATGGCCCGCTGCTTCTGCTCGATCAGCACCCACTTACCGGTGTCAGGATCGCGGTTGCACACCTGCCACTTCTGCGAGCGGGGGTCGACCACGAAGATGAGGCCGTTGCCGTCGCCGTTGATCGAGCTGCGGAACAGGATCCCGTAGGAGAAGACGCCGCCGTCGTCGTTGGTGTTCGCCGGGTCCACGAAGGCGGAGACGTTGATCTTCGCCGGCCGGTCGGCCTGCAGGGCCACGCTGCTCTCCACCGAGACGTCGGTGCTCTCCTTCTTCGTCTCGAGGTGGAAGAACCCGTTCGGGTGGTAGCCGTAGCGGATCTCGTCCGTGGTGAGCTCGACCCAGCCGCTGGTGGCGTCGTCGAACGTGTCGTCGAGGATCACGCCGGGCGGCGTGGTCGTCGGGGTGACCTCGTTGCCGAGCTCCGGCACCGTGAAGTCACCGAACTGCAGCGCCGGGAGGGCGGCGTCGGCGGTGTCCGCCGCGCAGCGGAACCCGGCGATCTTCAGGGCGTTGGAGCTGTCCGCCACCGGCAGGCGCACCGTGTTCTTGCGCAGGTAGCCGTTCTGGCCTCCGCGCAGCACGTGGAGCGACTCGTCGACGCGGGGATCGTAGGAATCGCCCACCCACTCCCACACGTTGCCGGTGAGGTCGAACACCCCGAAGGTGGAGGCGTTGGCCGCCATCGAGCCCCGGTCGTAGGTGCCCTCATCGGGCAGGCCCCCTTCGGCTGCGACGGCCCCCCAGGGAAAGAGCCGCGCCTCGGTGCCCCGGGCGGCGGTCTCCCACTCGGCCTCGGTCGGCAGGCGCTTGCCGAGCGAGGCGCAGTAGGCGGAGGCCCACTGGTAGCTCACGCCCTGCACCGGCCGCAGCGCCTGGCCGTCACCCGGGTAGCGACCACCGGGCCACGATGCGGGCGGCGCCGCCTGCTTCTCGTTGACGAACTGGTTGAACTCCTCGTTGGAGACCTCGTACAGGTCGATGTAGAAGGCGGCGACCTCCTTGGTGAGGGTGAGCGTCTCCGCCGCGTTCGGCTCCGGCTTGTCCACGCCCAGCGTGTACGTACCGGCCGGTATCTGCACCATGTTCTCGGCCGAGGCCACCGCGTTGACGAACCCGGAGGTCCCGCCCTCGGTGGTGCTGGTGGTCTCGCCGCCGGCCTGGTCACCGCCCCCGCGGGTCAGGGCGTAGGCGCCGCCGGCGGCGGCGAGCAACGCGACCACGGCGAGCGGGGCGAGGATCTTGGCCCGGCCGCCCTTGCGGGCCTCGCCGTCGAGGGCGTGGGGCGGCATCGGCGGCGGCCCCGGCGGCACCTGCCGATCGGCGGCCCGAGGCGGCGACGCACCGGCCAGACCCGGCGGCACGGCACCGGGACCGGCGGGCGCTCAGGGCGCGGCCGACCCGTGCATCACCGGCGGCGGGGCGTTGAACGGCACGGCCGGCGGCGGCGCGTTGAAGGGCACGGCCGGCGGTGGCTGGGTGGCCGCCGACGGGGGCGGCGCCGCAGCGGCGGGCGCCACCGGCACCGGGGCGATGGGCGCCGGCGCGGCCGGGGACGTGCCGGCGAGGATGGTCGGCGGCGCTGCGCTCACCTGTGGCACCCCCGGGGGCGGGCCCGCCGGACCGGCGGGCGCGGCGGGGCCGGCGAAGAAGGAGCCGGACCCGACCGGGTCACCGGCGGCCACGCCGGCGGCCAGGGCGGCGCCGCGGGCGACGGCGTAGAGCGGGTCGATGTCGCCGGCGACCAGGCCACCGAAGCGCTTGGTCAGCATCTGGCTGACCAACGGGATGCGGCTCGACCCGCCGACCATGAGCACCGCGTTGAGCTCATCGGGCCGCACCCCCGCTGAGGCGATGGCGGCGTCGAGCGCGGAGATCGAATCCTCCAGGCGGGGCGTGATCATGGCCTCGAACTGGACCCGGGTGAGCGAGATGGTGGTGTCGATCCCGGGCAGCAGCACGGGGATCTGCACGTCGGTCTCGCTGGAGAGCAGCTCCTTGGCCTCCATGCACGCCCGCCGCAGGTGCAGCATCGGCGCCGGCAGGGACGGGTCGTTCGGGTCGTCCGGCCAGCGGTCCCCGACCTGGGTGCGCACGTGGTGCAGCACCGCCTCGTCGAAGTCCACGCCACCGAGGTGCTCGATGCCCACCGACTCGCCGAGCGGTTCGAAGCCGCGGTCGGTCTTGCGCAGCACGGCGGCGTCGAACGTGCCGCCGCCGAGGTCGTACACCGCCACCACCGACCCGGTCGGCACCCGGGCCTCCGCCGCGTAGGCCATGGCCGCGGCCTGCGGCTCGGGCAGGCGGGAGTGGTCCTCCACGTTGGCGATGCGGAACGCCTGGTCGAACAGCTCCAGCTTGTACGGGCCCCAGTTGGCCGGGTGGGTGACCACGGTGTGGCGCGGCCGGTCGCGCTCGCGGTCGGTCACCCGGGCGGTGACGTGCTCGATCAGCTTGGCGATGAGCGCCTCCGCCGAGAACGGTGAGGTGCGCAGGATCAACGGGGTCGGATCGCCCAAGCGGCGCTTGAACTCGCGGGCCGCGCCGGCGGGGTCGATGGCGGCGCGGCGCGAGGCGGCGTCGCCGACGATGAGGGACCCGTCGTCGTTGAGGTACACGACGCTCGGGATGTTGTCCGCGATCGGCCCCAGGCCGACCACCTCGATCGTGCCGTCGGCGCGGCGGATGGCGGCCGCCGTGTAGCTGGTGCCGACGTCGATACCGAGGTCGTAAACCACGATGTTCCCTCCATCGAGAGTTGGGGTGTGCGTGCCGCCCCTCCGGCCGGGGTGGCACTCGGTGTCATTGTGTCAGGCGGCGGGGTGCGCGTCGGCGGCGGAGGCCGTTCCGGTGCGGCGCTCGCCGTACCGGGCAGGATGGCCGAGGGGTGGCGGTGCCGCATCGGGGCTATCCCCTATCAGGACTCGGCCGTCCCCGATTTCGGACATCCCGCGCATCGGACCCCTGTTTCAGGCGAGCAGCTCGGGCGGGATGGGCAGGCAGTTGCCGGTGCCGGGCGTGACGGCGTGGAAGTTGTCCGCCACCAGCACGCAGATCTCCGTCGCCCCCCGGCTCTTCGCGTCGGCCACCGTGTACGGCCCGTTCAGCCCGTCCTGGCCGAAGGGGTTGGGCAGGTCCCACAGCACCCATTCGGCCTGGTCCGGCCCGCTCGCACCGGCGTTGAGGATGTCGGCCTGGATCTTCGGGTTGTTGGGGAAGAAGAAGTGGATGTGCCGGCCGGTGCCCTTGTTGGCGATGAAGCCGGACACCTTGAACGGGATGATGAGGTTCCCGGCGGCGTCGGCGGACACCGACGTGATGCACACGAACGGCTCCCCTGCGCCGACACAGTCGGCGGGCAGCGTGGTGGCGGTGGATACCGTGCTCGCCGTGGTGGAGCTCGGCGCCGCCGAGGTGGCGGTCGTACTCGACGAGGTCGAGGCGATCGTGCTCGAGGCCACGGCGGACGACGTGGCCGTCGGCGAGGTCGAGCCGGTGTCGGGGGCGGCGCTCGACGGCGAGGCGGCCTCTGTGCCGTCGTCTCCTCCGCCGCCCAGGACGACCACCGCGCCGACCACCGCGACGACGAGGGCGACCAGCGCGACGACGAGCCCGAGCCGCTTGCCGCCGGCGCCGTCACCCCTCCCGCCCGAGGCCGGCCCCGACGGCGGGGGTGTCGAGGCGGGACCCGGTCGCGACGGCGG